>NZ_SRID01000450.1 GCF_004684805.1 Streptomyces palmae
GCCCCGGCCCCCGAGGCCCCGGCAGGGCCGCAACTGCTGCTGGTCTCGGCCCGTACGCCCCGGGCGCTGACCCGGGCCACCAACGAGCTGGCGCGGCACCTCAAGCGCCACCCGGAACTCGACCTGGCGGCCGTCGCCCACACCCTGGCGGTCGGGCGCCGGCACCGCGCCCACCGGCGGGCCGTGGTCTGCGCGGACCTCAACGACGCCGCCCTCACACTGGCGATCACCGACCCGGCCCGGGTGATGGACGCCCCGGCGGAGGGCGGCACCGGCCACTTCGCGTTCGTCGCCACCGACCCCACCGGTCCGGTGCCGGACGCGGCCGACCTCTACCGTTCCCTGGCCCCCTTCCGGGCGGCTGTCGACGCCTGCGCGGCCGAGTTGCCGGGCCGCGGCCCTGACGCGCTGGGGCTGCTCGGCGGAGACGGCGGCGTCCCTCTCGCCGCCTTCGTCACCAGCTATGCCGTGGGGCGGACCTGCCAGGAGGCGGGTGTGCGGCCCGCCGCGGTGTGCGGTTCGGGCATCGGCCGCGTGGTGGCCGGCTGCCTGGCCGGGGTGTTCGACCTCAAGGAGGCGCTGGCCCTGCTCCACGGTGACGCCCCGGGCTCGCCGGCCACCTGGGACCTTCCGGTGAGTCTGGGGTCCAGCGGCTGCTGGCTGGAACCCGCGGAGGCCGAGACCCCGGAGACCTGGTCGGTCCGGGAGGACGAGGGAGGGCCGTCGACCGCCCTGCTCGCCAAGGAGGGCCTGACCGCGATCGACCTGGCGACGCCCGCCGGCCGCGGGGCCTCGGTACGAGACACGTTGCTGCACGCCCTCGGCCGCGCCTGGACCCATGGGGCCGAGGTGGACTGGGCGGTCTGGTACGGAGCCGGTCGGCGCCGCGTCCCGCTGCCCACCTACCCCTATGAGCGGGTGCGGCACTGGGTGGAGCCTCGTCGCGCGCCGTCCGCGTCCGGAGACCAGGAGGAGAAGGACGACCTGCGGCAGCGCTTCCTGGGCGCGGGCCAGGCGGAGCGGCGGACGCTGGTGGAGGACTTCCTGCGGCGCCAGATCGCCACCATGCTGCAGCGCGACGCCGACAGCCTGCCCGAGGCCGACGAGGACCTGTTCGTGCTGGGCATGGACTCCCTGATGCTCATCGACGTCATCGCCCGGCTGGGTGACGAACTGGGGCTGGTGGTGCCCTCCACCATCGACAGCGAACACCCCACCATCCAGGAGCTCGTCGACGGGGTCACCGGGTGAACCGGAGCTCCCTCGCAAGGGCCCGCCAGGTGGGGCGGTCGGCACCGGCCGCCCCACCTGACCCGGGCCGCGATGTGGGCATGGCCAGCCTCGACGCGGACCTGGTCGTCCGGCAGGCGAACCCGTTCTTCTCCTGGCGACTGGGCGGCCCGGCCGCCGATGTCCGCGGCCGCCGCCTCCCGGACCTGCTGCCCCCGGCGCCCGAGCGCGGCTGACCCCGCAGCTCACCCGCCTGGTGGACGGGAGCAGCCGGCAGTTCGCCGCGCCGATGCCGGTCACGCAGCAGGCGGACACCGGGTGCACGGTGACCCTCAGCGCCTTCGCGGTATGGGGCGGCCCACCGGACATCGCCGCGGTGCTGGTCGTCCGGTGCCCACCGGGCACCGCGCCGGACACCGAGAGGAAGGGGCCCGCGGGCCCCCGCCGGCCTGTCCTCACACGGGTCGACGCCCGGATCCTGGAGGGGATCGCGGCCGGTCAGTCCACCCTCCGTCTGGCCTCCCGGCTGCACTTCAGCCGCCAGAACATCGACTACCGGGTGACCGGCCTGATGCGGAGGTTCGAGGTGCCCAACCGGACCGCCCTGGTCTCCCGGGCCTTCTCCACCGGCATGCTCGACGCGGGCATTTGGCCTCCGAAGGTCATCGAGGACTTCGTCAGGTGACGGCCTGAACTGAAACAGCGGCACGCGGGGCGGACCGTCGAGGTCCGCCCCGCGTGCCGCTGTCCGCACTACAGGGTGCGCTCCAGCCGGCCGGCCAGCAGGGTGATGAACCGGGAGGGGTCGCTCAGCTCGCCGCCCTCGGCGAGGAGCGCCATCCCGTGGAGGAGTTCGGCGACCTCCTCCAGAGCGGCCGGGTCCTCGCCCTTCCCGTGCGCCTCACGCAGCCCGGTCACCAGCGGGTGGCCCGGGTTGAGCTCGAGGATCCGCTTGATCTGCGGAATGTCCTGGCCCATGGCGCGGAACATGTTCTCCAGGTTCGGAGTCACGTCGTAGGTGTCGCCCACGATGCAGGCGGGCGAGGTGGTGAGCCGCGAGGAGAGCCGAACCTCCTTCACCTTCTCGCTCAGCGTGGTCGTCATCCACGACAGCAGCTCGGCGAACTCCTTCTGCTGCCGCTCGCGCTCGGCCTCGACCTCCTTCTTCTCCTCCTCGGTGTCGAGGTCGACCTGTCCCTTGGCGATCGACTGGAACTGCTTGCCGTCGAACTCCGGCACCGAACCGACCCACATCTCGTCGATGGGATCGGTCAGCAGCAGCACCTCGAAGCCCTTGGCCCGGAAGGCCTCCATGTGCGGAGAGCTCTCGATGGTCTGCCGGGACTCACCCGTCATGTAGTAGATGTGCTGCTGGCCGTCCTTCATGCGGTCCAGGTACTGCCGCAGGGTGACGCTCTCCTCCGCGTCATGGGTGGAGGGGAAGGAGGAGATCTCCAGGATCGCGTCGCGGTTCTCGAAGTCGTCCAGCAGCCCCTCCTTGACGGCGCGGCCGAACTCCTTCCAGAAGGTGGCGTAGCGGTCGGGGTGCTCGGACATCATGTCCTTCACCGTCGACAGCACCTTCTTGACCAGGCGCCGGCGCATCAGCTGGATCTGGCGGTCCTGCTGCAGGGTCTCGCGGGACACGTTCAGCGAGAGGTCCTGCGCGTCCACGACACCCTTGACGAAGCGCAGGTACTCCGGCATCAGGTCCTCGCAGTCGTCCATGATGAAGACGCGCTTCACATAGAGCTGGACTCCGCGCTTGCGCTCGCGCAGGAAGAGGTCCGGTGGGGCCTGGGAGGGCAGGAACAGCAGCGACTGGTACTCGAAGGTGCCCTCCGCGTGCATGCGGATGGTCTCCAGCGGATCGTTCCAGTCGTGGCTGATGTGCTTGTAGAACTCGTGGTACTCGTCGTCGGTGACCTCGTCCCGGGACCGGGCCCACAGGGCCTTCATCGAGTTGAGCGTCTCCATGGGACGAGTGGCGCCCTCGCCCTCGTCCGCGGCGGCACCGTCCGCCTCGGACTCGGCGGAGTCGGTATCCGCGGACGCCGCCGAGCGCGCGGTCTCCGTGGCCATGCGGATCGGCCAGGTGATGAAGTCGGAGTACCGCTTGACGATCTCCTTGATCTTGTGCTCGGAGGCGTAGTCGAAGAGGCGGTCCTCGGCGTCCTCCGGCTTCAGGTGCAGGGTGACGGCGGTGCCCTGCGGGGCCTCCTCGACCGCTTCGATGGTGTACGTGCCCTCGCCGCTGGACTCCCAGCGGGTGCCCTGGTGCTGTGCGGCGTGCCGGGTCAGCAGGGTGACCCGGTCGGCCACCATGAAGGCCGAGTAGAAGCCGACACCGAACTGCCCGATGAGGTCCTGCGAGGCCGCGGCGTCCTTGGCCTCCTTGAGTTCCTGGAGGAGCTGGGCGGTGCCGGACTTGGCGATCGTGCCGATGAGCTCTATCACCTCGGCATGGGACATGCCGATGCCGTTGTCGCGGATGGTCAGGGTCCGCGCTTCCTTGTCGGCCTCGATCTCGATGTGGAGGTCGGAGGTGTCGGCGTGCAACTCCGTACCCCGGAGCGACTCCAACCGGAGCTTGTCGAGTGCGTCGGAGGCGTTGGAGATGAGTTCCCGCAGGAAGACGTCCTTGTTCGAGTAGATCGAATGGATCATCAACTGCAGCAGTTGACGTGCCTCGACCTGAAACTCGAATGTCTCGGCCTGTGTGCTCACATGCTTCCTTTCCTGAGGTGTACCAGGCGAACACGTCCCGTGCGATGGCGGATTCATCAGCAGAGACAAGCCGATTCAGTATAAGGAGGCGGGGATCTTCGGACCTGGTAAACCGGATCACTCCCACTCGATAAGAGACGCGGCCACCCCTCCCGCGCACCGCCGGGGCGCCGCTCCCGGAAGGAGCGGCGCCCCTGGCGCTGCCGCCTGGCCCTATGCCCGGAATTCCGCGGGCCGCTCCCGAGGAGCGGCGGCCAGTGCCCGGGTGATCTCGTCGACCCCGGCGCGCAGGGTGTAGACGGGGGTGCCGGGCTGCTGGTGCCAGGACTCGTCGATGCCGCCCGCGTCCACCGTGTCGAAGCCGAGTTCGTCGATGAGGGCGCGTACGGTCCGCTTGGCTTCCGCGTCGTCACCGGAGACCGGCAGCGCCATCCGCTCCGGGTCGCCCTTGGGGCGCGGCCGCTCCAGGAGGTCCTGGGCGAAGGTGCTGTTGAACGCCTTGACCACCGGGTGGCCGAGGTGCTGCGAGGTCCAGCGGCTCTCGGTCAGCCCGTTCTCGATGGCCTCGATCCGGCCGTCCCGCTCCTTGGGGTAGTAGTTGCAGGTGTCGATGACCACCACGCCGGGCGCGGCCTCCTCGAAGAGGCCGGACGGCAGGTCGGGGACGTTCTTCATGGGGACGGTGACCACCACCACCTCCGCGCCCCGGGCCGCCTCGGTCACGGTGACCGGAGCGGCCCCGGTCTCCTCGGCGAGCGCGGTCAGCGTGTGCGGGCCGCGCGAGTTGGCGACCGAGACCTCATGGCCGATGGCGGTCAGCCGCCGGGTGAGGTTGCCGCCGATATTGCCTGCGCCGATGATGCCGATCTTCATGGGGTGTCCTTCCCGAACCCTCGGAGGATGGCGGTCGTGGGCCGCACGTCCCCGACCTCACGGCGTTCAACCGCCACCCGCGCCCCTTCGTTCCGCTCCGGCACCCGGTGGGAGTAGCCGGTGCCCCGGGTGGCCCCGGCGCGGCTCAGTCGGCCCCGCGCTCACCACCTC
>NZ_SRID01000451.1 GCF_004684805.1 Streptomyces palmae
GGGTTGGTGGCGGCGGAGCATCCGTTGTTGGGTGCGGCGGTGGAGTTGGCCGGCGGCCAGGGGCGGGTGTTGACGGGGAGGGTGTCCCTGGCCTCGCACGCCTGGCTGGCTGATCACGCGGTGTTGGGCACGGTGATCGTGCCGGGGACGGTGTTCCTGGATCTGGCGTTGCGGGCAGGTGCCGATGTGGGGTGTCCGGTGGTGGAGGAGTTGACCCTGCACGCCCCGCTGGTGATGCCCGAGACCGCTGCCGTGCAGCTCCAGGTCACCGTGGGAGCCGCGGATGAGGCGGGTGTGCGGTCGGTGACGGTCCACTCCCGGCATGAGGGGGCCGGGGAGGCCTGGACCCAGCACGCCACCGGCACCCTCGCGGTGAGCCAGTCGGAGCCGACCGGGCATGGGGCATTGGAGGCTTGGCCCCCGGCGGGTGCTGAGGCGGTGCGGCCCGATGCTGTCTATGGCCGCCTCATGGAGTTCGGCTATGAATACGGGCCCGCCTTCCGCGGGGTTCGGGCCGCCTGGCGGCGTGGTGACGAGCTCTTCGCAGAGGTCTCCTTGCCGCGGGAATCCGATGGCGGTGCGGCGGGTTTCGCGGTGCATCCGGCCCTGCTCGATGCCGGTCTGCACCTGGCCGCCGTGGAAGCGGTGGAGGGGTCTGGCGCGACCCTGCTCCCGTTCACCTGGACCGGTGTGACCGTGCACGGTGCCGCGTCGTCCGAGCTGCGGGTGTCCCTGACTCGTACTGGCCCGGAAGCCGTGTCCGTGCGAGTGGCCGACGGTGCGGGCGCGCCGGTGATGGTGGCTGAGGAACTGGTACTGCGGCCCCTTGTTCTCGAGCAACTCACCGTCGTTCCCGCTGGCGCCTCGGCCGCCGACTGGCTCTACCACGTGGCGTGGAGCCCGGCGGCACTGCCCGAGGCTCCGGGCGCGCCCGAACGATGGGCGGCGATCGGCAGTGCGGAACCGTCCCTCACGGGACAGCCTGCCGGGCTGACGTTGGAGAGGTGTTCGGACCTGTCCTCCCTCGCCGCTGGGGACGCGATGCCCCAGGTGGTCGTGGTGGAGTGCCCCGCCGGTGGCCGTACGCCAGAGGCCGTGGCGGCGGCGGTGCACGATGCGCTCGCCGTCACGCGAGGATGGCTGGCCGAGGAGCGGTTCGGCACGGCTCGGCTGCTGTTCGTCACCCGGGGCGCGGTGGGCACCGAGCAGGGAGAGGACGTCACCGACCCCGCCCATGCGGCGATCTGGGGATTGGTCCGTTCGGCGCAGACAGAGCATCCGGGCCGGTTCGTCCTGGTGGATGCGGAGGGAACGCTGCCGCTGACCGCCCTGCGTGCCGTACTGGCCGGCGACGAGCCGCAGGCCGCGGTACGGGGCGACGCCGTTCTGACCCCACGGCTCGCTCGCTCCCGTACGGTCACCGACACCGCGATCACCCTGCCGGCTGGGACCACCGCCTGGCGGATCGAGTCCGGTCCGGGTGGCACCCTCGATGAACTCGCCGTGGCGGAACAGGCCGTGACCGAGCTGTCCGAGGGGCAGGTTCGGGTGTCGGTACGGGCGGCCGGCGTCAACTTCCGGGACGCCCTGATCGCCCTGGGCATGTATCCGGGTCAGGCCGTCGTCGGTGCCGAAGCCGCGGGCGTGGTCACCGAGACCGGTTCCGGGGTGCGGCACCTGAAGCCGGGAGACCGGGTCATGGGTCTGTGCACCGGTGCCTTCGGGTCGGAGGTCGTGGCGGACCAGCGCATGCTGGCCCGCATCCCGGCCGGCTGGTCGTTTGCCCAGGCGGCGTCGGTGCCGGTGGTGTTCCTGACCGCCTTCTACGGCCTGCGAGACCTCGCTGGACTGCGCTCCGGTGAATCCGTGCTGATCCATGCCGCCGCAGGCGGAGTGGGCATGGCCGCCACCCAGCTGGCCAGGCACTGGGGAGCCGAGGTGTTCGCCACCGCCAGCCTGGCCAAGTGGGACGCCGTCCGCGGGCTCGGCGTACCCGATGAGCGCATCGCTTCCTCACGGGATCTCGACTTCGAGCGGAGCTTCACCGAAGCCACCGGGGGGCGCGGCGTCGATGTCGTACTGAACTCCCTGGCCCGCGAGTTCGTCGATGCCTCGCTGCGGCTGCTGGCGCCTGACGGCCGGTTCATCGAGATGGGCAAGACGGACATCCGCGAGGCGGAACAGGTCGCGACGGAACGGCCTGGTGTGTACTACCGGGCGTTCGACCTGGTCGAAGCCGCGGGCCCGGATCGTATCCAGGAAATGCTCACCGAACTCGTCGGCCTTTTCGAGGACGGGAGCCTGAGCCCGCTGCCCGTGCGGGCGTGGGACGTACGGCAGGCACCGGACGCCCTCCGCTTCGTGAGCCAGGCACGCCATGTGGGCAAGATCGTCCTGACCGTGCCGCAGCCGCTGGAGCCAGAGGGCACCGTGCTGATCACCGGCGGCACCGGCACCCTCGGCGGCCTTCTCGCCCGTCACCTGGTGACCGCACGCGGCGTCCGCCGACTGCTCCTGACCAGCCGATCCGGACCTGACGCCGCAGGAGCCGCCGAACTCGCCGCCGAACTCACCGCACTCGGCGCCGAAGTGGCCATCGCCGCGGTCGACGCCGCCGACCGGCGGTCCATGGCGGAACTGCTGGGCAGCGTGCCCGCGGAACATCCGCTCACCGGCGTCTTCCACGCCGCCGGCGTGCTGGACGACGCGCCCATCGAATCCCTCACACCCGAGCGCCTGGACCGGGTGCTGCGTGCCAAGGTCGACGCGGCGCTCCATCTCCATGAACTCACCTACGACGCCGACCTGGCCGCGTTCGTGTGCTTCTCATCGATCGCCGGGACTCTCGGGGTCGCCGGTCAGAGCGGCTACGCGGCGGCCAACGCCTTCCTGGACGGCCTGGCACTGCACCGCAGGGCCCACGGCCTCCCCGCCGCCTCCCTGGCCTGGGGACTGTGGGCCGAGCGCAGCGGAATGACCGAACACCTGAACATCGCCGACGTCAAGCGGCTCGCCAGGAGCGGCCTCCTGCCCTTCGCCAGTCAGCAGGGGCTGGCACTCCTCGATGCCGCGGACCGTAGTGGCGAGGCCGTGCTCGTACCTGCCCGGCTGGACCTTGCCGCACTCCGTCGGACAGCCGTCTCCACACCGGTCAGCCCGCTCCTGCGCGCCTTGCTCGGCCCGACTGCCCGGCGAACTCCCTCGGCCGCGCTGCCGCTGGCGCAACGGCTGTCCGAGATGACGCAGAGCGAGCGGACCCAGGCCCTCTCGGACCTCGTACGTGCCGAAGCCGCCGTGGTGCTCGGCCATGAGACAGTCGAGCGGGTCCGTACCGAACTCCCCTTCAAGGAGCTCGGTTTCGACTCCCTGACGGGTGTGGAGTTGCGGAACCGGCTCAACTCCGCGACGGGGCTGCGGCTGCCGTCCACCCTGGTCTTCGACTACCCGAACCCCGCCGCCCTCGCCGATCACCTGGCCGCCCTGCTGACCGACGAATCGCGGAAGCAGACCGCCGCAACAACGGCACCCGGCACGGCCAGGGTCTTCTCGGAGGAGCCCATCGCGATCGTGGCGATGGCCTGCCGGTACCCCGGCGGGGTGGGTTCCCCCGAGGACCTGTGGCAGCTGGTCACGGAGGGGCGCGACGCGATCGGCGCGTTCCCCGACGACCGCGGCTGGGATGTGGACGGCCTCTATGACCCGGACCCGTCGCGGTCGG
This sequence comes from Streptomyces palmae, assembly GCF_004684805.1. Classification (GTDB taxonomy): domain Bacteria; phylum Actinomycetota; class Actinomycetes; order Streptomycetales; family Streptomycetaceae; genus Streptomyces; species Streptomyces palmae. The sequence continues at coordinate 3,719 of NZ_SRID01000451.1, forward strand.
GGAAGGTGTACACGCGCACCGGCGGCTTCCTCTATGAGGCCGGTGAGTTCGATGCCGAGTTCTTTGGCATCTCGCCGCGTGAGGCGCTGGCCATGGACCCACAGCAGCGGCTGCTCCTGGAGAGCTCCTGGGAGGCCGTCGAACGGGCCGGCATCGACCCGACCTCGCTGCGCGGCAGCCGGACCGGCGTCTTCGTCGGCATGAGCGGCCACGACTATGTGCCGGCCATGGCCACCGTTCCCCGCAGCGTCGAAGGCCACCTCGTCACCGGCAACGCCGCCAGTGTCGCCTCCGGACGGATCGCCTACACCCTCGGCTTCGAAGGACCGGCGGTGACGGTGGACACGGCGTGTTCGTCGTCGTTGGTGGCGTTGCATTGGGCGGTGGGGGCGTTGCGTTCGGGTGAGTGTGATTTGGCGTTGGCTGGTGGTGTGGCGGTGATGTCGACGCCGGACTTCTTTGTGGAGTTCTCGCGGCAGCGTGGGTTGTCGGTGGATGGGCGGTGCAAGGCGTTTTCGGCGGCTGCGGATGGGATGGGTGCGGCTGAGGGTGTGGGGATGTTGGTGGTGGAGCGGTTGTCGGATGCTCGGCGCAACGGGCATCCGGTGTTGGCGGTGGTGCGGGGGAGTGCGGTCAATCAGGACGGTGCGAGTAATGGGTTGACGGCGCCGAATGGTCCGTCTCAGCAGCGGGTGATTCGTGCGGCGTTGGAGCAGGCGGGGTTGTCGGCGGGTGATGTGGATGCGGTGGAGGCGCATGGTACGGGGACGACGTTGGGTGATCCGATCGAGGCGCAGGCGTTGCTGGCGACGTATGGGCAGGGGCGTGGCGCGGTTCGTGAGCCGTTGTGGTTGGGGTCGGTGAAGTCGAACATCGGTCATACGCAGGCTGCTGCTGGTGTGGCGGGTGTGATCAAGATGGTGCTGGCGATGCGGCATGGGGTGTTGCCGCGCACCCTGCATGTGGATGAGCCCTCGCCGCACGTGGACTGGTCGTCGGGTGCGGTGGAGTTGCTGTCGCAGGCGCGGGAGTGGCCGGAGTGTGAGCGTCCGCGGCGGGCGGGGGTGTCCTCGTTCGGGATCAGCGGCACCAACGCACATGTGATCGTCGAGCAGGCTCCGGCAGAGGACGAGGAGGCGGCTACTGCTCCGGATACTCCGGGTGTTTCGGGTGTTTCGGGTGTGGGTGGGTTGGTGCCGTGGGTGGTGTCGGGTCGTTCGGTGGAGGGGTTGCGGGGGCAGGCTGCGCGGCTGGGTGCGTGGG
>NZ_SRID01000452.1 GCF_004684805.1 Streptomyces palmae
GTGCCGGCCGGGCGGGGGCCGTGCCGCACCGGCGGGCGGCGTCGGCCAGGTGGTGGAGTGCGGATCCGGGCGGGCGGCGCCGGCCCGCTCACCGGTCGCAGCCCGCCGCCGATCACGCGCGGTCTCGTCGCCGCCGATGGGACCCAGTCCCGTGCACGGCTGGTCTCCCGCGGCCTTGCCGCGGTCGTTCCGTGGCGGCCCTGTCTCCGCCGGTCATGCGCGGCCGCCCTGTCGCGGCCGATCAGCCGCGGTTTCCCGTCGGCCGGTGGTCACCCGCGGCCTCGCCGCAGGGTGTCCAACGGGAGCCGCAGCACCACCCCGCTGCCCTTGCTGTCCAGTAGCGCGTTGAACTCCCTGATGTGCCGCAACTCGGCGTCGGTCAGGGCCCGCCCGTAGACCCGGACCTCGTCCAGGGCCCCGGTGAGCCGGGTGCGGCCGTCGACGGACTGGCCGAGATGGACGCCGAACGGAGAGGTGCGGCTCACGGTGCCGGGTACGTCCGCCACGGATATCGGCGCGGCACCGTCCACCGTGAGGCTCAGCCGCCCGTTGGCGCGCCTCAGCGCCGCGTGGTGCCACTGCCCGTCGTTGTACGCCCCGGGGGCGCTGACCGAGGCGCTGGTGGGGGGCGCGGTGCCGGTCACCGTGGTGATCAGCGCCCGTACCCGGCCGTTGGACGGCTCCCCGCGCAGCCAGACCTGGGGCTGCCGGTCGCCCACCCCGCCCATCCACAGGAACGGCTGGGTGCCCGAGGCGGCCCGATAGCGGAACCAGAGGCTGACCGTGAAGTCGCGGGTGCCCAGCGGGAGCCGGGCGCGGTAGGGCAGGCGTACCGCGTCGTCGACGCCGTCGAAGACCAGCCCCTTGCCGAACCGCCCCTCGGTCCGCTCCGCTCCGCCGAGCACGGGGGCCGGGCGGGCGCCCACCGCCCGGTCCTCGGTGGTCGGGTCGGGTGCCTTGCGGGGACCGAGCCACTCCTCGGTGAAACGGGCGAAGCGGATCTCGTCGCGCGCGTCCACCGCCCCTCCCTCGTACAGCAGGCCGACCTCGTCATGGGAGATGGCCACCATGTCGGAGTAGCCGGACCAGTCGGTGGTCACCACCCGGCCCCGGTCGATGCCGTCCCAGCTGGCCGCCTCGTCCCAGGAGGAGCGGATCATCATGGTGCGGCGCCGGTCGGGGTCGCCGGGCGCGGAGAACAGCAGCCGGCTGTAGCCGTCCTGGTCCTCGCTGCGCAGCCGCAGGATGGAGGCCTGCACCTGGGGCGTGTAGAGGTCGGGGATGGCCTGGAAGGGGGCGGCGAAGGTGGCGCCGCCGTCCCGGCTGACGGCGAAGGCGCGGTGGCCGAGATCCGTACCGTCCTGCTCGCGGCCGTTGACGTAGATGGAGCCGTCGGCACGCTCCACCAGGGTCATCTCCTCCGGCTTCTGGCGGAAGGTCCCGTCGTCGGAGACGGGCCAGCTGTCCACGGCGCCGATCTGCCAGGTGTCGCCGCCGTCGTCGCTGTAGACCAGTCCGGCGTGGTTCGCGGACACCCGGGTGCCGTCCCAGGTCTCGCTGTTGACGCTGAAGACCAGACGGCCCTGGTGCGGGCCGCGGGTGAGCTGGATGCCGTGCACCGGGCCGGTGGCGTACCAGGAGTTCCAGTCCGGGGGCATGATGGAGTCGCTCAGATCGCGCGGGCTGGACCAGCTGCGGCCGTCGTCGTCGCTGTACTGGAAGTGCGGGGAGCGGTCGCAGGGCACGGCGCAGCTCTGCGCGTCGTCCCGTCCTGTGTTGTAGGTGCTGGCGAGCACGATCCGCCCGGTGCGGGTGTCCACGATCGGCGCCGGGTTGCCATGGGTGTCGCCGGCCCCCTCGTCGATCACCTGGAGCGGGCCCCAGGTGCGACCGCCGTCGGTGGAGCGCTTGAGGACCAGGTCGATGTCGCCGGCGTCGCCGCAGTTGTTCACCCGGCCCTCGGCGAAGGCCAGCAGGGTGCCGTCGGTGGATCGCACGATCGCCGGAATACGGAAGCAGGAATAGCCCTCCTCCTGGGCAGACTTGAACAGGACCTGCTGTTCGAAGCCGGTACGGGCCGTGGACGCCGAATCGTCGACGTCCACGGCCCGTACCGGAAGAGGGAGGAGGGCGAGCAGGGTGGCGGCGACTATCACCCAGGCGTGACGCCACCGTGGTCTTCTGGAACGAGCACGAAGATCTGACGTCATGGCCGACCGACCCTTCAACGACATCTGGTCAATGACATCTGGACATCAAGACATCCCACGTCCCGAGTGCGCCGACCCGAAGTCTCCCGGGTGGGTCACCACCTCACAAGGACCGTGCGTCACATTTCCATAGAAATGCGCCATTTGGGTGATGGGTAAGTGGTCGAGGCGAGGCCCCGCGGATCGGGGCCGGACGCGGGCTTCAGTGGCCCGGGGCTGCGGACGGCGAGTCAGGGGCCGTCCGCCGGATGCGGGGGCGGTCGGGGCCGACCGCGGGTCGTGTCGTTCGGTCCGCGGGCCGTGTCGTTCGGGTCCACGGTTCGCTGCCGAGTCTAGACCGCGGGGCGTCACCCCACAGGTCGGCTGCGCGCCATCGCGTACGGGGGCGGGGGCTCCGCCATTCAGGGTCGTGGGGCGTTGCGGGGTGCGGGCCGCGAGGCGACGCCGGTCAGGGCCGGGAGCGTCGCGTCACCGGTCAGGGTTCCGGGCTCCGCCGTTCAGGGGTGCGGGGTGTCGCCGGCCGAGGCCGGGGGGCGCCTCACAGGTCGGGTTCGCCACCGCGTACAGGCGCGGGGGCCCGTTCAGGGTTGCGGGGCGCCGCCGGACAGGGCCGGGAGCGTCGCGTCACCGGTCAGGGCTCCGGGCTCCGCCGTTCAGGGGTGCGGGGTGTCGCCGGCTGTGGGCCGCCACACGTAGCGGATGTCCGGTTCGCGTTCCTCGTTGTCCCGCCCGTCCGTGCGCTCCACCTCGACGAAGCCATGCCGCTGGTAGAAGCGCTGCGCGGGTCCGTTGACCTGGAAGGTCCACAGCTGGAGGCCGTCCGGCCGGCGCTCCTTGGCGAGTGCCACCAAGCGGTCGCCGAGCCCCTTGCCGCGCCAGTCGGGGGCCAGGTAGAGCTGGCTGAGCCAGTCCTGGTCCAGCACCATCATCCCGACCACGGAGCCGTCCCGCTCGGCGAGCCAGGTCTCCTGCGCGGGCACCACGACCTCGGTGATGTACGCGCGGACCGCGTCATCGCTGTGGGCCCGGCGGACGGTGGGCAGCGCGGCATCGTAGGAGCGCAGCCAGACCTCCGCCACGGGGCCGCCGTCGGCCGCCTCGGCCCGGCGTATCAGGAATCCGTCAGTGTCCACGGCGTCTTCAGGCGTCACGGGCGCACCGTAGCGGGGGTGCCCCCATCTCCGCTCGGAATTAAACCGCCCCGACCTCACCGGTGGCGCCGACCCCTCGCGGCGCCACTTCCCTCAGGGGACGAGCACCACCTTCCCGGTGTTGGCGCGGGACTCGATGATCTTGTGAGCGGTGGCCGCCTCGGCCAAGGGGAGCGCCGCGTGCACCATCGGCCGCAGCCGCCCCTCGGCCACCAACCTCCACAACTCCTGGCGCCAGCGCTCCACCTGCTCGGGCCGGCTCATCGCCACCTGCGCCATCTGGAACCCGATGGCCGACTTGCCGCCCACCAGCAGGTCGTACGCCGACAGGGTGCCGCCGCCCGAGCTGTAGGCGACCAGCCGCCCGCCCGGGGCGAGCGCGGCGACGGCGGGGGAGAGCAGCTCGCCGCCGACCGCGTCCAGCACGATGTCCACCGGCTCGATGCCGGTGAGCCGGTCGTAGCCGATCACCTCGTCTGCTCCGAGCCCGCGCAGGAACTCCGCCTTGTCCGCGGAGCCGGCGGCGGCCACCACCCGGGAGGCGCCGTGCTCCCTGGCCAGCTGCACCGCCAGATGCCCGACCCCGCTGGCGGCGGCGGTGACCAGGACCGACTCCCCGGGCTCCGGGCGAGCCGCGTGGTGGGCGCCGAGCGCCACCAGGCCGCCGCGGACCAGCGCCACGGCATCCGCGGCGCCGGCGCCGTCCGGGATCGGGGTGGCCATCGCCGCACGCACCACGGACCGCTCCGCGTAGGAGTCGCGGAAGCACAGCGCGGTGACCCGGTCGCCGACCGCGAAACCGGTCACCCCGTGGCCGAGCGCGGCCACCCGCCCGGCCACCTCGCCGCCCAGCACGCCGGGCAGCGGTACGCCCCCGTCGCGCACCTTGCGGACCATCGGCAGGGTGACGCCGATCGCCTCGTTGTCCACCAGCAGCTCGCCGGGGCCGGGCTCGGGAACCTCCACCTCCTCCATCCGCAGCACTTCGGGACCGCCGTACTCATGGAACCGGACGCGACGCACCAGCACCTCCAGGGATCGTTGGGATGCCCAACGGTAAACCCAGTTTCATTGGGGTGTCCAATGGTTTCCGGGTAGACTGGGATCATGGCCGAAACCCCGTTCGCTCCTACCCGGATCCGTACCCTCCCCAGTTGGCTGCTGGGCCGCGCCGCGGCCCGTGGCCACCGGCTGGTCGCCGAGGCGCTGGCCCGGGAGGGGATGCGCATGATGCATCACGCGGTGCTCTCCGCGGTGGCCGAGCTCGGCCCCCTCTCCCAGGCGGAGCTGGGACGCAGCCTGCGGATCGATCCCAAGGACATGGTCGGGATCGTGGGCGACCTGGAGGCGGAGGGGCTGGTCACCCGCAGCCCGGACCCCAAGGACCGGCGCAAGAACGCCATCGCCGTCTCGGACGCCGGCAAGCGACGGCTGCGCCGCACCGAGAAGCTGGGGGACGAGGCGAACGACGAGCTGACCGCGCCACTCACCGCGGAGGAGCGCGAGCAGCTCATCTCCCTGCTCACCCGGATCGCCGACCCGGCGGCGGGTTGCGCGGAGCGGGGTGCCTGACGGCGGCCGAAGTGTCTGGTCGGCTCCGCCCCACCCCGCCCGTGGGC
>NZ_SRID01000453.1 GCF_004684805.1 Streptomyces palmae
GGGCGGGGCGGTCGCCGGTCATCAGCGCGCGCAGGGTGGCGTAGTCGCAGGGGTCGGGGGCGACGGCCAGCGCCTCCGCGGTCTGCAGCGCGAAGCGGTCCAGGCGCTCCACGGCCCGTATCACCGAGGCGCGGGTACCGGCCCGGGTGGCCAGCTGGGTCAGGTCGCCCGGGACCGGGGACAGCAGGTCGGGGCGGGCGCGCAGCAGTGCTGCCAGGGCACCGTCGGGGCGGGCGCGGAGCTCCTCGGCGAGGGTGCGCGGCGGGGCGGCGTCGCCGCCGCGACCGGCCTTCCGTCCGCCGTTCCGTTCGCTTCCTGTCCCCGGCGCGCCCGGAGTCCGGGGCGTCCGCGGGGTCCGCGAGGTGGTCATTCGACCCACATTAGCGGGTGGTCAGGACGGGTGTCGGGGGCGTGGACAGCCGCGCCGCCGAGGACCGGCGCGGTACCGTCGAACGGTTCCGGGACGCGGGACACCAACGGTGCGCCTCCGCGGGGGTTTTGGTGGGGATCGAAAGCGATCGGCTCGTATACGACTATCTGAGCCAGGTCGGCGACCTGGCCCAGCAGTGTGGGCTGCCGTCCCGCGACCGCATGCGGCTGGTCGCCACACTGCGCGCCGAGATCGACCAGCAGCGGGCCGCGGCGGGCTCGGGCGGACGCACCGAGGCGGGGGTCAAGCGGATCCTCGGCCGCCTCGGCACCCCGACCGAGGTGGTGAGCGAGGCCGGCGCCCAGAGCGCGGCGAGTGCCGCCCGTGCCGCGTACGGAGCAGGGCCCGCCGAGCCGCCGGCCTACGGTACGGACCGCCCGGGCGCGGGCGCGGACCACTCGGGCGCGGGCGGCCCGGATGCCGGCGCGGCGGACCCGGCCCCGGGCGGGTCGGGTGGCACGGGCTCGGGCGCGAACGGTGCGGGTCCGGCCGCCTCGCCCGCCGCGGCCTCGGGCGCCCGCCCGACCGGTGGCGGCGCCCCCGGGGGAGGCACCCCCCGTGCCGCCGGCCCCGCGGTGCCGGGTGCGCGCCCCGCCGAGTCCGAGGCGCCCGCGCCCAGCGCTCCGGGCGGCCCCACCGGCTCCGCGGCCCAGGCCCCCCAAGCGGCCGTCCCCGGCACGTCCGGCACCTCTGACACCTCCCGTACCGCCGCCACCCAGCCGTCCGGCCCGCAGGAGGCCGCCGCGCGCAAGCTCACCCGTACCGCGCGGGAGCGGCTGGCCGGGCTCGCGGAACGGAGCGGGCTGACGGGGAAGGCGGTGCCGGGGCCGCGCACCGACTCCGAATCAACCAAGGACCCCGCCCCGGACCGGCCGCAGGGCGCGTCGCCGCCGCATCTGGCGGGTGAGGACGAGCTGACCATCCGGGAGTCCAACCCGGACTGGTGGCGGATGGACGCGGGGCCGTTCTCCCAGCGCGGCGACACCCCCTTCGGGGCGGTGGAGGGCTTCACCGGCGGCATCGAGATCGCCGAGCTGCTCAAGCCCCCGGGTAGCCGGGACACCGCCCAGGACGGGACGAAGGACGGCGTAGGGCAGGACGGGACCGGGCAGGCCGCCGGTGCGGGGCCGGACGCCGCCGGGAACGAGGGCGGCGGCGGACGGGGCGCGCGCCGCGGCGTGCTGCGCCGGGTCCTCGGCCGCCGCGCCAAGGCCGAGGGGTCCGGCGGGGGCCGGGGCCTCTCGGTGGGTCCCATGCTGGCCGTGTCCATCGTGCTGCTGACCGCGGGCGCCCTGCTGGGCAATGTGATCCTGCTGGCCTTCGGCTGGGTGATCGCCTACTACCTGGGCAAGCTGAGCCCCGGTGAGGCCAAGATGGCCGTGCTGGTGCTGCCCGGCCTGGTCGCCGGCGGCGCGATGGTCTGGGTGTGGGGCCGGCTGGACGGGCGGTGGGGCGAGCCGATCCCCGAGCACGGACTGGGCGGCGTGGTGCGGGGCACCTGGCCGGTGGTGGTCCGCGCCGCGGCCGTGGTCTCCGTCCTCTTCCTGATCTGGCGCTCCCGCCGCCGCGGCCAGGGCTGACAGGGCTGGCAGGGCTGGCAGGGCTGACCGAATACCGAGCGGCTCCGACGGCGATGGCCCCGGGAGCCTTTTCCGCCCCGGTCGACCGAAGGCCGCCCGCCCCGTCCCGTCCGCATCGTGGACAGACAGAATGGCCGGCATGGCTGCGAACCCCATCACGGTCGGCTTCGACCTGGATATGACCCTGATCGACTCCCGGCCCGGCATCAAGGCGGCGTACGAGGAGATCGCGGCGCGCACCGGTGTCTTCATCGACGCCGAACTCGCCATCACCCGGCTCGGGCCGCCGCTGGAGCGGGAGCTGGCGAACTGGTTCCCGGCCGAGCGGATCGCGGAGGTGGGCGACCTCTACCGCTCGATCTATCCGCAGGTGGCCGTTCCTCCCACCCCCGCGCTGCCCGGGGCGCACGAGGCGGTGGCGGCGGTGCGGCGGCTGGGCGGGCGGGCCGTCGTGGTGACCGCCAAGCACGAGCCCAACGCCAAGCTGCACCTGTCCCACCTGGGCATCGAGCCGGACGCGGTGGTCGGTTGGCTGTGGGCGGAGGCCAAGGCGGAGGCGCTGCGCGAGTACGGGGCCGCGGTGTACGTGGGCGACCACACCGGCGATGTGCGCGGGGCGCGTGCCGCCGGCGCGGTGTCGGTGGCGGTGGCCACCGGGCCCTGCGACGCGGAGGAGCTGCGCGCCGCCGGAGCCGATGTGGTGCTGCCCGACCTCACGGCCTTCCCGGCCTGGCTGGAACGCTATGTCGTGGCGGCGTCCGGAGAGGTCTCGGCCAGCGCCGACCTGGCTTGACGGCGCTGGACCGCGATCGAGCGCAGTACTCCGGCGGCGGCCAGCGCGAAGCCCACGCCCATCAGCATGCTGACCAGGTAGGCGGCGGTGGGAAGCGGATCCGCGCCGAGCAGCAGCGGGGCGACGGTGGCCATGGTGGCCACCGCTCCGATCACGAAGACGATGACGCCGATCCGAATCAGCCCGTCTCCGGGGGCGCTGTCCTGGGGTCGAGGTGTGTCACTCACCGCACCAGGGTAGGTCGAAAGCACGCAGGAACCACCCAGGTACGTCTTGTCACCAGGCTCCGGACCATTAGCCTTGGTGGTGTGGCGGGTCACTGACCCGCTGTAGTGCTATCCAGAGCTGTTTTTCCGTGATTCCGACGAGCGACGAGGACGAGGACAGACGTGCCTACCGGCAAAGTCAAATGGTTCAACAGTGAGAAGGGCTTCGGCTTCCTCTCCCGCGATGACGGGGGCGACGTCTTCGTGCACTCCTCGGTCTTGCCGGCGGGCGTGGACTCACTGAAACCAGGTCAGCGCGTCGAATTCGGTGTCGTCGCTGGAAACCGCGGTGACCAGGCGCTTTCCGTGATCGTCCTGGAGCCGACCCCCTCGGTCGCCGCCGCCCAGCGCCGCAAGCCGGACGAACTCGCCTCGATCGTGCAGGACCTCACCACGCTGTTGGAGAACGTGACCCAGCAGCTGGAGCGCGGTCGCTACCCCGACAAGGCACAGGGTTCCAAGATCGCCGGAATGCTGCGCGCGGTCGCCGACCAGCTGGACGTCTGAGACGCCTGAGACGTCTGAGACGCGGAGACGCCCGCGTACCGAAGACGAGGACCGGCCGGAGCGGGGTCCGGGCCCATGAGGGCTCGGACCGGCTCCGGCCGGTCCTGTTTGTCGTACGGGGCAGTCCCGTCCCGCGGGGCGCCTCGCCAGTCGAGCAGGGCCTGACCTCGACTGGAGTCCGACCGGAGTGCGGACCGCGGGCCGCCGACCCGTCAGCGACCGTGCACCGACCGCCAGTCGCCGTCCCACGGTCGCCAACCCATCACTCCTCAGCCCTCGGCGGTCGGACCCAGTGGTCGGTTTTCGGCCGCACGCGAACGTCCACCGCCGGCCGCCAGCCGCTGGTCCCAGCTCCCGATCTCGGACTCAGTCTCAGACTCAGACGAACTCCAGCATGTCCGGAGCCAGGGGAGGTACCAGGCCCTCGGCCGCGGCGCGGGTCAGCAGGCCGCGCACCGCGGCGTAGCCGTCCTCGCCCAGGTCGGCGGTGAACTCGTTCACATAGAGCCCGATATGCCGGTCGGTGACCGCCGGGTCCATCTCCTGCGCGTGCTCCAGGACGTAGCCGCGGGACGCCGCCGGGTCGTCCCAGGCCATCCGTACCGAGGTACGGGCGGCCTCGGCCAGGGCCCGCAGCCGCTCCGCGCCCAGTGACCGCTTGGCGATGATCGCGCCGAGCGGGATCGGCAGCCCGGTGGTGGCCTCCCAGTGCTCGCCCATGTCGGCCAGCTTGTGCAGCCCGTACCGCTGGTAGGTGAAGCGCGCCTCGTGGATGACCAGTCCGGCGTCCACCTTGCCGTCCCGCACCGCGGGCATGATCTCGTGGAACGGCAGCACCACCACCTCGCCGACCCCGCCCGGGACGACGTCCGCCGCCCACAGCCGGAACAGCAGATAGGCGGTGGAGCGCTCGCTGGGCACCGCGACCGTCTTGCCGGTCAGCGCCGCGGGACCCTCGGCCGGATCCTCCGGTTCGCGGGTGAGCACCAGCGGCCCGCAGCCCCGGCCCAGGGCGCCGCCGCAGGGCAGCAGCGCGTACTCGTCCAGCACCCAGGGCAGGACGGCGTAGGACACCTTGAGGATGTCGAACTCGCCGCGTTCGGCCATGCCGTTGGTTATGTCGATGTCCGCGTAGGTGACCTCGAGCTCCGGGGCGCCGGGCACCCGGCCGTGGGCCCAGGCGTGGAAGACGAAGGTGTCGTTCGGGCACGGCGAATAGGCGATCTGGAGCGGCGACTCAGCCATCGGTCTCGGTCTCCTCATGCGGGTGGGGCGCGTGGGGCTGGTGATGCGGGTGTTTCGAGTGGGGGAGCGCGGCATCGCGGTGCGCGCTGGGGCCCGCGATGACGGTCGGTACCGCGGGTGCGGACGGGGCGGCGGATGGTGAGGGGGCCGCGGG
>NZ_SRID01000454.1 GCF_004684805.1 Streptomyces palmae
CGGTGCTCTGCTGCGCGTACGCGTCTGCCCGCTTCCCGGTCGGCCGCTCCGGCTGCTGCCGGGGGACCGGGGTGCGGGCGTCCAACGGCCCCTGCCCATGCGCCTCGCGCGCCGCGATCTCCTTCAGGCGCAGCGACAACTGGAGGGTGCTCGGTCGGTCCTCCGGATCCTTGGCCAGGCAGGCGTGGATCAGCGGCGCCAGCGCGTCGGGCACCGCGAGCAGTTGCGGCTCCTCGTGCACCACCCGGTAGAGCATCACCTCCGAACTGCCCTGCCCGAAGGGGGAGTCCGCGGTGGAGGCGTAGGCCAGCGTGGCGCCCAGCGCGAAGACGTCGGTGGCCGGGGTGACCGCCGCGCCGCGCACCTGCTCGGGGGCGAGGAACCCGGGGGAGCCGACCGCGGTGCCCACATGCGTCAGGGTGCTGGCGCCGGTCGCCCAGGCGATACCGAAGTCGATGATCCGCGGCCCCTTGGGGGACAGCAGGATGTTCGAGGGCTTCAGGTCGCGGTGGACCACTCCCGCGTCGTGCACCGCCAACAGGCCCTCGGCCAGTGCGGAACCGATCTGCGCCACCTGGGCGGCGGGCAGCGGGCCGTCCTCGTTCACCTTGTCGTGCAGCGAGGGGCCGGGTACGTACTGGGTGGCGAACCACGGCCGGTCGGCATCCAGGTCGGCGGCCACCAGCCGGGCCGTGCAGCCGCCGCGGATCCGCCGCGCCGCCGACACCTCGCGCGCGAACCGCGAACGGAACTCCTGGTCCTCGGCCAGATCGGGCCGGATCACCTTCAGCGCCACCCGCTGGCCGCGCCGGTCGGAGCCCAGGTAGACCACGCCCATACCGCCCGCGCCCAGCCGCCGGTGCAGACGGAACGAGCCGACGACACGCGGATCCTCGCGCCGGAGCCGCATCATCGCCATGTCCGTCCCCTGCCTCCGGTGGGGAGGCCCCACTCCTTGCGTCTGACGTGCCACAGCTTACGGATTGACGGCCCGTCGCGCTGCGAGGCGGCGCATGCGTCGGCCGACGCTTTGTCAACGGCGGGCGCCCGGCGGGTGAAACGCGCGGCGGCCCGCGACGGTGCGCCGCCGCGCCGGACACGCCGCGCCAACCCGCCTCCCAAAGAGGGCGATTGGGCCCGCGACCGGCACCGCGCCACGGTGTGCGGGCACGGCCGGGGAGCCGACCGGGGCGGATCGGAGGGCGCTACGAGGGGTGACACCGAGGGCGCCGATGACCGGGCGGCGCGCCCGGCCCGAAGTGAGGGAAGTCACCCTGGCGAGGGGGAGTGAAGCCGGAGTTCCGGTGCGGGGCGGCTCGGAGAGCGGGCTCCGGCGCCCGCGGTGGCGAGCGGCGGGAGCCATCCACGGCCCGAAGAGTCGCGATTCCTCCCGGTACGGGATTTCGCCATCGCCCGCTGCGAGGGGGTGGGGAGCGGGACGGCAGGGGCTTCCTCGCCGAAGCGTGCGGGTGCGCGGGCAGGCTTCCTCCCTGGACACCCGGACCCCGGGCACCCTGACCAAGGCATCCGGACCCCGGGCCCCTGGGCTCGCCGAGGGCCGCAGGCGGGCAGGCCGGGGGAGGTGGTCCAGAGTCCGGGGCCGCAAGGGCGCGCCGTCCCGCGTGCGGGGTTTCGCGAGGGCCGTACTCAGGGATGACCCGCAATCCCTGAGGGGGTGTCTCCACCCAGAGGAGTATTCCGCCCCCGGAGACGTCATCCTCATGGAGGCCCGGCAATCGGTACGAAGGCATGACGCCGGGACCGACCGGTCCGCCTAATGTTGAGTCCAAGCGGCGGGTGGCAGCACTCGTCCCCCGAGGTCAGACGCTCGCCGCTGCCAACCTGACAGGAGGCGGGGCGATGGCGGACACCGTGGCACGCACGGTCCGTGGGGCGCGTGGGCGCGAGGGCGCCGACACGTTCGGCGGTCAGCGGCCCGGCACTCGCCATCCCTTGGTCGCGGTGGCGATGGCGATGCCGGTGGCGGCTCTCCTCGCTGTCGCGTTCGGCGGCTGGGAAGCCGTCGTCATCCAAGCGTCGTCCGTGGCGGAAGTGCTGGGGCGCTGAGCGCCCAGGGTCCAGGAGAGCGGCCTGGACCCAGGGACTTCCGGCCATCAACCCCGTGGGGACGGGGGTGCGGCGGACGGCACGAATGCCCGGGTAGCTGGGGAGCTGCCCGGGCATCGCGCCGTGTGGCCTCCGGTCGGATGCGAGCGCCAGCCCACCGTGCCGTGCCAGGCGCCTCTACCGGCCCGAGCCACCCCGTACGCCCCTCTCCGGCCCGCGGCCGATGACATGACCGACGACCGACGACCGATGCCCCTGGGACCGAGGGCCGGCGGCGATACCGCCGGCCGCCCCACCCGGCCCGCTCCACCGGCCGGCTCCCCCGGGCGGCCGCCTCCCCGGAGATCGCGCAGGGTCGCCGCCGGGTGGGGATCCCTGGGCGGCGTTAGGATCCGGCCAGGTGAGCGGCGTACAACGCCGGTGGAGCCGTACGACAGGGGCTGAGCGTGGCAGCAGCAGGACCGGACCCGTCCCCTGGCGGGAAGCGCGCCGTCGACCCCGTCGAGCCGCCGCCGGGACCGCACCCCTCGGCCGAGCGGCTTTCCCCCACCGGCGTGAGCGGGCTCTCCGCGCCCGGCCTCCGCCGACTGGCGGATGCCGCCCGGCGGGCCGCCGACCGCCACCCCCGCCGGCCGCACCCGGCGCACCCGCTGCACCAACTCGCCGCTCCCGCCGGAGCGGACCTCCGGGCGCTGCCGCGGCGCCTGTCCCAGCCGCCCGTGGAGGGCCCCGAGGTGACGGTGCTGGCCGACCGGGCCGACGGCACGGTGGTCCGCTGCGGACCGGTGGTCGCCAAGGCCCACGCCCCGGGCACCGGCCCGCGCCCCTCGGCCACCGGCCAGGGCCCGGCGGACCCGGCCGAAGCGGGTGATGCGGGTGGTCCGGGAGGAGAGGCGTCCGGGCACCCCCCGAGCGGTGCCGGCGGGCCCGCCGAACCGGGGGAGTCGGCCGCACTGCTGGCACGGCTGCGGGTGGCCGCGCACCCCCTGGCCGCCGGGGTACTGCTGGCCCCGCTGGACCCCGCGCCCGGCGCCCTCCCGCAGGGACGAGCGGTGACCCTGTGGCCGTACGGCGCGCCGGTCAGCGCCGACCACCCCGAGGACGCTCCCTGGGAGGCGGCCGGAACGCTGCTGGCCCGCCTGCACCGACTGCCGGTGGACCAGCTGCCCGGCCCCCTCCCGGCGATGCGCGGCCCGGCGAAGGCGGCCAGGGCGATAGCGCGGCTGCGCGCCGCCATCACCGGCCGCCCTTCGGCGAGGACCGACCCCCAGCCGCGGCGGCCCGGCGCCCCCGGCGATCCCGACCCCGCCCCGAACCACGCCGCCGAGGCCGTCTTCCGGGCCTGGGCGGGGCTGCCGGCCTGGGCGCGGGCGGAGGCGCCGATGCCGCGGACCGACATCGTCTGCCACGGCGACCTCCACCTGGGGCAACTGGTGCGGCACCCCGCCCCGGACGGGCCCTGGCTGCTGATCGACGTGGACGACCTGGGGCTCGGCGACCCGGTCTGGGATCTGGCCCGGCCCGCGGCCTGGTACGCCACCGGGCTGCTCGCCGCCGGGGAGTGGACCCGCTTCCTCGACGCCTACCGGGCGGCCGGCGGCCCCGCCGTACGGCCCGCCGGGGACCCCTGGCGCGAGCTGGACGAACCGGCCCGCGCGCTCACCGTGCAGACCGCGGCCACCGCGCTGGCCAAGGCCACCACCGCACGCCGGGAGCTGGACGAGGCGGAGCGGGCGATGGTCACGGCCTGTGCCCGTATCGCCCAGCTCACCCGGGTCGTCGTAGGGTGAACTCCGCGTACCCGCGAGGAAGTTCCCTCCGGGTACGAATGTCCGATGTCTGAGGAGTTGAGCGGACCATGCAGTGTCCCAAGTGCCATGCGCCGATGCACACCTACAACCGCAGCGGCGTCCAGATCGAGCAGTGCAGTGGCTGCCGGGGGATCTTCCTGGACTATGGCGAGCTGGAGGCGCTGACCCAGTTCGAGGCGCAGTGGACGCAGGCCGCGCCTCCGCCGCAGGCGTACCCCGCCGCGCCCCCCGCCCCCGCCTGGGGCGCCTCGCACCAGAGCCACCACGGGCACGGCGGCCACGGTCACCGTCGCGGCTTCGGCCACATGCTCTTCTCCTCCTGAGCACATGACTGAGGGCCGGAGCGAAAGCTCCGGCCCTTGGTCGATCGGTGTGGACGATACTGGGATTGAACCAGTGACCTCTTCCGTGTCAGGGAAGCGCTCTCCCGCTGAGCTAATCGTCCGCGAGACCGCGACCGCCGAAGGCGATCGTGGCGTGCGTGCGCGATACTGGGATTGAACCAGTGACCTCTTCCGTGTCAGGGAAGCGCTCTCCCGCTGAGCTAATCGCGCGGGGGACCGTACCGGAGCCCGACAAGGGCGCCGATGGGATCCAGTGGACGATACTGGGATTGAACCAGTGACCTCTTCCGTGTCAGGGAAGCGCTCTCCCGCTGAGCTAATCGTCCGCAGAGGTGGAGACGGGATTTGAACCCGTGTAGACGGCTTTGCAGGCCGTTGCCTCGCCTCTCGGCCACTCCACCAACCGTGGGGAACGGGAATCCCCCACTTCGAGCGGACGACGAGATTCGAACTCGCGACCCTCACCTTGGCAAGGTGATGCTCTACCAACTGAGCCACGTCCGCACAGATCTCTCCCGGGCCAGCCCGAGGTTGATCTCTGTCTCCGGAGCGCTTCCGCGTCCCGGCGACGTGTTGAACTCTAGCGGATTCCTGGGCCAGCTCAAATTCCGTTTGCCCTGCGTGCTGCGTCGCGCTCTCGCAGCTCACCCCCGGTGCGCCCGCTCACGCCGTCCGGACGACGGCCGCCATAGACTCGCGGCCGTGTCTCGGATACGCCTTTCGACCCGTCCCGCCCCCCAGGTCTCGACC
>NZ_SRID01000455.1 GCF_004684805.1 Streptomyces palmae
CCGCCGCCCCGAAGCCCGCCGCCCCGAAGCCGGTGGCCGCCGCGCCCAAGGCCGAGGTCAAGCAGGAGGCCCCGAAGCCCGTCGCCAAGCCGGCGCAGCAGGCCGCCTCCTACACCGTGGTCAGCGGTGACACCCTGTTCAAGATCGCCAAGTCCCACGACGTGGACGGCGGCTGGCAGGCCGTGTACTCCGCCAACCGCGCGGTGATCGGCGACAACCCGAACCTGATCCTCCCCGGCCAGCACCTGGCGCTGCAGGGCGACGCCGCCAAGCAGGAGGCCCCGAAGCCGAAGGCCGCCAAGCCTGAGGCCCCGAAGCCCGTTGCCGCCCCGGCCGCCGCCAAGGCTCCGGTCGCCGCCAAGGCCCCGTCCGCCTCCGGCTTCGTCGCCCCGGTGGCCAACGACGCCATGGGTACCGCGTACCACCAGGCCGGTAGCGCCTGGTCCTCCGGCTACCACACCGGCGTGGACTTCCCGGTCGCCTCCGGCACCACCGTGCGCGCCATCGGCTCGGGCGAGGTCGTCTCCGCGGGTTGGGGCGGCGCCTACGGCAACCAGGTCGTGATCCGCCACGCCGACGGCAAGTACAGCCAGTACGCCCACCTGTCCTCGCTGTCCGTCTCGGCCGGCCAGACCGTCACCCCGGGCCAGCAGCTGGGCCTGTCCGGTGCCACCGGCAACGCCTTCGGCGCGCACCTCCACTTCGAGGTCCGCACCGGTCCGGACTACGGCTCCGACATCGACCCGGTCGCCTACCTGCGCGCCCACGGTGTGAACATCTGAGCCAGTCGCACCACCTGAGGTGCCCGGTCCGCCACTCGGCGGGCCGGGCACTTCCGCGTTCGGGGGGCCCAGGCCGTACCCCGGGAGGCGTTGCCGACCCCTACCCCTCCGGCTCCCGGCGCGGCCAGTCGCGCCCCTCCTCCTGCTCCATCACCTGGTTGAAGCGGGTCAGCGCGGCCTCGAAGCCGGCGATCTCCTCGGCGCTCCAGCCGGCGAGGGCGCGGCCGAGGCGGGATCGGCGCATTCGGCGGTCGGCGGTGAGGTCCTCGGTACCGGCGGGGGTGATGCGGAGTTTGCGGGCGAGTCCACCGTCCGGGTCCGGGATGCGCTCCAGCAGACCCTGGCGGAGGAGGCCGGCGGACTGTCGGTTGACGGTGGAGACGTCGAGCTGGAAGCACTCGGCGAGCCGGCCGATGGTCATCGGGCCTTCGGCCTCCAGCCGGGAGAGCAGGAGGTAGGCCGAGCGCTCCAGGTGGTAGCCGTGGTCGCCGTGCCGTTCGCGCGGCATCATCAACCGGCTTCTGGCGAGCAGCATCAGCTCGCGTTCCAGTCGTTCGAGCTGGTCCGCCACGCCTACCCCTTTCCGTCACCCGATGTCGGCCTCTTGACCACGATTTTGCCGTATCAAGCGAACGGAATACATGGCTCCGAAAGGGGATATGCATGATACATATCGTGTGTAAGATGCATATTCATACCGTCCGGTGTGTACTTACCGGCGTTAATGGTTGTCGTCGTCAACGCATCGCACGGCACGGCACCGCCCAGAGCACACCGCAGACGGCACGGCACAGAACGGCACGCCGGACAGCCCAGGCCGGGAACGACACGGCACCGGCACGGCACTGAAGCGCGCACGGCACCGCACGGCCGGAACGGCAACCCGCACAGCCACCGCACCGCACAGCACCGCTTGGAGGCGGCCCAGTATGACCGAGACAGCCACCCCCCGCGTCGACCCCGGAAGCCCCCCACCACCCGGCTCGGAACGGGAGGTCGGTGGCGCTTTCGTGGCGATACTCGCGTTCTGCGGTATCGCCGTTTCGGTGATGCAGACCCTGGTGATCCCGCTGCTGACCGACCTGCCCCAACTGCTGCACACCAGCACCTCCAACGCCTCCTGGGTGGTCACCTCCACCCTGCTGGCCGGCGCGATCGCCACGCCCGTGATGGGCCGCCTCGGCGATATGTACGGCAAGCGGCGGATGCTGCTGGTCGCCCTGGCCATGCTGGTCATCGGGTCGCTGACCTGTGCGCTCACCTCGCACCTGGTGCCCATGGTGGTCGGCCGGTCGATCCAGGGCGGCGCCGTGGGCGTCATCCCGCTGGGCATCAGCATCATGCGCGACGTGCTGCCGCCGCAGAAGCTCGGTTCGGCGATGGCCCTGATGAGCTCCTCGCTGGGCATCGGCGGGGCCTTCGGTCTGCCGGCCGCCGCCTTCGTCGCCCAACACGCCGACTGGCACGCGCTGTTCTACGGCTCCGCCGGCATCGGCGTGCTGTGCGTCGCCCTGGTGCTGCTGGTCGTACCCGAGTCCTCGGTGCGCACCCCGGGCCGGTTCGACTTCGTCGGGGCCGTGGGCCTGTCCGCCGGACTGCTGGCCCTGCTGCTCCCGATCACCAAGGGCGGCGACTGGGGCTGGAGCAGCGTGCGCACGCTGGGGCTGTTCGGGGCGTCCCTGGTGATCCTGGTGGCGTGGGGCTTCGTGGAGCTGCGCACCAAGGCGCCGCTGGTCGACCTCCGCACCACCGCGCGCCGCCAGGTGCTGCTCACCAACCTCACCTCGATCCTGGTCGGCTTCTCCTTCTACCCCATATCCCTGGTCTTCCCCCAGCTCCTCCAGCTGCCCGAGGCCACCGGCTACGGACTGGGCCAGTCGATGGTGATGGCGGGTCTGTACATCGCTCCGATGGGGGTGGCGATGATGGCGGTCTCGCCGCTGTCGGCGCGGATCAACGCCACCCGCGGACCGAAGGTCTCGCTGATGACGGGGCTGGTGGTGATCGGGGCCACCTACGGCGCGGGCATCGGGATGATGGACTCCGTCTGGCAGGTCGTGGTGGTCTCCACCGGGCTCGGCATCGGCGTGGGCATCGCGTACTCGGCCATGCCGACCCTGATCATCAGCGCCGTACCGGCGGCCGAGACCGGCGCCGCGAACGCGCTCAACACCCTGATGCGCTCCATCGGCATGTCCACCTCCAGTGCGGTGGTGGGGGTGATCCTGGCCCACCAGACCACCACCTTCACCACCGGCCTCGGGCCGATGGCGGTGCCCAACATGGACGGTTTCCGGACCTCTTTCGCGGTGGCCTGCGGCACCGCCGCGGCGGGCCTGCTGATCGCGATGTTCCTGCCGTCGCGGAAGAGTCCGGCCGCGGTCGGATCGGGTGGCCAGTCCGGGCGCGGTCGGGCCGCGGCGAAGACCGGGGACTCGGCCTCCGATGCGGAGGGTGAACCAGCCGGCGCCGTCTCCGGTACGGGTACGGGTGCGGCGGACACGGGTGCACCGGAGACCACCGGTGCCGACCCGGTGCCGGAGGCCGTCTCGCTCAGCGGCAGCGTGGTGCACGGGCGGGTGCTCGGCCCCGGCGGCGGGCTGTCCGGCGCCGCGGTCACCCTGATCGACCCCGCCGGCCGCCAGCTGGGCCGGGCCATCTGCGCCTGTGACGGCTACTACACCCTGCACGCGCCCGAGCCGGGCAGCTTCGTGATCATCGGCTCGGCCGTCGGGTACGAGCCGCTGGCCCTCGCGGTGCCGGTCCGCGAGGTGCCGGTCGGCCGCGACCTGCGGCTCTCCTCCCGGGGCGGCGGTCTGACCGGCACGGTGCGCACCGGCGAGGGTGTGCCGTTGCCCGGCGCGCTGGTCACGGTCACCGACCCCGCGGGCGAGGTGACCGCCGGCGCGACGACCGATGCGAGCGGCGGGTTCGACGTGGCCGAGCTGGCGCCCGGGACGTACACCCTGACCGTCAGCGCCACCGGGTACCGTCCGCACGCCCGCCAGGTGGAGACCGTCCGGGGCGCGCCGCTGCGGGTGGAAGCCGAGCTGCGGCCCGCGACGGAGGTGTGCGGGACGGTACGGGGCCGGGACGGCGCGCCGGTGGGCGCGGCGCGGGTGTCCCTGCTGGACACGGCGGGCGATGTGGTCGGGCAGTTCCTGACGGACGAGTCCGGGGAGTACGGCTTCGCCGACCTCACCGGCGAGCACTACACGATCGTCGCCAGCGGCTACCCACCGGCCACCACCACGGTCACCGTCGGCGCCGACGCCCCGGAGTACGAGGTGGACTTCCTGCTCACCCACGAGTGAGCCGCCGGTACCGCCCGGCCCCGCGCGCATCCGCGGGGCCGGGCGGTACCGCGGGAACGGATCGCCTGGCGGGACCTGCGGCTGTCCCGGTCCCGCAGGTCGGGGGGCGTACGGCCGGTTCCAGCGCTCGGCCGCCGGGCGGGCGGCGGGCGACCGGTGCGTACGGGCGGCATGACCGGTCCCGATCGTGGCGCGCGGCAGTGGCCGACCGCGTTCAGCCGATCCTGGCCCCACGGGCGGTACGCGGACAGCGCCCGTTCAACCGCTCGTCGGGGTCGTCTCCGCTGGTGGGGTGCCGTCCTCGTCCTCGTCCTCGTCCTCGGGAAGGCTCTCCGGCAGGCTCTCCCAGGCCTCGCCCTCAGCGCGCAGTTCGTAGCCCTCCGCCTCCGCGATGGAGCGGGCTTGGGCGCGGCTGTGCAAGGCGGTCTGGTGGCTCTCGCTCCGTACCTCCGCGTGCACGCCCGCGCGATCCGCGACCGCTTCGATCGAGTGCGTCTCATAGATGACGCGCCTCGGTTCCGCGGTGCTCCAGACCACGTACATGCTCACTGCCATCGGGCTCACTCTCCGGCACGAGTCTCCTGAGTTCAGGATCGCACTCGCGGCCGACGTCCTCCCGCCCGCTGCGCCATACAGGCGGTACCGGTTCGTTTCCGTGGGTGTTCCGCGCACCTTCCACACGGGGCCCCGCGCGTCCTCCGCGTGTCCGTCCGTGCGCTCTGGGTGCCTACCACCATCGCGGCGGTTTCAGGCATCGTCTTCCCTCTCCGGCCGAAGAGGGGGATGGTGGGAGAGGGATACGGGCGAACCCGTACCGAAAGCGTTCACCACCATTCACTCCCCTATCCAATCCGCGCACCTGCCCCCGCCC
>NZ_SRID01000456.1 GCF_004684805.1 Streptomyces palmae
GACAGGAAGATGGGGTGGGTACCGCGTTGCTCCTCCTCCAAGGAGCCCATCGACCCGCGGAAGAAGATCAGGGGATCCTGGTCCGGGCATGGCACGCCGAGTTCGACCACCTCGCCGACGAAGATCGTGTGGTCGCCACCTGCGAAGGCGTTGACCAGACGGCAGGACAGATAGGCCATCGCCCTGCTCAGGACGGGCACGCCGGTGGCCGACAGATGGTGGTCGACGCTGGCCAAGGTGGCGGTGTGCCGGCCGGCGAACGCCCAGGCCACCTGTTCTTGGCGGCCGGTCAGGAAGTTGACGGCGTAGGCGCCGGTCTCCTCCACGACCTGGCGCATCCGCGAGTCCTTGTGCAGGCAGAACAGGACCAGGGAGGGGTCCAGGGAGACCGAGGTGAAGGAGTTGACGGTGGTGCCCGAGGCCTGTTCGCCGGTGCCGCTGGTGATCACGGTCACCCCGGTGACGAACAGGCCGCACACGGTGCGCAGCAGTTTGCCGTCGATGGGCCCCTCGCTTCGGTGGTGCCGGATGCCTGGCTGTGTGGTGGTCACTGGGCGCCCCCTGGGCCGTGGGTTGGGATGGGAGGTGTCGCGGCCTGGCCCCGGCAGCGGGGTCAGCGGATGCTCTGGGCGTGGGTGAACAGGCCGCATGGGTCGTAGGCGGCCTTGGTCTGGGAAAGGCGCGGGTAGTTCTCGGCGTAGTAGGCCCACTTCCAGTTCGTAAGGGCCGGGTCGATGAAGTTCTGGTAGGTCTCGCCGCTGGAGTAGGGGTCGATCGCGGCGAATCCGCGGTCCACCCAGAGCCGGGCGGCGGCCTTGCCCTCGTCGGTGGCCGCGGCCGGGATGGTGGCCAGGTAGTTGGTGGTGAACAGGCTGTCGCGGTGCACATAGGCGGTCGCGCGGCGGTCCAGGTCGCTGTCGGCTCCGCCCAGCGGGAGGACCTGCAGCTGGTGGATCTGGCCCGCCTGGCGGTGCGCGTCGAAGACGGCGAGCGCCGATGCCCAGCCGCTGCGTGCGATCGGGGCCTTGAACATGCGGCTGCGTTCGAGGCCGAACGCGGGCCGGGTGAGCTGTCCCTCGGGGTGGATGTCGGCCCGGTGGCACTGCTCGGTGGTCTTGGTGGCGCAGCCGTACACGCCCATCATCAGGGTGCGGTAGGGCAGGGTGGTGTCGGTGCGGGTGGCGGGCGGTCCGGTCAGGGCGAGGAGCCGGCCCGTCTCGTCGGCCAGTTCGGTGGCCGTGCCGGTGGAGACCAGGCGGATCGCGGGCACCGGGGTGTTCCCGGGCGCGGCGTCGGCGAGGGTGACCACGCAGGCGCCGCCGATGGTGCGGGGTGCGTGTGCCAGCCACCGGGTGTATCCGTCGATCATGTCGAGGGCCGTGTCGTAGGCGAACACGAGTGTGGAGGTGGCCACGTCGGTGACCGGGTGAGGGGTGGCGGTGTAGGAGGTGACGATGCCGAAGTTGCCGCCGCCCGCGCCGCGTATCGCCCAGAACAGGTCCTTGTGCTGCTGGGGTGATGCGGTGACGGTGCGGCCGTCGGCGAGGACCACCTGGGCGGAGGTCAGGGCGTCGCAGGCCATGCCGAGCGGGCGGGTCAGGAAGCCGAGGCCGCCGCCTTGGACGAATCCGCCGGCCGCGACGGTGGGGCAGGCGCCGCCGGCCACGGCCAGTCCTGCCGGAGCCAAGGTGGTGAGGAGGTCGACATTGTGGGCGCCGGGTCCGAAGGTGACCGACTCGCCGTGCAGGGCGATGCGGTTCAGCCGGGAGACGTCGACGATCAGGCCCGTGGTGGTGGAGTATCCGCCCAGGCTGTGGCCGCCGCTGCGGGGTGCCAGGGGAATGTCGTGATGCTGTGCGAAGGCCAGGCACAGTGCGACGTCGGCCGCGTTCACGCAGTAGGCGACGGCCTGGGGTGCGATGGTGTCGTACTGCTGGAGTTCGAGTTGTCTGGCGGTGGCGTAGAAGGGGTCCTCGGGCAGGACGAGGGTTCCGGTCAGGTGGCCGCGCAGCTGCTCCCAGGGGGTGTGGGCGCGGGCGGGTGCCGTGTGCAGGGCGGTGAGGGCGGCGGCGGTGCCGCAGGCACCGAGGAGTGTTCTTCTCTTGATCATAGGCGAGTCCCAGCAGAGCGCCCCCGGGCCCGGAGGGGCCAGGGGGCGGAGGTTGGCTGTGCGGACAAGGTGGGGCGGGTGGGCCCCTGGTGGGTCAGTGGGTGGGGGTGGTGTCCTTGGTGGATTCGGTTTCCTGCGGCTGGGCCGGCGGTGCGCCGTGTCCCATGCCGGAGGGGGTGGGTCCGCCCTTGAGGGCCAGGCACAGGGCCGCCCCGGCGAACATCGTCACGGCGGGCACCAGCATGGTGGGCTGCAGTGCGTCCACGAAGCCCTCGCCGAAGACCTTGCCGGCCAGCTCCCGCATGCGGTCGGCGATGTCCTGGGGGATGCCGGCCGGTAGTGCGGCGCCCTGTTCGGTGCCCACCTCCACGTGCTGTGCCCCGTCGGCGAATCCGCCCACGAAGTCCGCCCGGTACTCGGAGGGCAGCGACTGGGCGCCGATGCGGGCCTGCTCACGCAGTGCGGTCAGCAGCTTGGCCTGCAGGACCGCGCCGATGACGGCGCCGGCGAGTACGGAGCCGACCTGGCGCAGTGCGTTGTTGACGCCGGAGGCGGCGCCGGTCAGGTGCGGTGGCACGTTGCGCATCACCTCCGAGCCCATCGGGGCGAAGGTGCATCCGGCGCCGAGTCCGGCGACGAACAGCGGTCCGATGAACGCGGTCCAGGAGCTGTCGGTGTCGGCGACCAGGAGGATCCAGGTGATGCCGATGCCGAACATGGACAGGCCGGCCGTCAGGATGTACCTGCCGCCGAACTTCTCCGACAGGATGCCGGCGGGACCGGCGGTGACCATGGAGCCCAGGGCGAGGGGCACCAGGACCAGGCCCGTCTTCAAAGCGCTGAAGCCCAGCACGGACTGCAGGTAGATCGTGGTCGGCAGCAAAATGCCCAGGACACCGAAGGACACCGCGATGCCGACGAGGTTGACCAGGGAGAAGTTGCGGTCCTTGAACAGGGAGAACGGCAGCAGCGGTTCGTTGTCCTGCTGGCCGCGCTCGTAGGCGAGGAAGACGGCGAGCAGCACGGCGGAGGCTGCGATCAGCGTCCAGATCCAGCCGTTCCACTCGTAGCGCTCGCCCTCGATCAGTCCGAAGGCCAGGCAGAACAGGGTCGCCGAGGCGAGCAGGGTGCCCGGCAGGTCGAAGCGGTGGGTGACCTTGTGTGTGTGCTGGGGCATGAGCCGCACACCGAGCAGCAGGACCAGCGCGCCGACGGGGATGTTGATGAAGAACACCCACCGCCAGTCCAGGTGGGTGACCAGCAGACCGCCGACGGTGGGGCCGATCGCGCCGGAGACGCCGGCGACCGCGCCCCACACTCCGTAGGCCGCGCCGCGCTTCTCCGGCGGGAACACGTCGGTGATGATCGACAGGGTCTGCGGGATCAGCATCGCCGCCCCCGCGCCCTGCAGGGCGCGGAACGCGATGAGCTGGGAGGGGTCCTGGGCCAGGCCGCAGGCCAGGGAGGCGAGGGTGAAGACGGTCACGCCGGTGAGGAAGAGGTTCCCCTTGCCGCGAATGTCACCCAGGCGCCCGGCGGTGATGATCAGTGTGGCCAGGACCAGGGTGTAGGCGTTGACGACCCACAGGATCTTGTCGAGCGACGCGCCCAGATCATCGGTCATGTCCGGGATGGCGATGTTCACGATCGTCAGGTCGACCAGGGTCATCACGAACCCCAGGCACAGGACGCTCAGAACCGCCCACGGGTTCGTCTGCCGTTCTCGAGTCATGTTCCTCTCCTTGTCGCGGCGTCAGGCGCGCACGGTGTGCGGCGGCGCACCCAAGAGGGCGGATCGGGCTCCGGTGTGACATACCGAACCAACGATGAGACGTACGTCACACTCATGTCGTGGGGGTCAGCCTCTCCCGCAGGAAGGCGACCACGCGCGCGCGGGCCGCGAGGGCCGGGTGTCCGGGCCGGTGGCGTACCTCGGCGGTCAGTACGGAGTGGGCGCCGGAGGTGAAGCCGGCCTCGTTGCCCGGGGCGGAGTCGAGTTCGATCACCTCGAACGCGTCCCCGAGCCGTCCACGCAGCGCGGTGAAGCGCTGCGTCGGGGAGAGCTTGTCGCCCCCGAACCTCAGGCCCATCACGCACAGCCCCTCACCGCGGGTCCGTGCGGCGACGGCGTCGAGTTCGTCGGCCGCGAGTCCGGGGTCGGCGCGCCGGGTGCGGCTCGTGGGCAGGGGCACCGAGGGCTGGCTGACCACGGGGGCCAGTACGGCGGGGTCGACGGCCGCGGCGAGCGCGAACCCGCCGGTGAAGCACATGCCGATGACGCCGACGCCGGGGCCCGGGGTGCGGGCGGCCAGCTGGCGGGCCAGTGCCCGCAGATGGTCGGCGACGGGGCGGCGGGCGTTCGTGGCGAACGCCCGGAACTCGGCGGACACGCACAACCGGGTCAGGACGCGCAGCGTGTAGGGGGCGGAGTCGCGCCGGCCAGGCGTGCCGAACAGGGAGGGGATGGCGACGGTGAAGCCCTCCTGGACGAGGTGTTCGGCAAGGCCGAGGACCTCGGGGGTGATGCCGGGGATCTCCGGCAGGAGGATCACCTCGGGGCCGGTCCCCTTCTCGTACACCTCGTGGGTGACCCCGGCGCCGGTGAAGGGGCGTCGGCTGAATCCGGTGAGGTCCGATGTCGGTGCGGTGCCGGTCACGGCGCTCTCCTCGCGGGGGTGGTCAGGGTCGGCGGGTGGCCGGGCGCTGCCGTGCGCGCAGCAGCAGGACGACCAGGGAGGCGGCGGCCGCGATCACGTCGATGTGGTCCAGGGCCCGGCTCGATCCCTTGGCGCGCACGGCCTTGCGGGCCAGGGACAGGGTGCTCACCGCCAGCGCGGTACGGGAGAGCGGCCGGGG
>NZ_SRID01000457.1 GCF_004684805.1 Streptomyces palmae
CCCACGGAGACCACCGCCCCGAGGGACACCGGCCCGCCCGGCTACGGCGAGCGGCGACCGGCGGCACGGCAGAGCTCGCCGGACCGGTACGCGGCGGAACCGACCTCGCCGGCGCCGTCCCCGGAGGAGTCGGGCCCGGACGATCGGGTCTCCCCGGAGCAGACCTCGGTGGTCCGCTACGACCTGGTCCGGCACCCCTCGTCCACCGCGGTCCGGCCCGGCCGCGCGATGCCCGTCGCCCGACCCTCCCTGACTACGGACCCGTCCGACCGGGCCGCGTCGGACGATGACGGCCGCTATGCCGCGTCGCCTCCCGGCAGGGTGGTGCGGGTGCTGCCGATGGGCGTGGGAATGGAACTGACCGGCCTGGGGCTCGCCTTCGTCGGCCTGCGCCTCAGACGCCGCTGACGGCGCGTTGACGTCACATACGCCGCAGGACGATCGGCCTGCGCCTCAGGCGCCTGACGGCTCATCGACCGCATGTACGCCAGGACGATCGGCCTGGACCTCAGGCGCCTGACGGCTCATCCACCGCATGTACGCCAGGACGATCGGCCTGCCCGACAGGCGCCGCCGCCGACCCGCACACGTCACATACGCCCGCCGCGGCGACGATCACCGTCACCGGCAACGGCCTTGCGTGCTGGGTCAATCGGTGTGCGTTCGGTGCCGATGCGCTGCCCCAAGGCCGTCGGCACAGTGGTCTTCGGGGAGTTCAGGATCGATGGGGGGCGGCGCGCGGTGCGGATCGTCTGTGTCGACGACGGTCGCGAGTGGGACGTGGAGGTGCGCCTCGGGCGGCCGGACGCCACCCTCGCGGATCTGGCGGCGGCGGTGGGCATGCCGGGGCACGTACTGGCCGTGGACGGCCGGGTGTCGCCGCCCGGGACACCGCTGAACGAGTCCGGCCTGGTGCACGGGGCGCGGGTGGCCGGCGCCGGCGGCCTCCACGCCGGTGGCCTGCGCAAACCCGTGGCGGTCATGCGGCTCACCGGCGGGCTCGACGCCGGCCGCGCCATCCCGCTGACGGCCGGGCGTACGGTCCTCGGGCGCGGGGCGGAGGCGGACGTCCGGGTGGCGGCCACCGGGGTCTCACGGAACCACGCCGCGTTCGACGTCCGGCCCGACGGCCGGGTCACGGTCACGGACCTCGGCTCGGCCAACGGTACGGACGTCAACGGCGCCCGTACTCGCGGAGCGGTCCCGGTGACCGCCGATGACCTGGTGTCCATCGGCGGTGAACTCCTCGTCCGGGTGCTGCCCGCGGACCGGCTGGGCCCGGTGCAGCGCACCAACGCCGTCCGTGAGGCCGGCCCCGGCGGGACGCTGCCGTTCAACCGGCCGCCGCGCGGCGGGCAGCCGGACCTCAGCCTGCCGATCACAGTCCCCAAGCCGCCGGCCCGTGCGCACAAGGCCCCGTTCAGCGTCGCCGCGCTCCTCGGCCCGCTGGCCTTGGCCGCCGCCACGATCTGGCTCACCGGCGACCCGCGCTACGCGGCCATCGCGGCGCTCACCCCGCTGATGTTCCTGGGCAACTTCGCCGAGGAGCGCCTGCGCGGCAGGTCCGCGCTGCGCCGCGGGACCCGGGAGTACGCCGCCCAGCTGGAGGAGTTCGAGCGGACGGTGGAGCGGCGGCACGCCGAGGAGGTCCGCGTCCGCCGCGCCGCCCACCCCGATCCGTCCGAGGTGCTGTACCGGGCGACGGCCCCCGGCACCGGGCTGTGGGAGCGGCGTACGGCCGCGCCGGACTTCCTCCGAGTGGCGGTCGGCACCGCCGACCTGCCCTGGATACCGCCGCTGGACGGCGATTCCGCCGAGCCGGCGCCGGAGGCCGCGGCCGTCCTCGCGCGCCACGCCGTACTGCGGCAGGTGCCGGTGGTGGTCGGTGTCTCGGCGGGCGAGGCCGTGGGCTTCACGGGCAACCGCAGGGTGTGCCTGGCCGCCGCCCGGTCCCTGCTGTGCCAGGCGGTGGTCGGGAGCGGGCCCGCGGACGTCACGGTGGCGGTCTTCACCGACGCCGACCGGCTCGCCGACTGGGACTGGACGAAGTGGCTGCCGCACGGCGCCGACGTACGGTCCGGCACCACGCGGCTGATCGCGGTCGGCCCCGAGCAGGCCGACATGCTGGCCCAGCACCTGCTCGCCGCGGCGCCGGCCCGGGAGGGCACCTCGCAGCCGGACACCGGACCGGTCCTGCTGGTGGTGGTGGACGGCGCCGCCCTGCTGGAGGGACGCCCCAACCGGCTGCGGGACCTGATCGCGGGCACCGCCGTACGCTGCGGGGCCATCGTCCTGACCACCCGGCTGCCCGCACTGTGCACCTCCGTGGTCACCGCCTCGTCCGAGGGCTTCGGGCAGGTCCGCGACGTGGCCCTGGGTGTCGGCGTGGAGCGGGTGCTGCTGGACGGGCTGCCGGCGTCCGAGGCGCGCGAGGTGGCCCGGGCGCTGGCCCGTTTCGAGGACCCCGAGCTGCGGGTGGAGGGCGCCGGCCTGCCCGACCGGATCTCGCTGCTGCCGCTGCTGGACCTGCCGAGCGTGGACGGCGCCGGGGTGGCCGCGTACTGGAGGAAGCGGGTGCCCGCGCTCCGGGTCCAGGCCGTGCTGGGCGTCACCGAGCGGGACCGGTTCACCATCGACCTGGACGACGACGGCCCACACGCGCTGATCGCCGGAACCACCGGCTCCGGCAAGAGCGAGCTGCTGCGCACGCTCATCGCGAGCATGGCGATCGACGCGGACCCCGAACACCTCACCTTCGCCCTGGTCGACTACAAGGGCGGCGGCGCCCTGGACGAGTGCGCCGCCCTGCCGCACACCGTCGGCCTCGTCACCGACCTCGACGAACAGCTCAGCGAACGCGCCCTGCGCTGCCTGGAGGCCGAACTCCACCACCGCGAACGCCTGCTGCGCGAGACCGGCCTGAGCCATGTGCGCGACTACCAGCGGCTGCGGGACGGCGGGCGCACCGATCTGGAGCCGATGCCGCGGCTGGCCGTGGTCATCGACGAGTTCGCCACGCTGGTCAAGGCGCTCCCCGACTTCGTGGACGCGCTGGTCGGCATCGCGCAGCGCGGACGCAGCCTGGGCGTCCACCTGATCATGGCGACCCAGCGGCCGGCCGGTTCCGTCAACGACGCCATCAAGAACAACGTCAAGCTCCGCATCGCGCTCCGGCTGGAGTCCACCGGAGACTCGCAGGACGTCATCGACGACTCGGCCGCCGCGGGAATCGGCAGCCGCCAGTGGGGACGCGCCTTCTACCGGCTCAGCGCCCGCGAGGTGCTGCCGGTGCAGACCGCCCTGTCCACCGGTGTCACCCCCGAGACGGCCGTGACGGCACCGGTGACCGCGGCTCCCTTCCTGCTCGGCGCGCCGTCCCTCGGGCCGGAAGGGACGGACGCCGAGGGCGAGACCGATCTGCGGCGCCTGGTCGCGGCGGCCCAGCAGGCGTCTGAACTCGCTTGTTTCGACGCCCCGCGCCGCCCCTGGCCGGACCCGCTGCCCGCCGAGATCCGTACCGCCGACCTGCCGGCCGTCGCGGAACGCGGCCTCCAGACGGACACCCCCGGCCTGCCCGTCTACGCCCTCGCCGACGACCCCGAGCGGCAGCGGCAGTACCCGGTCGGCTGGGACCCGGCGGCCGGCAACCTCCTGATCTACGGCAGCGGCGGCTCGGGCACCACCACCGCCCTCACCTCCCTGGCGCTGGCCGTCGCCGGCTCCGTGCCGCCCGACCGGTGCCATCTGTTCGCGCTGGACCTGGGCGCCGGCGACCTGGAGCCGCTGACCGGGCTGCCGCACACCGGGGCGTATGTCGGGTCGGCCGAGCGTGAGCGGCAGATCCGCCTCATCCGGCTGCTGCGCCGGGAACTCGACGAACGCAAGGCACGGGGCGCGGCCACCGGCCCGAACGGGCCGGCCGCGGACTGGCTGGTGCTCCTGGACAACCTGGGGGCGCTCCTGTCGGACTTCGACAAGGACATGGCCGGCATGAACCTCATGGAGGAACTCGCCCGGGTCTACGCCGACGGTCCGGCCGTCGGGATCCGGTTCGCCGTCACCGCGGACCGGGCCGGCGCGGTGCCGGCGGCCTGGTCGGCGCTGACCCAGCAGAAGCTGCTGATGCGGCTGGCCGACCCCGGCGAGTACGGCAACTTCGACGTGCGGCGCCAGGCGGTGCCCACGTATGTGCCCGGCCGCGCGTTGGTCGCCGCGACCAGCCAGGTGGTCCAGATCGCCCTGCCGGGGGAGGACCTTCCGGCCGCGGTCGCCGCCTGCGCCGCGCACTGGCCGGACGCCGTCACCACCGCGCCCCGCGTCGGCCTGCTGCCCGTCGATGTGCCCCTCGCCACCGTGGAGGCCCCCGAGGTGACGGCGGAGCCCTGGTACCTCCCGGTCGGCATGGACGCGGACACCCTGGGCGGTGCGGCCCTGCGGCTGTACGAGCGGGAGCACGCGCTGATCGCGGGGCCGCAGCGGTCGGGCCGCAGCACCGTGCTGACCACCCTCGCCCGCCGGCTGACGGCCCTGGCCGACCCCCCTGCCGTGATCGCCTTCGCCCCCCGCCGCTCGCCCCTGCGCGAGCTGCCCGGGCTCACCGCGCTCGTCACCGACTACGCGGAGCTGGACGATGCCCTCGCCCCGCACGTCGGCCCCACTCTCCTCCTCGTCGACGACGCGGACACGGTCGAGGACGACCAGGGCGTCCTGGAGCGCTGGCTGAACGAGGCCCGGCCCGGCACCCACCTCATCGCCGCCGGCCGCGCCGAGGCCGTACGCCGCGCCTACGGCCACTGGACCCAACGCGCCCGCGAAAGCCGCTGCGGCATCCTCCTCGCCCCCGACCACGACCTCGACGGCGACCTCCTCGGCACCACCCTCCCCCGCCACGAC
>NZ_SRID01000458.1 GCF_004684805.1 Streptomyces palmae
GGTGAGCGGCACGGGGGCGCCGCCGGGCGCCTCGGCGGGGCTGCGTCCGGCCGGCGCCCCGGGCGGGACGGTGGCGGGTGGCGCCTCGTGGCCGTGCGAGACCATGGTGCGCTCGCCCTCGTAGGCCATCGAGACGGTGACCGGGGAGTGCCAGCCGGGGATGGTGCGGGACAGGGAGAGGTCGATGCCCTCACCGTGCTCCAGGGCGTCGCGGCAGTAGTCCCCGTACATGTCGTCGCCGAAGGCCGCGGCCAGTGAGGTGCGCAGCCCCAACCGCGCCAGCGCGGTGGCCATGTTGGCGACTCCGCCGGGGCTGGAGCCCATGCCGCGGGCCCAGGACTCGGTGCCCCGCACCGGTGCGGAGTCCAGTCCGGTGAAGATGATGTCCAGGAAGACCGTGCCGGTGAGGTAGACGTCCCAGGGCGGGTCGCCGGCCCGGCGGAGGCCGGCCAGCGGGTCGACCGGGGCGGTGGGGGCCGTCGGCCGGTCCGCGTCGGATGTGCTCACGGTGGGCTCCCCGCGGGTCGGTTCCCTGCGCCGCGACGCGTGCGCTCTGCGCCGCCGCGCGTGTCGTGTCTACTCCCCGCTCGCACGCGGGTCTGCCGGCCATCGTGCCGCATCACGGTGGCAGTTTCCGGCCAGTATCGCCTTCCGAGGTTTGCTGTGTCTCTCAACACGCTTGCGCACCATGGTCCTTACCGGCCACTCTGTGAGCCCCGAACACCCCGCGCACGGCACGGTCGGACGTACCCCGCCGCGGCGGTCCTGGAAGGGCTCCCATGACAGAACAGACCGCCCTGGTCAGCGCCGGGTCACGGGTGTGCGTGGTGCAGGTGACCGCGCACCCGGAGGAGATCCAGCACGTGCGGCACCAGGCGAACGAGCGGCTGCGCGAGTGGGGGCGGCCCAAGCGCGTGCGGCAGATCGTGGCGCAGGGCATCAGCGAGTTGCTGACCAATGTGCACAAGCACGTCGGGCACGGTGCGCCGTGCACCCTGACGCTGGCCGAGCGGCCGGAGGGGGTGGCGGTGCTGGTGCACGACTCCAGCCCGCGGATGGCGGTCCCGGCCGAGGTGGCCTGGGACGCCGAGACCGGCCGCGGGCTGATCCTGCTGTCGGCGATGGTGGCGGAGCTGTCGTCCGAGCCCACCCCCACCGGGAAGGTGGTGTCCTTCCTGGTCAGCCACGATCCAGCGGAGGACGACGCTTGGGGAGCGGAACCCGCGTGAGGTCCCGGGCCACGGTGAGTTCGCCGGTGTAGCCGGCCGCGCGGGCCTGCCGGGCGAACTCCTCCGGGTCGTCGTAGCGCTGCGAGAAGTGGGTCAGCACCAGGTGCCGCACCCCCGCCCGGGCCGCCACCGAGGCCGCCTGGCCGGCGGTGAGGTGGCCGTGCTCCACGGCGAGCGCCTCGTCTTCGTCGAGGAAGGTGGACTCGATCACCAGCAGGTCGCACCCCTCGGCCAGCGCGTACACCCCGTCGCACAGCCGGGTGTCCATCACGAAGGCGAAGCGCTGTCCGGGCCGCTCCTCGCTGACCTCCTCCAGGGTGACCGTGCGCCCGTCCACCACCAGTGATCCGGTGCGCTGGAGCCGTCCGACGTCCGGTCCCGCGATGCCGCGCTCGGCCAGCAGGGCGGGGAGTATCCGGCGGCCGTCCGGCTCCACCAGCCGGTAGCCGTAGGACTCCACCGGGTGGGAGAGCCGGCGGGCTTCCAGGACGTAGCCGGGCGTCTCGGCCACCGGGCCGTCGCAGGCCACCGGATGCTCGCCCAGCTCCACCGTCTCCCGGTAGGCGGTGGCGTACCGCAGCCGGTCGAAGAAGCGCCGGCCGCTGGCCGGGAAGTAGGCGGTCACCGGGTGGGAGACCTGGTCCAGGTTGATCCGCTGGATGACCCCGGCCAGGCCCAGCGAGTGGTCGCCGTGGAAGTGGGTGACGCAGATGCGGTGGATGTCGTGGGCGGCGACGCCGGCCCGCAGCATCTGCCGCTGGGTGCCCTCCCCGGGGTCGAAGAGGATGCCCTGGCCGTCCCAGCGCAGCAGGTAGCCGTTGTGGTTGCGGTGCCGGGTGGGCACCTGGCTGGCGGTGCCCAGGACGACCAGTTCGCGTACGGACAAGACGACTACCCGGGGGGCCAGTTGAATCCGCGCCCGCCCAGCACGTGGGCGTGGGCGTGGAAGACGGTCTGGCCGGCGCCGGCGCCGGTGTTGAAGATGATCCGGAAGCCGGTGCCCTCCACCTTCTCGTCCTTGGCCACCTCGCCGGCCTCGCGCAGCACGTCCGCCGCGATGGCCGGCTCGGCGGCGGCCAGGGAGGCGGCGTCCGGGTGGTGCGCCTTGGGGATCACCAGGACATGCGTGGGTGCCTGCGGATTTATGTCGCGGAAGGCGACGGTGGTCTCGGTCTCCCGGATCACCTCGGCCGGCACCTCCCCCGCCGCGATCTTGCAGAACAGGCAGTCGGCCTGCGGTTCTCCCGCCACCGGCGACTCCTCCCTCATCGTGGCTCGTAACTCCTCACGCGGGATGCTACCGAACGGCCTGCGCTCGCCGTCGGACCTCCCGCTCCGCCGAGGCCGCGCTGAGCAGCAGCACCCCCCAGCCGGCGTGCAGGAAGGCCGCGAACGCCCAGGTGTCCAGCAGCGGCGTGACCACCAACAGCACCGCGCACAGCGTGCACCAGACCGCGCCGAACGCCATCGCCCCCGCCGGATAGCTGCGCCGGGGCAGCCCGCGCATCGGGGCGCGCATCCGGGGCGGCAGCTTCAGATAGGTGCGCGCCGCCCAGACCGCCCAGCCGCCGGCCATCACCGCCAGCGCCGCCAGTTGGTACGGCAGCGGCAGCCGGGTCAGCTTCTCCTCCTGCGCGGCGTCCGCCACCACCATCGCGGCCAGGGCAACCAGCAGGCAGCCCAAGGCGAGCCAGCGGGCGCGGCGCAGCATCCGGTAGGCGATGACCTCCAGGTTGTGCCGGGACCACTGGGAGGTGGGGTTGTGGGCCAGTGCGATGGCCAGGTCCTCGGTGGCCGCGAACAGGTCGCCGCCCTTGTCGTCCAGGCGGTCGGCGGCCAGGTTGTTGTGCGCGTTGGCGTTGCCCGGGTCGATCCGCAGCACCTCGTGCATGGTCTGCATGGCACGCTCCCGCTCGCCCAGGGCCAGCAGCGCGAAGTAGCGGGCGAAGTACGGCACCGTCTGCTCCGGCGCCAGCCGGATCGACTCCTCCCCGGCGGCCAGGGCCTCGGGGAACGCGCCGGCGCCGCGCAGCGCGTGGGACAGCGCCGCGTGCGGCAGCCAGTGGTGCGGGGCCAGCCGCCCCGCCTCCCGGGCCGCGGCCACGGCCTCCCGCGCCCGGCCCAGCTTCAGCAGTGCGGTGCTGCGGTGGATGTGCGCCATGGCGTGCTCCGGGTTGACCCGCAGCGCCACCTCGGCGGTGTTCAGCGCGCCTCCCCACTTCCGCATGTCGATGAAGCAGGCGGCGGTGAGCGTCCAGGCGACGGCATCGTGCTGGTGGACGTTCAGGTAGGTGTAGAGCAGGGCTCGGGCCTCCTCGGGCCGGCCCACCTCCAGCAGTGCCTCGGCCCGGGCCACGTCCGGGTGCTTGGTCTGGTTGCTCATCGTGCTCTCTCGTTCTCCCCCGGCGCCGGCGCCTGGGTGGTGTCCCCGTCTCCGCCGTGGTGGCGCGGCGGTGCGGTGTTCCCTCGAATGCCCTCGGGTTCCCTCGGATTCCCTCGGATTCCCTCGAATTTCCCTCGAAGCCTCGGCCCGGGCACCGCGGTGCGGTGCGCCCGGTTCACAGCATCCGCTTGCGCTTGAGGTAGCCCAGGAGTTCGTCGTAGGTGCCGCCTTCGTTGGCGAACTGGGCGACGCTGCGCGCCGTCTCGAACCACGGGCCGGTGGTGGGCCGTACCTGGTCCAGCGCGGCCAGCAGGTCCTCGGTGCCGATCATCCGGGCCTGGCCGGTGCGCACCGAGTCCAGCAGGGCCCGCTCGGCCGCGCTCTCGCACAGGTGCCGCAGGTCCGCCCCGGAGAACCCATCGGTCCGCTTGACCAGTTTGCGCAGGTCGATACGGGCCACCGGGCGGTCCTTGAGGTGCTGGCGGAGGATGGCCTCGCGGGCCGGCTCGTCGGGCGGCAGCACCAGCAGGGTGCGGTCCAGCCGGCCGGGGCGGCGCAGCGCGGTGTCCACGTCCCAGGGGTGGTTGGTCGCGGCGAGCACGAAGAGGCCCTCGTTGGCCTCGCCGTCCACCCCGTCCAGCTCGGTCAGCAGCTGGTTGACGGTGGTGCGCAGGCCGCTGTGGCGGAGCTGGCTGCGCTTGGCGCCGAGGGCGTCCAACTCGTCGAGGAAGACCACGCAGGGGGCGTTGCGGCGGGCGGTGGCGAAGAGCTCCCGCAGATTGCGCTCGGAGTTGCCGATCCACATGTCCAGCACATCGCTGATGCTGACGTTCATGAAGCGGGCGCCCAACTCGCCGGCGATGGCCCGGGCGATGAAGGTCTTCCCGCAGCCGGGCGGGCCGTACAGCAGCAGCCCGCCGCGCAGGCTCTTGCCGTACAGCCGGCGCAGCTCCGGGTTGCGCATCGGGGTGAGGAACGCGGCCTCCAGCCGGAGCTTGACCTGCTCCATGCCGCCCACGTCGGCGAGGCTGAGCCGGCTGCGCTCCACGTCCCAGGCGGACACCTCGCCCGGGTCGTCCGCCCCGTCGGCGGCCAGCGGGGTGGTGAAGCGTGGCGGGATGACATCGGCCAACTCGCCCTCGGCACGCTGCCAGTCGAAGCCGGTGGATGCGGTGCCCGCCCCGGTGCCGGGAGTCTCGGCCGGCGCGGAGGTTTCAGCGGCGGCCGGCACGGGGGGCTCGCCGCCGGGCGGTACGGGCCGGGGC
>NZ_SRID01000459.1 GCF_004684805.1 Streptomyces palmae
AGCCCGCACACCCCAGGCCCACCTCCAGGCACCCGCCTCCAGGCACCCACCTCCCGACGACCCGACTCCCGGCGCCCCCGGGCGCCCCCGCACCGTTGACCCGGCGCCCGCCAAAGTGTTAGACAGCGCTCGGTCACATCCGCAACAGCCGCGCACCCGCGCGACACCGCAGGTCAACCGCGTCGGAGAGCAGAGAGCCAACGGCGCGGAAGCCGCCCCGGGAGGTTCCATGGCTGCCCCAGAGCACACCGCCGACCGGAGGGACGAACCGGCCCAGGACCCGCTCGCGGGACTCGCCGGCACCCGGATCGACCACCGCTTCAAGGGGCTGCCGCCGGACGCCGAGGGCCTGACGGTGGGCGAGCTGGCGGCCCAGCGGCGCAACCTGTTCACCGGTGGCTTCACCACGCCCGTACTGGCGCTCTCCGCGGAGTCCCTGGAGCACAACCTGAAGGTCATGGAGTCCTACGCGCTCCGCCATGACCTCGCCTTCGCCCCGCACGGCAAGACCTCGATGGCGCCGCGGCTGTTCGCCGACCAGATCGACCACGGGGCCTGGGGCATCACCGCCGCCGTACCGCACCAGGCCCGGGTCTACCGGGCCTTCGGCATCCAGCGGATCTTCCTCGCCAACGAGGTGGTCGACCCGGCCGCGCTGCGCTGGCTCGCCGGCGAGCTGGCCGGCGATCCGGACTTCACCTGCGTCACCTATGTGGACTCGGTGCGCGGGGTGGAGCTGATGGACGCCGCGCTACGGGAGGCAGGCGCCGGACGCCCGCTCGACGTGGTGGTGGAGCTGGGCGCCGGCGACGGGGCGCGCACCGGGGTGCGTACCGAGGCGGAGTGCGCTGCGGTGGCGGACGCGGTGGCCGGCACCGACACCCTGCGCCTGGTCGGGGTGGCCGGCTACGAGGGCGAGGTGCCGCGGGCCGACACCGAGCGGGTACGGGCCTGGATGCGCCGGCTGACCGGGCTGGCGGCGGAGTTCGACGCGGCGGGCCGGTTCAAGGAGCTGGACGAGATCGTGGTGAGCGCGGGCGGCAGCGCCTGGTTCGACACGGTGGCCGAGGTCTTCGCCGAGCTGCCCGCGCTGTCCCGGCCGGTGCTGAAGCTGCTGCGCTCGGGCGCGTACGTCTCGCACGACGACGGGCACTACCGCCGGCTCACCCCCTTCAACCGGGTGCCGCGGGAGGGCGTGCTGCGGCCGGCCTTCCGGCTCTGGGCGCAGGTGGTGTCCCGGCCCACGCCCCAACAGGCCTTCGTCAACGCGGGCAAGCGGGACGCCGCCCACGACCTCGACCTGCCGGAGGCCCAGGTGGTGCGGGACGCCCGCGACGGGTCGCTGCGGGAGGCGGCCGGGATCACCGTGGCCAAGCTCTCCGACCAGCACGCCTGGCTGGACACCGAGCCGGGGGCGCGCCTGGAGGTGGGCGACTGGGTGGGGCTCGGCCTCTCCCATCCGTGCACCTCCTTCGACAAGTGGCAGCTGATCCCGCTGGTCACCGACGATGGCACGGTCACCGACTACATCCGCACCTTCTTCTGACCGCTCCCCCCTGCTTCCGCGTCCGATCACCCCGTGCCCGCATCCCTCCGGGAGGCAGCCCATGGACCTGGTCATCCGCGGCGCACGGGTGTTCGACGGCGGTGGGGGCGCCTCCCACCCGGCCGACGTGGGGCTGGCGGACGGGCGGATCGCCGCCGTACGGCGGGCGGGCGAGGGCCCGCGGCTGTCCGGCCGGCGCTCGCTGGACGCCACCGGGCTCGCCCTGTGCCCGGGCTTCATCGACATGCACGCCCACAGCGACCTGGCGCTGCTGCGCGATCCGGACCACTCGGCCAAGGTGGCGCAGGGCGTCACCCTGGAGGTGGTCGGCCAGGACGGGCTGAGCTACGCCCCGGTGGACGACCGCACATTGGCCGAGATCCGCACCACGATCAGCGGCTGGAACGGCGACGGGGCGGACGTGGACTTCGACTGGCGGGACGTCGGCGGCTACCTCGACCGGCTGGACCGGGGCTTCGACGGGCAGGGCATCGCGGTCGACGCGGCCTATCTGGTGCCGCAAGGCACGGTGCGGATGCTGGCGGTGGGCTGGGCGGACCGGCCGGCCACCGAGGCCGAGCTGGCGCGGATGCGGGCCCTGGTCGCCGAGGGCCTGGAACAGGGTGCGGTGGGGATGTCCTCCGGGCTCACCTACACCCCGGGGAGCTATGCCGACCGCGCCGAGTTGACCGCGCTGTGCCGGGTGGTGGCCGCGTACGGCGGCTACTACTGCCCGCACCACCGCTCGTACGGGGCGGGCGCGCTGGAGGCGTACGCGGAGATGGTGGACCTGACCCGGGAGGCGGGCTGCGCCCTGCACCTGACGCACGCCACGTTGAACTTCCCGGTGAACCGGGGGCGCGCCGGGCAGCTGCTGGAGCTGCTGGACCGGGCGCTGGCGGACGGCGCCGACATCACCCTGGACAGCTATCCCTACCGGCCGGGCTGCACCACCCTGGCCGCGATGCTGCCCGGCTGGGCCGCCGAGGGCGGTCCCGAGGCGATGCTGGCCCGGCTGCGCGACGAGTCCGGCGCGGCCCGGATCCGGGAGGCCCTGGAGGTGACCGGCTCGGACGGCTGCCACGGGGTGCCGATCGACTGGGCCGCCATCGAGATCTCCGGGACCGGCTCGCCGGCACTGGCCGGCGCGGTGGGCCGTACGGTCGCGGCACTGGCCGCGGAGCGCGGGGAGGAGCCGTTCCGGACCGCCCGCCGGCTGCTGCTGGCCGACCGGCTGGGGACGACCGTCCTGCAGCACGCGGGCAACGAGGAGAACGTCCGGGCGATCATGCGCCACCGGGTGCACACCGGGGGCAGCGACGGCATCCTGCACGGGCTCAAGCCGCATCCGCGGGCCTACGGCACCTTCCCGGAGTACCTGGGGCGGTACGTGCGCGAGCTGGGCGTACTCGGTCTGGAGGAGTGCGTGGCACACCTCACATCCCGTCCCGCGGCGCGGCTGCGGCTGCCCGATCGGGGGTGGGTGCGCGAGGGCTACCGCGCCGATCTGGTGCTCTTCGATCCGGAGACGGTCGCGGCCGGTGCCACTTTCGAAGCCCCGCGGACGCTTCCGACCGGTATTCCGCATGTGTTCGTCGACGGCCGCTTCGTGATGAAAGACGGGCGGCGTACGGACGTTCTGGCGGGGCGTGCGGTACGACGCGTTCCGCACCGCTGACCAGGCCATTGGTCCGCTGCCCGGATGGGGGAAATCACCACGCCGGGCGCGCCGGACCGGGCGTATGGTGACCGTCATGCAGGTGACCCAGTCCACGAAACTCGCCAATGTCTGCTACGAGATCCGGGGTCCGGTGCTTGAGGAGGCGATGCGGCTGGAGGCGGCAGGTCACCGCATCCTGAAGCTCAACACGGGCAACCCGGCGCCGTTCGGATTCGAGTGCCCGCCCGAGATCCTCGAGGACATGCTGCGCACCCTCGGCGACGCGCACGGCTACGGCGACGCCAAGGGCCTGCTCTCCGCCCGGCGCGCGGTGATGCAGCACTACCAGACCCAGGGCATCGAGCTGGACATCGAGGACATCTACCTGGGCAACGGCGCCTCCGAGCTGATCCAGATGTCCATGCAGGCGCTGCTGGACGACGGCGACGAGGTGCTGGTCCCGGCCCCGGACTACCCGCTGTGGACCGCCTCGGTCGCGCTGGCCGGCGGCACCGCGGTGCACTACCGCTGCGACGAGCAGGCGGACTGGATGCCGGACCTGGCCGACATCGAGAGCAAGGTCACCGACCGCACCAAGGCGATCGTGGTGATCAACCCGAACAACCCGACCGGCGCGGTGTACGGGGAGGAGCTGCTGCGGGGCATCACCGAGATCGCCCGCCGACACAACCTGATCGTCTGCTCCGACGAGATCTACGACAAGATCCTCTACGACGACGCGGTGCACATCCCGACCGCCGCCATCGCCCCGGACCTGCTGACCCTCACCTTCAACGGGCTCTCCAAGGCGTACCGGGTGGCCGGCTACCGCAGCGGCTGGCTGGCCGTCGCCGGCCCCAAGGCGCACGCCGCCAGCTATCTGGAGGGCCTGACCATCCTGGCCAACATGCGGCTGTGCGCCAACATGCCGGCCCAGCACGCGGTGGCCACCGCGCTCGGCGGACGGCAGTCGATCTCCGATCTGGTGCTGCCCGGCGGACGGCTGCGGGAGCAGCGCGACACGGCCTACGAGCTGCTGACCCGGATCCCGGGCGTCAGTTGCGTCAAGCCGAAGGGCGCGCTGTACGCCTTCCCGCGGCTCGACCCCAAGGTCTACAAGATCAAGGACGACCGGCAGATGGTGCTGGACCTGCTGCGCGCCGAGAAGATCATGATCGTGCACGGCACCGGCTTCAACTGGCCGGACCCGGACCACTTCCGGATCGTCACGCTGCCCGCGAAGGAGGACCTGGCCGACGCGGTGACCCGGATCGGGAACTTCCTGGACGGTTACGGCCAGTCCTGAGCCGGCCACCTTCACGCTACATGGGACAACTTTAGACAGGGTCTAAGTTAGGATGGCCTTCTGAGCTTGCCAGGAGGCCATCCCATGTATGAAGCGATCCGCACCAAGTCGGTCCACAGCATGGCCGCGCGCACAGGCGACTTCCCGCACCGCTCCCGCCGGGAGGAGCTGCGGATCCGGCTCGCCGGCCATCTGACCGCACTGCTGACCGTGACCGACGAGCTGCGCGCCCTCACCCCCGATCCGGCCCTGGACCGGGCCGCCCAGCTCCTCGCCGACCAGGTGACCCGGATGCGCGACGGCCACCGCCCGCTGCGCGCCGCCCCCACCC
>NZ_SRID01000045.1 GCF_004684805.1 Streptomyces palmae
CTTGATGGGGTAAGGCTCCCAGTAGACGACTGGGTTGATAGGCCAGATATGGAAGCCGGGTAACCGGTGGAGTTGACTGGTACTAATAGGCCGAGGGCTTGTCCTCAGTTGCTCGCGTCCACTGTGTTGGTTCTGAAGTAACGACCGTGTTGAACCCCCTTGTTGGGTTCCGGTTGGTTAACTTCATAGTGTTTCGGTGGTTATAGCGTTAGGGAAACGCCCGGTTACATTCCGAACCCGGAAGCTAAGCCTTTCAGCGCCGATGGTACTGCAGGGGGGACCCTGTGGGAGAGTAGGACGCCGCCGAACTTTTCTTGAAGCCGTGTCCCTCGGATTGATTCCGAGGGACACGGCTTTTTTGCGTTCACGGCCTGTGGGGTTGGGTCCGGGTTGGTTTCCGTGCCGGCTGGGTGCTGCCGAATGGATTGGCCGGCAGTCAGAGAGCCCCGGGCGAGGCGCCGTCCGCCAAGCCCGAGGCTCAGTGAACACTCCTCCGGGCAATCCGGCTCAGGGAATCCTCCTGGCGATCCGGATCCCCCGATCCGGATCGCCAGGAGAGGTGGTCAGTTCTTCGGGTCCGCGGCGCGGGCCAGCTCCAGGTCGAGGGATTCACGGCGGATTCGCTGGTCCATGTAGAGGAGCGCGGTGACACTCGCGGTGACCGGCAGCGTGAGTGCCGTGCTGAGGATCCCGCCCACCCCGATGACACTGAGGAAAGGCCAACTGACGGAGACGTCGTCGCCGGACAGCCAGTCCGTTGCGCTGTCCCCGCCGACCGCCATCGCGACCACGCTCGACGGAATCTCGACGATCGCCCCTGCGATGAAGACGATGACCAGGGCCAGCAGCTGGATTCCGAAGATCCGCCACCAGGCACCGCGCACCAGCTTCGCCGAGCGGCGCAGCGCGTCGGCCACCGAGGACTTCTCCAGCATCAGCGCGGGTGCGGCCAGGCTGTAGCGGATCCAGAGCCAGACCGCGGCTCCCATGCCGACCGCGGCACCCAGCATGGCCAGGGAAGCGCCCCCGCGCTCGCCGCCCGACATGGCCAGCAGCACGCCGGGCGCGATCCCGGCCAGTACGGCACCGAGCATGATGGCCGGGAGGGCCAGCAGCAGCCCGCAGAGCCGGCCGAGCTGGGGCCGGGCAGTGCGCCGTACCTCGCCGGGGCCCACCGGCCGGCCCAGGACGGCCCGTGCGGTCACCGTGGTCAGTAGCGCGGTCGCCAGGACCGTGCCCAGGACACCGATCAGCAGGGACACCCCGGTGGTGGTGAGCGAGTCGCGCAGGGCGTGCAGGGTCTCGTCCAGGGTGGGGTCGGAGCTCTCGTCCAGGCTCTCCAGGCCGGAGGAGGTGTGCTGGAACCACAGCCCCGTGGCCAGGGTGAGCAGGGTCTGCGAGACCACGGCCACCCCCACCGAGACGCCCAGTACCGCACGCCAGCGGGTGCGTACCGTGGCGACCGCGCCGTCCAGGATCTCGCCGGTGCGCAGCGGGCGCAGCGGAATGACCCCCGGCCGTGCCGCCGGCGGAGGAATGGTCCAACCGGCAGTCGCCTGCGGTGGTGGTGGTCGCCAGCCCGGCTGGGGACCGGGCGCGGGAGGCCGGTTGGCGGTTCCCGGGGGCGGGGTGCCGCCGGGAGGCGTCCAGTTTCCGGGAGGCGGCTGCCGCTTGGCCCAGCCGGCACCCCAGGCCGGTTGCTCCGCAGAGTCGGCCTGCCCCTCGCTCGCCGCTGGCGGCTGCGGAGGCCGGCCGGTGGGTCCGTCCGCTTCCGCGGGGGCGCTGCCGGCGGGCCTGTCCGCTTCCTCGGGGGCGGTGCCGGAGGGGCCGCGTTGTTCGGGTAGGCGGAGGTCGTGATCCGGTTCGCCGGCGGGCTGGGATCCGGGCGGCATCCGGCCCGGAGAGTCGTTCATCATCGCTCCTTCTCGCTGCCTCGTCACCGGGTGTGACGGCGGGCAGGGTCGAGTCATCGTGTCATGGGGACGGTAGGTCCGTATCGGTCCCATGCGCCGGAGTACGCCCGTACTTCCTCTTCAACACCAGGCACCGGACCGGGCAGACTGGGAGGATGGCCGAACAGCGCGCGGTGCCCCCGATATCGCCCACCTCACCAGCCGTGAGCGCCCTGCGTTGGGAGGAGCCGCCGGAGGGCCCGGTGCTGGTGCTGCTGGACCAGACCCGGCTGCCCGCCGAGGAGGCGGAGCTGACCTGCACCGATGTGCCGGCGCTGGTGGAGGCCATCCGCACACTGGCGGTGCGGGGCGCGCCGGCCTTGGGGCTGGCGGGTGCCTACGGGGTGGCGCTGGCCGCCGCCCGCGGCTTCGACGTGGCGGAGGCCGCCGAGCTGCTGGTCGGGGCCCGGCCCACCGCCGTCAACCTGGCGTACGGCGTGGGGCGGGCCATGGACTCCTACCGGCGGGCGGTCGAGTCCGGGGCCGATGTCGAGAAGGCGGCCGAGGCGGCGCTGGCCGCGGCACGGGCCCTGCACCGGGAGGACGCCGAGGCCAGCGCGCTGATGGCGGAGCACGGCCGGATGCTGCTCGCCGAACTGCTGCCCGGCGGTGGCTGCCGGATCCTCACCCACTGCAACACCGGTGCGCTGGTGTCGGGCGGCTCGGGCACCGCGCTGGCGGTGGCCGCCGCCGTGCACCGTACGGGCCGACTGCGCCGCTTGTGGGTGGACGAGACCCGCCCGCTGTTCCAGGGCGCGCGGTTGACCACCTACGAGGCGTCCCGGGCGGGCATGCCGTACACGCTGTTGACCGACAACGCGGCGGGGTCGCTGTTCGCCGCGGGCGAGGTGGACGCGGTGCTGATCGGCGCGGACCGGATCGCCGCGGACGGCTCGGTGGCGAACAAGGTGGGCAGCTATCCGCTTGCCGTGCTGGCCCGCTACCACCATGTGCCGTTCATCGTGGTGGCCCCGTGCAGCACGGTGGACCTCCACACTCCCACGGGGGCGGCGATCGAGATCGAGCAGCGCCCCGGCCACGAGGTGACCGAGCTGGTGGTGCCGGGTCTCCGATCCGGTACGGGCCCGGGCGGCGGGGTGCCGTTGGCCGCGCTGGGCACCCAGGCGTACAACCCCGCCTTCGACGTCGTACCGCCGGAGTTGCTGACCGCGATCGTCACCGAACAGGGTGTGGTATCACCGGTAACGGCGGACGCCGTCGCCCGGATGTGCGCCATCGCGCGTACGGGGCAGGGGGAGTTGCCGGGCTGACCGGCGGCCCGCCCGCAGGCGGGTGCCGCGGCGCGGGTCGGTGAACGATCGAGTAACCCAGCGCAACTCGGTGTGCTCATCGGGACGTTCGCCCTGGTGGTGGGAAGGCGCTGGATAGCAGGGGCAGAGGTGTACATCAGTGGACAAGTCGGAGCTCAATCGTGAGCTGGGTCACCCTCGTCTATGGATTGGATGCGTAAATGGGATGATGTCGATATGAAGGGACGCGTCCTTGTCGTCGACGACGACACCGCACTGGCAGAGATGCTCGGCATCGTGCTGCGCGGCGAAGGCTTTGAACCGTCGTTCGTCTCGGACGGCGACAAGGCGCTCGCCGCCTTCCGTGAGGCCAAGCCGGACCTGGTGCTGCTCGACCTGATGCTGCCCGGACGGGACGGCATCGAGGTGTGCCGCCTGATCCGGGCCGAGTCCGGGGTGCCGATCGTCATGCTCACCGCCAAGTCCGACACCGTCGATGTGGTGGTCGGTCTGGAGTCCGGTGTGGATGACTACATCGTCAAGCCGTTCAAGCCCAAGGAGCTGGTGGCCCGGATCCGGGCGCGGCTGCGGCGCTCCGAGGAGCCCGCGCCGGAGCAGCTGGTCATCGGCGACCTGGTGATCGACGTCGCCGGGCACTCGGTGAAGCGGGACGGGCAGTCGATCGCGCTGACCCCGCTGGAGTTCGACCTGCTGGTGGCGCTGGCCCGCAAGCCGTGGCAGGTGTTCACCCGCGAGGTGCTGCTGGAGCAGGTCTGGGGTTATCGCCACGCGGCCGACACCCGCCTGGTCAACGTGCATGTGCAGCGGCTGCGCTCCAAGGTCGAGAAGGACCCGGAGCGCCCGGAGATCGTGGTGACCGTGC
This sequence comes from Streptomyces palmae, assembly GCF_004684805.1. Classification (GTDB taxonomy): domain Bacteria; phylum Actinomycetota; class Actinomycetes; order Streptomycetales; family Streptomycetaceae; genus Streptomyces; species Streptomyces palmae. Next base: position 4,086 of record NZ_SRID01000045.1, read on the forward strand.
GCGGCGTGGGCTACAAGGCCGGGCCGAGCTGAGTATGTCCGAGCACGGCCGCGCTCCGCAGTCCGACGACTCGGATGCCAGTACCGCGGAATCTCGTCCGCCGGGTCGACCGATCGACCCGGCGGGCGACATCCCGCTGTTCCGGCGGCTGTGGAGCGGTGGTCATCTCCTGCCCGACGGGGCGAGGGGCGGGCCGGTGCACCCGCTGATCCGCATGTTCGGCCGCTGGATACGGCGTCCGCTGCTGCCCGCCGTGCGGCTGTGGCGGCGCAACATCCAGCTGCGGGTGGTGGCCACCACCCTGCTGATGTCGCTCGGCGTGGTGCTGCTGCTGGGCCTGGTCGTCATCGGCCAGGTGCGTAACGGCCTGCTGGACGCCAAGCGGCACGCGGCGCAGAGCCAGGCCGCGGGCGGTTTCGAGGTCGCCCAGCAGATGGCCGACGCCGGCGACCTGCGCGGTCAGGACGAGTCGGGCGCGACGGGCTCGGCGGGCCGCGGCACCCAGGACTCCGGTTCCTGGCTGAACGCGCTGGTCCACCAGCTGGCCAGCGGCGGCAAGGGCTCGTACTCCGTGGTGGCGCTCAGCACCGGGTCCGCGAGCGAGTCCTCGACGGCCGGACGCGCCCCGCGCACCTCCGGAGACCTGACCCCGCAGAGCGTGCCGGAGGGCCTGCGCAAGCGGGTCACCAAGCCGGGCGAGGTCTACGAGCAGTACGGCAAGATCGTCTACGCCCACTCCGACAAGAGCGACGCCGCGCTGGTCATCGGCACCATGCTGGAGGACAACCAGGGCAATCCCTACCAGCTCTACTACCTCTTCCCCTTCACCCAGGAGGAGAAGTCACTGAGTCTGGTGAAGGGCACCCTGGCGACCGCCGGGGTCTTCGTGGTGGTCCTGCTGGGCGCCATCGCCTGGGTGGTGGTGCGGCAGGTCGTCACGCCTGTGCGGATGGCCGCCAGCATCTCCGAACGGCTGGCCGCCGGTCTGCTCCAGGAGCGGATGAAGGTGACCGGCGAGGACGACATCGCCCGTCTGGGTGAGTCCTTCAACAAGATGGGCCAGAACCTCCAGACCAAGATCCGGCAGCTGGAAGAGCTGTCCCGGATGCAGCGCCGCTTCGTCTCGGACGTCTCCCACGAGCTGCGCACCCCGCTGACCACCGTACGGATGGCCGCGGACGTCATCCATGAGGCGCGGGAGGACTTCGACCCGGTCACCGCGCGCTCCGCGGAGCTGCTCATCGGGCAGCTGGACCGCTTCGAGTCGCTCCTCGCCGACCTGCTGGAGATCAGCCGCTTCGACGCCGGCGCGGCGGCCCTGGAGGCCGAGCCGATCGACCTGCGCGACGTGGTGCACCGGGTGGTCGACGGGGCCGAGCCGCTCGCCGACCGCAAGGGCAGCCGGATCCTGGTGCGCGGCGCCGAGCACCCCGTGGTCGCCGAGGCCGACGCCCGCCGGGTGGAACGGGTGCTGCGCAACCTCGTGGTCAACGCCGTGGAGCACGGTGAGGGCCGGGACGTGGTGGTGCGGCTGGCCGCCTCGCACGGCGCGGTCGCCGTCGCGGTGCGCGACTACGGCGTGGGCCTCAAGCCCGGCGAGGCGACCCAGGTCTTCAACCGCTTCTGGCGGGCCGACCCCGCCCGGGCGCGTACCACCGGGGGCACCGGCCTCGGGCTGTCCATCGCCGAGGAGGACGCCCGGCTGCACGGCGGCTGGCTCCAGGCCTGGGGCGAGTCGGGCGGTGGCTCGCAGTTCCGGCTGACCCTGCCGCGTACCTCCGGAGACGCCCTGCGCAGCTCGCCGATCCCGCTGGAACCGGAGGACTCGCGCCGCAACCGCGCGCTGCGGGAGGCCGGGGCCGACCCCGAGTCGGTGCGCCGCGCCACCGTACTGCCCGCCCAGGCCCGGCCGGCCCTGCCGCCGGGCAGGTCCGGGGCCGCGCTTCCCCCGGGCGGGGGCGGCGGCCTCGTCATCCGGGGCACCGCGCAGTGGGCCGACACCGAGACGAAGGGCGGATCCCGTGGCCACTGACCGCCGCCACTCCTGCCGGCGGGTCGTGGGCCGCCGTTCCCTGACCGCCGGCAGCACCCTGCTGACCTGCGGCCTGCTGGTGCTGACCGGGTGCGCCTCGATGCCCGACAGCGGCGATGTGAGCCGGGTGGACTCCTCGCCGCGCACCGACTCCGACTCCCAGGTGCGGGTCTACGGGGTGAGCCCGGGCAAGGGCGAGCAGCCCCTGGAGCTGGTCTCCGGTTTCCTGGAGGCGACCACCAGCGACGAGGAGCGGTTCGACACCGCCAAGCAGTACCTGTCCGGCAAGGCCGCCTCGCGCTGGGACCCCTTCGCCTCCGTCACGGTGCTGGCCGAGGCCCCCAAGATGCGGGTGGTGGGCCATCAGGAGAGCGACGGGATCACGGTGGAGCTGTCCGGCACCCAGCTCGCCACGGTGGACGAGCACCACGCCTACGAGCCGCAGGAGCGCCCCTACCGGCAGTCGATCCACCTCGGACGGGACCGTTCCGAGTGGCGGATCGACCAGCTGCCGCCGGGCCTGGTCATCGGCGAGGCCGACTTCCAGCGCATCTACCGCTCGGTCAACACCTACTTCTTCGCCAAGCTGGGCCCGGACGCCGGCGCCTCGCGCTTCGAGGACTCCGTACTCGTGGCCGACCCGGTCTATCTGCGCCGCCGCATAGCACCGGTGACCGCCACGGTGAAGTCGCTGCTGGACGGGCCGACCAGCTGGCTCAGCCCGGTGGTGAGCAGCGCCTTCCCGCGCGGCACCAGCCTCAAGGACAGCGGCGACCTCACCCTGGACGACTCGGGCGGGCTGCGGATCCGGCTCGGCGCCCGGGCCGGCCGGGTGGACACCGCGCGCTGCCAGCGGATGGCGGCGCAGGTGCTGTTCACCGTGCAGGACCAGGCCTCCGCTCGGCTCAGCGGGGTGCGGCTGGACCGCGCCAACGGCTCCGAGCTGTGCACCCTGACCCGTGAGACCGCGATGCGGTACGCCCCCGAAGCGGTCGACGGCCGGGCGAGCCATGTGTACTTCGTGGACGGCCGGCACCGCATGGTGTGGCTGTCCGAGCACGACTCCAAGCCGCTGCCGGTGCCCGGCCCGTTCGGGGCGGACGGCGCGCAGCTGGGCAGCGTGGCGGTGGACCGGGACGAGCGGCGGGCCGCCGCGGTCTCCCGGGACGGCCGATCGCTGTATGTGGCAGAGCTGTCCGAGGGCGCCGAGCGCGGCAGGGTACGGCTGCACAGCGGGGCGGGCGGCGGCCCCGAGGACGGGCTCTCCGCCCCCAGCTGGGACGCCCTCGGTGGGCTGTGGGTCGCCGACCGCGACCCGCAGGGCCCGCGGCTGCTGCGCCTCCAGGACGGTGAGGGCACCCCCCAGGAGGTGCGGATCCCGGAGCTGGGGAAGGGCCGGATCGAGGGCCTCAGGGTGTCCGCGGACGGGACCCGCATCGCCCTGCTGGTGAAGCGGGACGGCCACACCCGGCTGCTGCTGGGACGGGTCGAGCGGGGCGGTAGCGCCGACGAGCCGCTGCTGTCGGTGCTGGGGCTGCGGAGGATCGCGCCCAAGCTGGTGGAGGTGGACGCGGCGTCCTGGGCGGGCGGCAGCCGGCTGGTGGTGGCCGGCCGCGAGTCCAAGGGCGTGCAGCAGTTGCAGTACGTGGAGACGGACGGTTCGCCGGCCAATGTCCAGCAGCCGCCCAGCCCCAACCGGGCCGAGTCGCTGGCCTCCGCCGAGGACCCGGACAAGCCGCTGATCGCCGAGTCGACGGACGGCATCGTCCGGCTCCCGCGCGACGGCGACTGGAAGACGGTGGCCGAGCAGGGTACGGCGCCGGTCTACCCGGGCTGAGCGGGTGGGTGGCTCGGCCTCGGCGTGAGGCTCCCCCGGCGGGGGCTGGAAGCGGTGGCTGAGCAGGGCACGGGTGCCGGTCTGCCTGGGTAGGCGACCAAGGAGGCCATGGGGGCCGGTCCATCTGGGCTGAGCCGGGGTGTGGCGGCCTCGGCATGAGGCCCTCTGTCCTTCCTTCGGGTGGCGGAGTTGTCCACAACGGGCCTGACCAGGCATGACGTTGTGGCGGCGTTATCCACAGGGATGGCGGCCGGGCGCGCCCGGGCGGACAGTGGTGTCCGAGGGGGTGAGGCCATGCGGGGGTGGTGGCAGGAGCTCGGTGGTCTGGTGCTGCCGATGGACTGCGCGGGGTGCGGGCTGCCGCGCGGCCCGCTGTGCGAGCGCTGCCGGGCGGTGCTGAGCAGGGGTGGCGGGGAGCCGTGCCGGGTGCGGCCGAGTCCGTCGCCGCCGGGGCTGCCGCCGGTGTACGCGGCGGCGGGCTACCAGGACGCGGTGCGGGCGGCCCTGCTGGCGCACAAGGAGCGCGGGGGACTGGGCCTGACCGGGCCGCTGGGTGAGGCGCTGGCGGGCGCGGTGCTCGGGGTGCTCGGGGCGGCGACCGGCCCAGGTTCGCGCGTGTGGATGGTGCCGGTGCCCTCGGCGCGGTGGGCGGTGGCGGCGCGCGGCCATGATCCGGTGCGGCGGTTGGCGGTCGCGGCGGCCGGGGTGCTGCGGCGAAGCGGGCTGCGGGCGCGGGTGCTGCCGGTGCTGCGGCAGCGTCGCGCGGTGCTGGATCAGGCCGGGCTGAACGCGCGGCAGCGGCGGGCGAACCTGGCCGGGGCGCTGGGCGCGGTGCCAGGCGCGGGGCGGGCGATACGGCCCGGGCCGAAGGCCGGGCCCGGGCGGGTGGTTCTGGTGGACGACCTGTTGACGACCGGGGCCTCGATCGCGGAGGCGGCGCGGGTGGTGCGCCGGATCGTCGGTCCGGTGGCGGGGGCCGCGGTGATCGCCGCACCACCGGTTGCGTTCGAATTGAACCGGAACTCCAATAGAACATAGATCGTTGCAGCTAGTGAGGGGGCCAAGCGCCCGAGCGGAGGTACGTCCCGGTAGGGGGTGCCGACGCAGCGCCCGGAGGGCTATGTTCGGGTGTGAGGGATGGCAGGCGCTATGCCTCTTATGTTCCGTTGGCGTGCTTTCATGCCTTTGCCTCGAACATTGACAAAGGATGAGTGGAGATCGCGAATATGGGGAGGAGGAGGTGAAAGCCGCCGAGTCGGGGGCTCCGGAGCTCTCCGGGGCCTAGTGCAGCAACGGATGCGCTCCGCCTCCTGAGCGGGGCATTCCGGGAACGGAGTTCTGCGTGGACGTCGTCGTGAAGGGCCGCAAGACAGAGGTGCCTGAGCGGTTCCGGAAGCACGTGGCCGAGAAGCTGAAGCTGGACAAGATCCAGAAGCTCGACGGCAAGGTGATCAGCCTGGACGTCGAGGTGTCCAAGGAGCACAACCCGCGGCAGTCCGACCGCTCCGACCGAGTCGAGATCACGCTTCGCTCCCGCGGCCCGGTGATCCGGGCAGAAGCGGCAGCCGCGGATCCCTACGCAGCGCTGGACCTGGCAGCGAGCAAGCTGGAGGCGCGCATGCGAAAGCAGCACGACAAGCGCCACACCAGGCGCGGCAACGGCCGCATCCCCGCGAGCAACGTGGCGGACGCGGTTCCGGGCACGGCCCGACTCAACGGAAGCGGCGAGATCGTGGTGGAGAGCGCCGAGGAGGCTGCCCCCACGCCCACGACCCTGATGGGAACCCTGGAGGTGCAGGGCGAGGGGCCGCTGGTGGTCCGGGAGAAGACCCACGCCGCGTCTCCCATGAGCCTGGACCAGGCCCTCTACGAGATGGAACTGGTGGGGCACGACTTCTATCTCTTCGTGGACTCCGACACCAAGCAGCCGAGTGTCGTCTACCGGCGTCATGCCTATGACTACGGCGTCATCCATCTGGAGTCGGAGGTGTTCGTCGGAGAGGAGCCCGGCGGGGCCGGTGGCTCCCTGGGTGGCTGACCGGCGCTGAGCAGCCCTGATCGGCGCCGATCGGTCCGGCGGCCGAACGTGTGACCGACATCGAGGTGGTGCCCCGGGGCGACGTGCGCCCCCGGGGCACCAGTGTGCTGCCGCTGCTGCGGCGCCTGGTGGCGCGGGCATGAAATCATGGCTGGGAGCGCAACCGGCTTATGGGCCAGTCCGGTTGGGTCGCGCAGCAGCGCGCAGACAGCAGGGCCACGGCCTTCAGGGGGAGGAACGATGGCGGACAGCTTCGGGCCCGTGTCCGGCGCGGACGACGATCACGGCGTCGATGCCGGTATGGACGGGCGCGGGTCCCGCAAGGAGCCGATCAGGGTTCTGGTGGTGGACGACCATGCGCTGTTCCGGCGCGGACTGGAGATCGTCCTCGCCCAGGAGGAGGACATCCAGGTCGTCGGAGAGGCCGGGGACGGCGCGGAGGCCGTCGACAAGGCGGCCGACCTGCTGCCGGACATCGTGCTGATGGACGTGCGGATGCCCAAGCGGAGCGGCATCGAGGCCTGCACCTCCATCAAGGAGGTGGCGCCCAGCGCGAAGATCATCATGCTGACGATCAGCGACGAGGAGGCCGACCTCTACGAGGCGATCAAGGCGGGGGCGACCGGCTACCTGCTCAAGGAGATCTCCACCGATGAGGTCTCCACCGCGATCCGGGCGGTCGCCGACGGCCAGTCCCAGATCAGCCCGTCGATGGCCTCCAAGCTCCTGACCGAGTTCAAGTCGATGATCCAGCGCACCGACGAGCGCCGGCTGGTGCCCGCACCCCGGCTGACCGACCGGGAGCTGGAGGTGCTCAAGCTGGTGGCCACCGGGATGAACAACCGGGACATCGCCAAGGAGCTCTTCATCAGCGAGAACACGGTGAAGAACCACGTCCGGAACATCCTGGAGAAGCTCCAGCTCCACTCGCGGATGGAAGCCGTGGTGTACGCGATGCGGGAGAAGATCCTCGAAATCCGCTGACCGGCCTCCGGGTCGCGAGGCCGGCCGGCGAGGCGAGGCGGGACCGCCTCAGTTCAGGGCGGCGGTGAGGTGGCGGGCCCCTCTCAGTTCAGGGCGGCCGTGAGGTGGCGGGCCCCTCTCAGTTCAGGGCGGCAATGAGGGCGGCGGTGTGCTCCGGCTGGTCCATCCGCTCGATCCGCACCGTGTCGCAACCGACCCACTCCGCTGCCTCGCGCAGCGCCCGCGCCATGGGCCGTACCGCCCGGGCGCTCTCCAGCGACACCTGGCGAGCCACCAGGGTGCGGCCCTCCCGCGCCGGGTCCACCCGCCCCAGCAGCCGCCCGCCGGAGAGCAGCGGCATGGCGAAGTAGCCGTAGACCCGCTTGGGCTTGGGCACATAGGCCTCCAGCCGGTGGGTGAAGCCGAAGATCCGCTCGGTGCGCGCCCGGTCCCATATCAGCGAGTCGAAGGGCGACAGCAGCGTGGTGCGGTGCCGGCCGGCGGCGGAGGCGGTGGCCAGCGCCTCCGGGTCCGCCCAGGCAGGCTTCCCCCAGCCCTCCACCTCCACCGGGACCAGCCCCGAGTCGGCGATCACGCTGTCCACCTGCTCGTTCTTCAAGCGGTGGTAGTCGGCCAGATCCGCGCGGGTGGCCACCCCCAGCGACCGCCCGGCCAGCCGAACCAGCCGCCGCAGGCACTCGGCGTCGTCCATCCCGTCATGCAGCAGGTCCTGCGGCACGGCGCGCTCCGCCAGGTCGTAGACCCGCTTCCAGCCGAGCCGCTGGGTGCACACCACCTCGCCGTACATCAGGGCGCGCTCCACGGCGACCTTCGCGGCCGACCAGTCCCACCACGGTCCGCCGTTCTTCGCACCGCCCAGCTCGGTGGCGGTCAGCGGTCCGCGCTCGCGCAGCTGCCGGATCACCGACTCGTAGGCGCCGTCCGGCAGCTCATGGCCCCAGTGCGGCCGGGACCGGTAGGCGCGCCGCCGGAAGGCGAAGTGCGGCCATTCCTCGATGGGCAGCACGCAGGCCGCGTGCGACCAGTACTCAAAACCGGTCGGCCCCGGCCGGGCCGCGCCGCCGGCCTGGTTGACCTCCGCGCAGGCGCCGCCCTCGGCAGCCGCCTGCCCGGACCAGTACGCCTGCTCCACCGTGCGGCGGCCCACCGCGCCGAGCCGGGCGTACGGCACCAGCTCGTGTGAGCGGGCCAGCACCGAGATGGTGTCCAGCTGGACCGCGCCCAGGTGCCGGAGCACCCCGCGCACCCCGCCCTTGCGGTCCGGAGCGCCGAGCAGCCCCTGCGCGCGCAGCGCCACACGCCGGGCCTCATCGGCGGACAGGGACATGGCGGGGTCGGGCAGCGCACCTGGACTCGTCATGCGGGACACCCTAGAGGCAGCCACTGACAACGCCCGTGGGCGACCTCGCACCCTCCGTGACCACCCAGGGGGCTTGCGCCCGCACGCCGAGGGGGAGGGCGCACGGCTCAGGCGCCGCCGGGTACTAGCGGGCCGGAGGGTCGTCGGTGGAGCGGTCGGGGAAGGGGAGGTAAGGGGTGGCGGAGGGCAGCCCCAGGTCGGAGGGGAGCAGGGCGCCGACCCAGGCGTCCCTGCGGCTCCCCTGACTCACCAGCCGGGCACGCAGGGTCCCCTCCATTCGGAAGCCGACCTTCAGCGCCACCGCTCGGGAGGCCGCGTTCCCTGCCTGGGCGTACCACTCCATCCGCTCCACCGCCAGCTCGGTGAAGGCCCACTCGGCCACGGCCCGGGCCGCCTCCGCCGTATAGCCGCGGCCCCGCTGCCCGGCGGCGGTCCAGTAGCCCAGCTCGGCCTGCCGGTCGGGCTCGTCCAGGGCCAGTCGTACCAGCCCGATGGCGGAGACCAGGGCGCCGGTGTCCTTGGCGACCGCGGCGAAGTTGTAGGACGTGTCGTCCCGCCAGCCCTCCGGGGCTATCCGCTCCACGAAGTCCACCGCGTGTTCCCGGGTGTACGGGGAGGGGACGGTGGTCCAGCGAGGGATCTCCGGATCCTGGCAGGCGGCCTGCACCGCGGGTACGTCCGAGGGCTCGAACGGTCGCAGGACCAGGCGTTCGGTGGTGAGGGTCACGGGCTCCATGCACAGAGTCTTGTTCCTCCGCCCGTTCAAGGCGAGCCCATTTGTACGAGCCGCCTCGGCCGGTGCCGGATATCCGGGTGATCGCGTCGCCGCGGGCCGCGCCTCACACAGCCGGCCGTGCGGCTTCGGCCACCCGGGCCGCTCGTACGGTGCGGGCGCCGATCCGATCATCGAACCAGGCGCCGGAGGAATGCCGTGGTCCGTCTCCGCGTGATCACCGGGAAGCCCTGCCGCCGGGCGCCGCGCCGTGGGGTTCCGCGCGCGCCGGGCACCCTGCGGCGGTCTGGCGCGTTGAAACTGAGAGGCGACACCTCGTCTTCGTACCGACGGACCTCCCGGCGTGGCGGGGTCCTGTCTTACGATGGCCGTTGCGGCGGGGCCAGCGCCGCTTGATCATGCCGCGCCAGCGCACCCACCGTGCCACGCCCGACCGGCAAGGAGCCAGCCTACGTGTCCGTCCTCAACAAAATCATGCGTGCAGGCGAAGGCAAGATCCTGCGCAAGCTGCACCGCATCGCGGACCAGGTCAATTCCATCGAAGAGGACTTCCTGCCCCTCTCCGACGCCGAGCTGCGTGCTCTCACCGAGGAGTACAAGGAGCGGTACGCCGCCGGTGAGAGCCTGGACGACCTGATGCCCGAGGCGTTCGCCACCGTCCGTGAGGCCGCCAAGCGCGTCCTGGGCCAGCGGCACTACGACGTCCAGCTCATGGGCGGCGCCGCGCTGCACCTGGGATATGTGGCCGAGATGAAGACCGGTGAGGGCAAGACCCTCGTCGGCACCCTCCCGGCCTACCTCAACGCGCTCTCCGGCAAGGGCGTGCACCTGATCACGGTCAACGACTACCTGGCCGAGCGCGACTCCGAGATGATGGGCCGGGTCCACAAGTTCCTCGGCCTCTCGGTCGGTTGCATCCTGGCGAACATGACGCCGGCGCAGCGCCGCGAGCAGTACGCCTGCGACATCACCTACGGCACCAACAACGAGTTCGGCTTCGACTACCTGCGCGACAACATGGCGTGGGCGCAGGACGAGCTGGTGCAGCGCGGCCACAACTTCGCCATCGTCGACGAGGTCGACTCCATCCTGGTGGACGAGGCCCGTACCCCGCTGATCATCTCCGGCCCGGCGGACCAGGCCACCAAGTGGTACGGCGACTTCGCCAAGCTGGTCACCCGGCTGACCAAGGGCGAGGCCGCCAACCCGCTGAAGGGGCTGGAGGAGACCGGCGACTACGAGGTCGACGAGAAGAAGCGCACCGTCGGCATCCACGAGGCCGGTGTCCAGAAGGTCGAGGACTGGCTGGGCATCGACAACCTCTACGAGTCGGTCAACACCCCGCTCGTCGGCTATCTGAACAACGCCATCAAGGCGAAGGAACTGTTCAAGAAGGACAAGGACTACGTCGTCATCGACGGCGAGGTCATGATCGTCGACGAGCACACCGGACGTATCCTCGCCGGCCGCCGCTACAACGAGGGCATGCACCAGGCGATCGAGGCGAAGGAAGGGGTGGAGATCAAGGACGAGAACCAGACCCTCGCCACGATCACCCTGCAGAACTTCTTCCGCCTCTACGACAAGCTGTCCGGTATGACCGGTACGGCCATGACCGAGGCCGCCGAGTTCCACCAGATCTACAAGCTCGGCGTCGTGCCGATCCCGACGAACAAGCCGATGGTCCGCAAGGACCAGTCCGACCTGATCTACCGCACCGAGGTCGCCAAGTTCGCCGCGGTGGTCGAGGACATCGTCGACAAGCACGAGAAGGGCCAGCCGGTCCTGGTCGGCACCACCTCCGTGGAGAAGTCCGAGTACCTCTCCCAGCAGCTCGACAAGCGCGGTGTGCGGCACGAGGTGCTCAACGCCAAGCAGCACGACCGCGAGGCCGTCATCGTGGCCCAGGCGGGCCGCAAGGGCGCCGTGACGGTGGCCACCAACATGGCCGGCCGCGGTACGGACATCAAGCTCGGCGGCAACCCGGACGACATCGCCGAGGCGGAGCTGCGCGCCAAGGGCCTGGACCCGGTCGAGCACGTCGAGGAGTGGGCGGCGGAGCTGCCCGCCGCGCTGGAGCGCGCCGAGGCCGCGGTCAAGGCCGAGTTCGAAGAGGTCAAGAAGCTCGGCGGGCTCTATGTGCTGGGCACCGAGCGCCACGAGTCGCGGCGCATCGACAACCAGCTGCGCGGTCGCTCCGGCCGCCAGGGCGACCCCGGCGAGTCCCGCTTCTACCTCTCGCTCGGCGACGACCTGATGCGGCTGTTCAAGGCGCAGATGGTCGAGCGCGTGATGGCCATGGCGAACGTCCCCGACGATGTGCCGATCGAGAACAAGATGGTCACCCGCGCCATCGCCTCCGCCCAGTCGCAGGTCGAGCAGCAGAACTTCGAGACCCGTAAGAACGTCCTGAAGTACGACGAGGTCCTCAACCGGCAGCGCGAGGTCATCTACGGCGAGCGGCGCCGTGTGCTGGAGGGCGAGGACCTGCACGAGCAGATCCGGCACTTCATGGACGACACCATCGACGCCTACATCCAGGCCGAGACGGTGGAGGGCTTCGCCGAGGAGTGGGACCTGGACCGGCTGTGGGGCGCGTTCAAGCAGCTCTACCCGGTGCAGGTCACCATCGAGGAGCTGGAGGAGGCGGCCGGCGACCGCGAGGGGCTCACCGCGGAGTTCATCGCCGAGTCCGTCAAGGAGGACATCCACCGGCAGTACGAAGCCCGCGAGGAGCAGCTCGGCTCGGACATCATGCGCGAGCTGGAGCGCCGCGTGGTGCTCTCCGTGCTGGACCGCAAGTGGCGCGAGCACCTCTACGAGATGGACTACCTCCAGGAGGGCATCGGCCTGCGCGCCATGGCGCAGAAGGACCCGCTGGTCGAGTACCAGCGCGAGGGCTTCGACATGTTCACCGCCATGATGGAGGGCATCAAGGAGGAGTCCGTCGGCTACCTGTTCAACCTGGAGGTCCAGGTCGAGCAGCAGGTCGAGGAGGTCCCGGTGGAGGACGCGGAGGAGAAGGCGTCCCTGCGCAAGGAGAAGGAGACCGCGGTGCCGGCCGCCGCGACCGCCCGCCCGGAGATCCACGCCAAGGGCCTGGAGGCCCCGCAGCGTCCGGACAAGCTCCACTTCACCGCCCCCAAGGTGGACGGTGAGGGCGACATCGTCGAGGGTGACTTCGCCACCTCCGACCAGCCCCCGGCCCCCCGCGCCTCGGAGTCCGACGGCCTCACCCGCGCCGAGCGCCGCAAGGCGAGCAAGGGCGGTCGCCGCCGCAAGAAGTAGTCCTCGCGGTCGCCCCGGGCGAGGGGCCGGGATTCCCGGCCCTCTCCGGGGCCGGGCGCCGCGTAATCGCCCCTTCGGGTGTCCTTTCCCCGGGCGGCGCGGCGGGCGCGTTGACGGACCTGTATTCGGGCCGGGGTGCGGTGGTGATCACCGCCCCCGGCCCGAGGCGTGTTCCGGGCCCGTGGCGGCCCGGCGGTCAGCACCGCCCGGCGGGGATGTGTCCCGGGCGGGGGCCGGCCTCCGGGCCGAGGTCGATCGCGGCGCACCGCCAGCGCTCGTCCTCCCCGCGCTCCAGCCGGAAGGCGAAGGCCGCCAGCCGCTCCCCGAAGGCCACCCGCGCGAAGGCCTCGATCACGCCCTGGCGCGGCTCGTACTGGTCGCAGCGCGCCACGTACGGGGCCTCGGACAGCCTGCCGGCGGGACGTAACGGCGCCCCGGGGGCCAGCTCGGCCAGCTGGTCGTACGCCTCGGGCAGGGCGTGCCCCAGCAGGGTGTGGACCGGGCGGCGCCCGCTGAGGGTGAGCAGCAGCCGGTGGGCGAACCAGTAGCGGGGCTGATCGTCGAGCACCTGACGCTGCACGGCGGCGGTGGTCTCCCGCGACAGGGCCCGGGTCAGCCCGGGGCGCCGACCGTCCCGGCGGCCCGGTGGACGGCCACCCCGCGCCACCCGCGACCGCCCCCCGCCCTGCGTCGGGACCCGCCCGGCGGTGGGTTGCGCGGGGGCCGGTCCGTCGGCTTGCGCGGGGACTCGTACGGCGGTCTGTGCGGGGACCTGCCTGGCCGCCTGGGTGGCGGCCTGCCCGTCGCCCTGTGCCGGGACCCGCTCGGCGGCTTGTGCGGGGAGTGGTCCAGGGGTCTGTGCGGGGACTCGTACGGCGGTCTGTGGACCTGCCTGCCTGGCGGCCTGGGTAGCGGCCTGCCCGTCACCCTGCGGCGGGACCGCCCTTGCGGCTTGTGCGGGGATCGGTCGGGTGGCCTGTGCGGGGACCTGCCCGGCGGTCTCTGCCGGGACGGTCCCGGCCGCCCGCGCGGGGACCCGTCCGTCGGCCGCGGAGGCCGCCATCCGCACCGAGGCCCGGTCCGCTTCCGTGGCGGGCCCGGTGGCCGTCTCCTGGCGGCGGTCCGGGCACCGCCCCGCTCCCGGTGACCGGTCTTCCTCGCCGGGTGCCGTCGTCCTGCCTGTGAGGATCCGCGCCACTGGCGCGTTCGTGGTGGTTCCGCTCATGCCCCTCGCCCCGTTCCCGGCCCGCGTCGTACTAGTTGGTAACTTCCGTGCGGGAGTCTTGTATCGGCGGCTTTTCGCGGGGGACAAGGGCCTCCGGCCGGGGTGCCGGGTGCTCGGCGGGATTCACCTATCCGAGGGATGGCCGGGGATCCCGGTACGGAGAGAGGCGGCCGGGCGTTCCGGGCCGGGCTGCCCCGTGCCCGGGCCGGCGCCCGTATGCTGGCCGCACATCCATGTGTCCGTAGTCCCGAAGAGCCTTCACGAAAGCGGCAGCCATGCGCGTCTACGTCCCCCTGACTCTCCCCGGGCTCGCCGAGGCGTACAAGGCGGGCGAGCTGGGCCCGGCACCGCTGGACGCCTATGCCGTGACGCCCGCGCTGCGCGAGTGGTACCTCTCCGACGACATCGAGGAGCTGGAGTACGCGGCCCTGAGCCGGGCCGCCCAGGCCTCGCTGCGTCAGCTGGCCGTGGACCCGAAGGCGCCCCGGCGCCGGGTGGTGATCGCGGTCGACGTCGCCGACGGTGCGGCGGTCGCGGATCCCGACCGCGGGCTGGACCACTCCGCCCTCGGCGAGGTCCGGATCAGCGCCTCGGTGCCGCTGTCCAAGGCCGCCGCGGTGCATGTCGACGCGGATGACGCGGAGGCCGATGTGGCCGCCGCCGCCGAGGCGTTGGGCGCGGCCGATCTGGGGGATGACGACGCACAGTTCGTGGTGGACGGCGCCGAGGACCATGAGCTGCTCTGGTACGCGACGCAGGAGATCTCCAATCTGATCGGCTGAGCACACCACGGTGAGGCTCGCCGCGCCAGGTCATACCTGGTCAGGGCGGGTGCCGGAGCGCGAGAGCCCGGCGGGTTCGGGTGGCGGGGTCCTGTGGGACGCCGCCCCGGGGGATGGAACTGTCAGTGCCAGCAGGTACTGTCCGTGAGCATGGGGAAGCACATGGCGCACATCGTCTGGGACTGGAACGGCACGCTGCTGCACGACACCGAGGTGGTGGTCGAGGCGACCAACGCCTCCTTCGTGGAGCTCGGGCTGCCGCCGATCACGCTGGAGCGCTACCGGGAGCTGTACTGCGTTCCGGTGCCGCTCTTCTACGAGCGGCTGCTGGGGCGGCTGCCCAGCGATGACGAGTGGCAGGTCATGGACGACGCCTTCCACCGCCACTACCACGCCCGGGCGCAGAGCGCGGCGCTCGCCGCGGGAGCGCGGGAGCTGCTGGCGGACTGGCAGGCCGCCGGGCTCACCCAGTCGCTGTGCTCACTGGCCGCCCACGACCGGCTGCTCCCCCTGGTGCGGACCTACGGGATCGACCAGCACTTCATACGCGTGGACGGGCGCACCGAGGGCATCCACCTCGGCAAGGCCGAGCAGATGGTCCGGCACATCGCCGCGCTGGACGGGCTCAGCCCCGACCGGGTGGTGGTCATCGGCGACGCGCTGGACGACGCCACGGCCGCCGCGCACGCGGGGGCGCACGCGGTGCTCTACACCGGGGGCTCGCACAGCCGGTCCAGCCTGGCCGCCGCCGGGGTGCCGGTGGTGGACTCGCTGGAAGAGGCCACCGAGCTGGCCCAGCAGCTCGTCGGCGGCGCCCGGTAGCAGCGCGGCGCCGCCGGTGGCCGCCAGGCGCACGGCCAGCTCGTCCGCGCCCCGGCCCAGGACGGCTCACCTCGGCCAAGGCTGTTCCGCTCACCGGCGCCCCGGCCCAGGCCGCTCACCGGCGCCCCGGCGTGGTCCGTCGCCTCGTCGGCGAGCTGGGCCGTAGCCGGTCAGTTCGCCGGGGACTTCGCGCGCAGTACGCGCAGGAACTCGCGCATCCAGCCCGGGTTGTCCGGCCAGGCGCGGGCGGACACCAGGTTGCCGTCGACCACCGTCTCCTGGTCCTGGAAGCTGGCCCCGGCCGTCTGCATGTCCGGCTCCAGCGCCGGGTAGGCGGTCACCCGGCGCCCGCTCAGCCCCTCGATGGCGGCGGTCAGCAGAGGACCGTGGCAGGTCTGGGCGACCGGCTTGTCCGCGTCGAAGAACGCCTTGAGGATCTTGCGGAGTTCGGGGTCGTTGCGCAGGTACTCCGGGGCGCGGCCACCGGGGATCACCAGCGCGGCGTACTGCCCGGCGTCGACCTCGGAGAAGGCGAGGTCGGCGGGCCAGGTGTAGCCCGGCTTCTCGGTGTAGGTGTCGTAGCCCTCCTCGAAGTCGTGCACCACGAAGCGGAGCTTCTTGCGGCTGGGCGCCGCGATGTGGACGTCGTATCCTTCTTCACGGAGGCGCTGGTAGGGGTAGAACACCTCCAGCGATTCGGCCGCGTCGCCGGTAACGATCAGGATCTTCGCCGCCATGCCGCCCACCTCTGATCTGTCGCGGGTTCGGTTCCGTTCGCCGCGAGGCCGCCCCGCGGCGAAGGTAGCTCGCGCGGCCCGCACGACGGACCGCACCGCCCGCCTCCGCACGACGGACGCGCCACCCGCCTTCCCTGCGGCGGACGCACCGCGCACGGCCCGCGTGATGTCACGCTACTCGCTGCCCCGGCGCGGTGTCCGGAACACGCAGCATCCGGGGCCCTCCGCCCGCGAGCACACCTTCCGGCCATCGCACAGCTGTCCAATCCGTCAAACATCCGGGTCGGGTTTTGTACACATACGGCTCATGACGGGCCCCGGGGGAAGAGGGGTAGCCTTACGTCGTGATCAGCGCGATATCCGCCAGAGGCGACGACGCCTCGGCTGTGCGCCCGGGGTGCTTCGGCGACCGGGCTGCCGCTGATCCGTTTCTCCAGGGGAACCGGCGCCGATCCGCCGAGAACGCCCCTGTCCTTCCCTATTCCGGCATACCGTCGTCGTATCGGAGCGGATTTTCCGCGCCACGACGTGATCAAGGTGATCGACGTGATGCCACCGCCATCGATGTCACGCAACGGCGCGCGACAGGAGCCAGAGGACATGCAGACCAAGCTGGACGAAGCCAAGGCCGAGCTGCTCGCGCGGGCCGCCCGGGTAGCTGAGAACAGCCCTGCCGGGGGACCGGTACAGGGCCCGGACCCGGACGCCCTCGCCGCGTACCTCCAGCGCTACTACCTGCACACCGCGCCCGAGGACCTGGCCGGGCGCGACCCGGAGGACCTCCTGGGCGCCGCCCTCTCCCACCACCGGCTGGCCGAAAACCGTCCTCAGGGGACCGCGAGCGTCCGCGTGCACACCCCGACCGTCGAGGAGAACGGCTGGACCTGCCCGCACTCCGTGGTCGAGGTCGTCACCGACGACATGCCCTTCCTGGTGGACTCGGTCACCAACGAGCTGTCCCGCCAGGGACGCGGCATCCACGTGGTGATCCACCCGCAGATGATCGTGCGCCGCGACCTGACCGGCAAGCTGATCGAGCTGCTGGACACCAAGGAGGGCAACGGCGGCGCCGCGCTGCCGCACGACGCGCTGATCGAGTCCTGGATCCACGTCGAGATCGACCGGGAGACCGACCGGGGCGACCTCAAGCAGATCACCGCCGACCTGCTGCGGGTGCTCTCCGACGTCCGCGAGGCCGTCGAGGACTGGGAGAAGATGCGCGAGGCGGCCCTGCGCATCGCCGCCGAGCTGCCCGAGGAACCCATCGCCGACGATCTGCGCGAGCAGGAGGTGGAGGAGGCCCGCGAGCTGCTGCGCTGGCTCGCCGACGACCACTTCACCTTCCTCGGCTACCGCGAGTACGAGCTGATCCAGGCGCCCACCGAGTCCGGTGGCGAGGAGGACGTGCTGAGCGCCATCGCCGGCACCGGCCTGGGCATCCTCCGCTCCGACCCCAAGCACCGCGACACCGACGGCGTCGCGCTGGCCGGCTCGCAGGCCTTCAGCCGGCTGCCCGCCGACGCCCGCGCCAAGGCCCGCGAGCACAAGCTGCTCGTCCTCACCAAGGCCAACAGCCGCGCCACCGTGCACCGTCCCTCGTACCTCGACTACATCGGCGTCAAGAAGTTCGACGCCAAGGGCAATGTGATCGGCGAGCGCCGGTTCCTGGGCCTGTTCTCCTCCGCCGCGTACACCGAGTCGGTGCGCCGGGTGCCGGTGATCCGCCGCAAGGTGCAGGAGGTGCTGGACGGCGCCGGCTTCGCGCCCGCCAGCCACGACGGCCGCGACCTGCTCCAGATCCTGGAGACCTACCCCCGCGACGAGCTCTTCCAGACCCCGGTCGACCAGCTCCGCTCCATCGTCACCTCGGTGCTCTACCTCCAAGAGCGCCGCCGGCTGCGGCTCTTCCTGCGCCAGGACGAGTACGGGCGCTACTACTCCGCGCTGGTCTACCTGCCGCGCGACCGCTTCACCACCGATGTCCGGCTGCGGCTGACCGACATCCTGCTGGAGGAGCTGAACGGCCGCGTCCCGGTCGACTTCACCGCCCTGCACACCGAGTCGGTCCTGTCCCGACTGCACTTCGTGGTGCGGGTGCAGCCCGGCACCGAGCTGCCCGACCTCACCGACGCCGACGTGGAGCGCATCGAGCGCCGACTGGTCGAGGCGGCCCGCTCCTGGGCCGACGGCTTCGCCGAGGCGCTGGGCGCCGAGGTCGGCGAGGAACGCGCCGCCGAGCTGATGCGCCGCTACGGCAACGCCTTCCCCGAGGGCTACAAGGCCGACCACTCGCCGCGCAGCGCCGTCGCCGACCTCCAGCACCTGGAGCGGCTGACCGCGGCCGGCGGGCAGCACGAGTTCGCGCTGAGCCTGTACGAGCCGGTGGGCGCGGCCCCCGGCGAGCGGCGCTTCAAGATCTACCGGGCCGGCAGCCAGGTCTCCCTCTCCGAGGTGCTGCCGGTGCTCAGCCGGCTCGGCGTGGACGTGGTCGACGAGCGCCCGTACGAGCTGCGCTGCTCGGACCGCACCTCGGCATGGATCTACGACTTCGGCCTGCGGCTGCCCGCCCGCAACGGCGACCCGCTGCCGGACGACGCCCGCGAGCGCTTCCAGAACGCGTTCGCCGCGGTGTGGACCGGCCGGGCCGAGAACGACAACTTCAACCAGCTGGTGCTCGGCGCCGGCCTGGACTGGCGGCAGGCCATGGTGCTGCGCGCCTACGCCAAGTACCTGCGGCAGGCCGGTTCCACCTTCAGCCAGGCGTACATGGAGGACACCCTCCGCACCAACGTGCACACCACCCGGCTGCTGGTGAGCCTGTTCGAGGCGCGGATGTCCCCGGAGCGGCAGCGCGCCGGCCTGGAACTCACCGACGCCCTGCTGGAGGAGCTGGAGGCCGCGCTGGACCAGGTGGCCTCGCTCGACGAGGACCGCATCCTGCGCGCCTTCCTCACCCTCATCAAGGCCACCCTGCGCACCAACCACTTCCAGACGGGCGAGGACGGTGCGCCGCACCCCTACCTGTCCATGAAGCTGGACCCGCAGGCCATCCCCGACCTGCCCGCGCCCCGCCCGGCGTACGAGATCTGGGTGTACTCGCCGCGCGTGGAGGGTGTGCACCTGCGCTTCGGCAAGGTCGCGCGCGGTGGTCTGCGCTGGTCCGACCGGCGCGAGGACTTCCGTACCGAGATCCTCGGCCTGGTCAAGGCGCAGATGGTGAAGAACACCGTCATCGTGCCGGTGGGCGCCAAGGGCGGCTTCGTCGGCAAGCGGCTGCCGGACCCGACCGTGGACCGGGACGCCTGGCTGGCCGAGGGCGTCGCCAGCTACAAGACCTTCATCTCCGGTCTGCTGGACATCACCGACAACCTGGTCGGCGGCGAGGTCGTACCGCCCAAGGACGTGGTCCGGCACGACGGCGACGACACCTACCTGGTGGTCGCCGCCGACAAGGGCACCGCCACCTTCTCCGACATCGCCAACGAGGTGGCCCAGTCCTACGGCTTCTGGCTCGGCGACGCCTTCGCCTCCGGCGGCTCCGCCGGCTACGACCACAAGGGCATGGGCATCACCGCCCGCGGCGCCTGGGAGTCGGTCAAGCGCCACTTCCGCGAGCTGGGCCACGACACCCAGACCCAGGACTTCACGGTGGTCGGCGTCGGCGACATGTCCGGCGACGTGTTCGGCAACGGCATGCTGCTGAGCGAGCACATCCGGCTGGTCGCCGCCTTCGACCACCGGCACATCTTCCTCGACCCGAACCCGGACGCCGCGGTCTCCTACGCCGAGCGCCGCCGGCTGTTCGAGCTGCCCCGCTCCTCCTGGGCCGACTACGACACCGACCTGCTCTCCGCGGGCGGCGGCGTCCACCCGCGCAGCGCCAAGTCCATCCCGATCACCCCGCAGGTGCGCGCCGCCCTCGGCATCGACCGCGGCATCGCCAAGATGACCCCGGCCGAGCTGATGAAGACCATCCTCAAGGCCCCGGTGGACCTGCTGTGGAACGGCGGCATCGGTACGTACGTCAAGGCGCACACCGAAAGCCACGGAGACGTCGGCGACAAGGCCAACGACGCGATCCGGGTGGACGGCCAGGACCTGCGCGTCAAGGTGGTCGGCGAGGGCGGCAACCTGGGCCTGACCCAGCTCGGCCGCATCGAGTTCGCGCTGACCGGCGGCCGGATCAACACCGACGCCATCGACAACAGCGCCGGTGTGGACACCTCCGACCACGAGGTGAACATCAAGATCCTGCTCAACGCGCTGGTCCGGGACGGCGACATGACCGTCAAGCAGCGCAACAAGCTGCTCGCCGAGATGACCGACGAGGTCGGCGCGCTGGTACTGCGCAACAACTACGCGCAGAACGTGGCCCTGGCCAACGCCATCGCCCAGGCCCACAGCCTGCTCCACGCCCACCAGCGCACCATGCGCCGCCTGGTGCGCGACGGGCACCTGGACCGCGCGCTGGAGTTCCTGCCCACCGACCGGGTGATCCGCGAGCGGCTGTCCGCCGGACGCGGCCTCACCCAGCCCGAGCTGGCCGTCCTGCTCGCCTACACCAAGATCACGGTGGCCCAGGAGCTGCTCGGCACCTCGCTGCCGGACGACCCCTACCTCCAGCGCCTGCTGCACGCCTACTTCCCCAAGGCGCTCAACGAGCAGTTCGGCGAGCAGATCGACGCCCACGCGCTGCGCCGCGAGATCATCACCACGGTGCTGGTCAACGACACCGTCAACTCCGGCGGCATCACCTTCCTGCACCGGATGCGGGAGGAGACCGGCGCCTCCATCGAGGAGATCGTCCGCGCGCAGACCGCCGCCCGCGCCATCTTCGGCCTGGGCGAGGTCTGGGACCAGGTCGAGTCCCTGGACAACGTGGTCCCGGCCGCCATCCAGACCCGGATCCGCCTGCACTCCCGCCGTCTGGTGGAGCGCGGCGCCCGCTGGCTGCTCAACAACCGCCCCCAGCCGCTGGAGCTGGCCCAGACCATCGACTTCTTCCGCGAGGGCGTGGCAACCGTCTGGGCCGAGCTGCCCAAGCTGCTGCGCGGCGCCGACCTGGAGTGGTACCAGAACATCCACGAGGAGCTCAGCTCCGCCGGAGTGCCGGAGGATCTGGCCACCAAGGTCGCCGGGTTCTCCTCCGCCTTCCCGGCACTGGACGTGGTGGGCACCGCCGACCGCATCGGCAAGGAGCCGCTGGCCGTCGCCGAGGTCTACTACTCCCTGGCCGACCGGCTGCAGATCACCCAGCTGATGGACCGCATCATCGAGCTGCCGCGCAACGACCGGTGGCAGTCGATGGCCCGCGCCTCCATTCGCGAGGACCTGTACGCGGCGCACTCGGCCCTCACCGCCGATGTGCTCTCGGTCGGCAACGGCACCTCGGACCCCGAGGAGCGGTTCAAGACCTGGGAGGAGAAGAACGCGGCCATCCTCCAGCGGGCCCGCACCACCCTGGAGGAGATCCAGAGCTCGGAGACCTTCGACCTGGCCAACCTCTCCGTGGCGATGCGCACCATGCGCACCCTGCTGCGCACCCACGCGTAGGCCCGGAGCGCGGCCGGCACCCGGCCGCACCGCCAACGGCGCCCCGCCACCGGACACCATCCGGTGGCGGGGCGCCGCCGTTCCCGGCGGGGCCCGGTCGGGTACGGACCGGGTTTGACCCTCACGCGACGGGAGGCTTGAGCATCGAGGGCATGAGCGCATACATCAGCCCGGTTCCCCTGCCGGACCTCGACGCCGTCGCCCCCGAGCCGTACAGCGGCTTCTACGGCATGCCCGTGTACAGCAGCCTGCCCACCCGCGACCTCGCGGCATCCAAGGACTTCTGGGTCCGGGGTCTGGGGTTCATCGACCTGTTCTCCATCCCCGGGCAGGTGGTCCACCTGCGGCGCTGGGCCTTCCAGGACGTGCTGCTGGTGCCCGGGGAGCAGGCGGCGCAGACTCCCGCGATGAGCATCTGCTTCTCCTGCGTACCCAGCCAGATCGAGGAGATCGCCGCCCGCTGCGAGGAGTTCGTACCCGGCTGCACCAGCGGCCCCAGGGAGATGCCCTGGAACTCCCTGGAGTTGACCGTCGTCACACCGGAGAACGCGCGGGTGGTGATGACGGCCGCGCGGCCGATCGATCCGGACAGCGCGCAGGCGGAGAGCCTGCGCGCCGTGGGCATCGAGATCCCGCGCAGCTGACCCCCGTGCGTACACCCGGAGAGGAGAGGCGGACGGACCGGTGGTGCGGCTGAGCGTGGGTGACACTGTCCGGGTGACGAACGAAGCCCGGGGAGGGCCACCGGACCTCACCGGGGAGAGCGCCGAGCCCGTCGGCCCCGAGGGGCTCACCGTCGGCCGGACGGCGGCACTGGTCGGGGTCAGCGTGCGGACGCTGCACCACTGGGACGGGATCGGCCTGGTGCGCCCGAGCGGACGCACCTGGGCCGGGTACCGGGTGTACTCCGAGGAGGACATCGCCCGGCTCCACCGGGTCCTGGTCTACCGGGAGATCGGCTTCCCACTGGCCGAGATAGGCCGGATCCTCGACGACCCCGGGGCGGACGCCCGCAGCCATCTGCGCCGGCAGCGGACGCAGTTGGAGGAGCGCATCGCCCGCCTGCGGAAGATGGTGGGCGCGGTCGACCGGATGCTGGAGGCCTCGCGGACCGGAATGCGGCTGACTCCGCAGGAGCAGGTCGAGATCTTCGGCGCCGACTGGCAACCGACCTGGGTCGAGGAGGCCGAGGACCGCTGGGGCGAGAGTGCCCAGTGGGCGCAGTACGCCGAGCGGGCCGCCGACATGTCGGCGGAGGACTGGAAGGAGGTCGCCGCCGCCACCGAGACCTGGAACGCCGACCTCGCCGCCGCGCGGCGCGCCGGTGTGGCGCCCGGCTCCGCCGAGGCCGACGCGCTCGCCGAGCGGCACCGCGAGCTGCTCTCGACCTACTTCGACTGCACCCACTCGATGCATGTCTGCATGGGGCGGATGTTCACCGAGGACCCCGGGTTCACCGCGTACTTCGACGCTCTCGCTCCGGGCCTCGCCCACTGGCTGTACGAGGTGATCGCCGCCAACGCCGCGGCGCGGGGGGTCGACCCGGAGACCGCCACCTGGAGGTGAACGCCGCGCGGGAGGCGGGGGCGGTGGGCAGCCCGGAGCCGCCTTCACCACCCCCGCTGGGGCGGCCCGGAGCCGTCTTCACCACCCCCGCCGGGGGGAGGGCGGGCTCAGCTCAGCAGGGACTCGACCAGGTCGGCGGCCCGCCGGGTGCCGCCCTCGGACCGCGCCTCGGTGCGCAGCTGACGCAGGCGGCGGGCGACCTCGGGCGAACGGCAGCACCGAGGTGCAGGGGACGAGTCCGGCGCCGGTGGGCGCGAGCAGATCGGCCATCGCCGGGTCGTTGGCATAGCTCACGCGGTGCCCCCGGGCCACCAGCTCGCGGATCACCTCAAGACTCGGCCGCACATGGCTGACCAGGGGATTCCCGATCATCGCGATATGGGCGCGGCGACGGGACACGGAGGCGGTGGGGCGCGCGGAGGCCGCGGAGGGCTTGGCGGGCGTGGAAGACACGGAAGACACGGAAGACAGGGAAGTCGCGGAAGACAAAGGGGCTCACTCGTTTCAGGGCTGCGGCGAAGAAGGACGGCACGCCGACGCGCCGCCCCCGCCGAGCACTGGCTCGGTCCTGGGCGCGCGTACACGGGCATGCGGGAGGGAGATCGGGGCACTGCCCCGTCCCTGGTCAGCCGTAGATCTGAGGGAACATGCCGGCGGCCCTAGCCGCCCGCGGTCCTCCGCGCACCGCAATTTCCGCCGCCTGACGGGCCGGTGCGCCTCATCCGCGCATCCACCGCAGGCCGACGCCGACCCGGAGGCGTTCAACCCGGGGCGATTCGGTCCTGCGGCGATTCAGTCCGGCGTTCGGTCCCGAGGCGTTCGGTTCTTCCGGGACGGGCTGATCCGGGAGGCGCTGATCCGAAAGGCACGTCGGCGGAGGTCGGCCAGGCGGCGGCGGACCGCGGGGCCGAGGGCGATCGGGGCGATCCGCAGGGTCAGGGTGCCGGTGTCGTCGGCGGGCAGCGGCTCGGCGGAGTGCGGACGGCCCCGGCGGTACCAGCGGGCTGGGGGGAGCCCGGCGGGGGTGGGCAGCTGCGAGGTGCGGCGGGTGCCCTCCGGGCCCCGGGTCTCCAGGGTGACCGTCCACTGCCCGGCGGACAGGGCCCTGAGACTGAGCAGCGCGGTGAACGGGGCGTTGGCCGCGTACCGCACCGCCACCTCCTGTACCGCCCCGGTGGCCGCCTCCTCGGCGCGCAGCCAAAGCGGCCAGCGGTCCGGCGCGGGTCCGGGGTGGCTGGTCGCGCGGTTCTCCCCCAGACTTCGTCCGGGAGGTGCCCCCACCCCCAGACTTCGTCCGGGGGACCCCAGCGCCCCTTTGGGGCACCGCTCGCGTCCC
>NZ_SRID01000460.1 GCF_004684805.1 Streptomyces palmae
CCCCCGCCGCATCCACCCCCCGTCGCGACCGGGACCGTTACGATCGGGACCGTTACGACAGGATCGTGACGACCGGGACCGTGACGAACAGGACCGTTACGACCGGGACCGTGACGACCAGGGCCGATACGGCCGGGACCGCGACGAACAGGGCCGATACGGCCGGGACCGCGACGAACAGGACCGTTACGACCGGGACCGCGACGAACAGGACCGTTACGACCGGGACTGGGAGAAGACGTCGTTCCAGACGCCGGCGCCGATGCCCACCGGGATCGGGGCGGCGGTCAGCTGTCCGGGCCCCTCCGCGTGGCGGAGGGGGGTCGGTCGCCCCCGTCGGGACCTGCGGCGCAGGAAGGCCCGTACGCCGGGAACCACCGCCAGGTGCGCCAGCGCCACTCCGGTGGTGTTGAGCAGCAGCCCGTCCATGCTGATGACCTGACCGGTGGCCTGGCTGTGGGAGCTCCCGATGACCAGCGAGACCATGGCGCCGGTGAAGACGGTGCGGGCCAGCGAGGTGAAACCGTTCGTCTCCACCCGGCCGCCGGCCAGCGGCAGCAGCACCCCCAGCGGGGCGAGCAGCAGCAGCCCGCCGCCGAGCGAGTGGGCCGCCTCCCAGGGGCCGAGCGCCAGGTCGGACCGGATCGTGCCCAGGGGCTCGATGTCCTCCGACGCCACCCAGGGCACGGTCACCGGACGCAGGGCCAGCCAGCAGAGGAACGCGAGGTAGGCGATGACGAGGACGACGCCCGCGGCGCGGTAGCGGAATGCGGCTCTGCGGCCGGAACCATTTCCCTGCACGCATGGTGTGACGCTGTCCGCGGGGCCCGCGGTTCCGTCGGCGCCGCGCTGGTCAGTACCGGGTTACCGGTAGGTCCGCGCGGCACCGCTCGAAAACGCTCAGCGGACCGGCGCTCCGGAGCTCAGGGCGATCTCCGGATGCTCCCGCAGATTCTGGCCGCAGGTGTAGCGCTGGAGCGGTACCGCTCTCTCCGGTCCGCCCAGGACCACCGAGTGGTTGCGGTCCGAGGTCGCCGCGGAGGTGCTGAAGGTGCACACCAGCTGCGCCAGCGCGTACGGGGGCAGCTCCTCGGGCTGCAGGCTCAGCCGCAGCGTGTGCCGCGGGTCGTCGTGGGCCGGCCCGTTCACCTGGAGCTCGGCCGGCATCTCGGTGCCGAACCCGGCCTGGGTCTCGGCCGCGGTGGGATCCTCCTGGAGCTGGTCCAGCAGCTCCCGGGCGACGTCCAGCGGACGGGTCGAGGTCGGTGCGTCCGACTCCTGGGTGCTGCGGTGCACCGGCCGCACCTGGGTGGCGCACATCAGGAACACGGTCAGCGGCACCCGGCCGGCCAGCTGGGAGGTACGCCCCTCCCCGGGGGCCTCGCAGGAGGCCCGGGAGGGCGCCGGCCCGGCGTCCACCGGCACCGAGGTGCCGCGGATGCCGCACCCGGCGAGCAGCAGTCCGGCCAGGCCGACGGCACCGGCCCGTAGGCGGCTGATCCTCATCGCGGGTCCTCCTTGCCCTCGGACTCGGCGCGCGCCACCCCGGACCCCTCGGCGCCCAGCTCGGAGGAGTCGCGCGGCAGCACCAGGGTGAAGACCGCGCCGCCCTCCGGGGAGTTCGCCGCGGTGATCTCGCCGCCGTGGATGTGGGCGTTCTCCAGCGCGATGGACAGGCCCAGTCCGCTGCCCTCCGAGCGGGGGCGGGAGGCGCTGGCCTTGTAGAAGCGGTCGAAGACGTGCGGCAGCACGTCCTCCGGGATGCCCGGGCCGTGGTCCCGCACATTGATCACCAACCGCTCGCCCTCGGTGCACACCGAGACCCGCACCGGCGAGCCGCCGTGCTTGAGCGCGTTGCCGATCAGGTTGGCCAGGATGACGTCCAGCCGGCGCGGGTCGAGGCGGGCCATGATGCCGCGTTCGGCGTCCAGCTCCACCGCGTCCAGCCAGGCCCGCGCGTCGATGCACGCCGTCACCTGGTCGGCCACGTCGACGTCGTCCAGCACCAGCCGGGCGGTGCCCGCGTCGAAGCGGGTCACCTCCATCAGGTTCTCCACCAGGTCGTTCAGTCGCCGGGTCTCGCTGACCACCAGCTGGACGGCGGGGGCGATCATCGGGTCGAGCGCGTCGGCCTCCTCCTCCAACACCTCGGTCACCGCGGTGATCGCGGTCAGCGGGGTGCGCAGTTCGTGCGACATGTCGGCGACGAACCGCCGGCTGGCCGCCTCCCGCGCGCTGAGCTCCGCCACCTTCTTCTCCAGCCGCTCCGCGGTCCGGTTGAAGGTACGGGAGAGGTTTGCCAGCTCGTCCGAACCGGACACCTCCAGCCGGGTGTCCAGCTTCCCCTCGCCCCAGCGCTGGGCCGCCTCGCCCAGCCGCTGCACCGGCCGCAGCACGGTGGACGCGGCGGCCTGCGCCAGCAGCGCCGAGCCGATCAGCGCCAGCGCGGTCGCGATACCCAGCGACCAGCCCAGCGAGTTGAGGTCCTGCCGCTCGTTCTCCAGCGACTTGAGCATGTAGCCGGTGGGCCCGCCGTCGATCACCTTGGCGCCACCGACCAGGTACGGCGTGCCGTGGTGGGTGATCCGCTGCCAGTACAGGTGGTACGGGGCCCTGTTGTCGTGGTCCTGCGCGCGCCGCTTGTTCACCGCGCGGACCAGGCTGTCCGGCACCATGTCCATGGTGAACATCTGCGGCGCGGAGGCGGCCGGGCAGGAACCGCCGTTCGCGGTCCGGGTGCTCAACAGCACCTCGTACTTCTGCGCGTTGTCCGCCATCTGGTGCGCGGCATCCTGGAGGTCGGGGCAGGTCGGCACCCGGGGCAGGGAGTTGGCGGTGTCCCGCAGCGCCTTGCGGAACTCGTCCAGCGCCGCGTCCTGGGTGCGGGTCAGCACGGCGTCCCGGTTCAGCCAGTAGGCGATACCCGAGGCGGAGACCGCGGCGGCCAGCGCCACCAGGGCGAAGACCAGCATCAGGCGCAGCCGCAGGCTCAGCCACCGCAGCAGACCGGCCGCCCAACCCCGCGCACGACCGGGCTCTTCACTCACAGTGCGGTGTCCTCACACTCTCGCGGTCCCCCGCCGCACCCCGATCGGAGTCCGGGCGCGGCGGCATGGCTATACCCGTGGCGCTTCCGCTCACTGCGGCGCGTCCAGCCGGTAGCCCACACCCCGCACCGTACGGATCAGGGTCGGCGAGGACGGTACGTCCTCCACCTTGGCGCGCAGCCGCTGCACACAGGCGTCCACCAGCCGCGAGTCACCCAGATAGTCGTGTTCCCACACCAGCCGCAGCAGCTGCTGGCGGGAGAGCGCCTGCCCGGGCCGGCGGCTGAGCTCCAGCAGCAACCGCAGCTCGGTCGGCGTGAGCTGCAGGTCCTGCCCGTTCTTGGTGACGGTCATGGCGGAGCGGTCGATCACCAGGTTGCCGAACGACGCGGAGTCGTTGGCCTCCCGCTCCCCGCGCCGCAGCACGGCCCGGATCCGGGCGTCCAGCACCCGGCCCTGCACCGGCTTCACCACGTAGTCGTCGGCGCCCGACTCCAGACCCACCACGACGTCGATGTCGTCGCTGCGCGCGGTCAGCAGGATGATCGGCAACTGGTCGGTGCGCCGGATCCGACGGCATACCTCGAAGCCGTCGATACCCGGCAGCATCACGTCCAGAACGATCAGGTCAGGTCGTTGTTCGCGCAGCATCTGCAGGCCGTCCTCGCCTGAGGCCGCCGTGGCCACACGGTGGCCCTGGCGGGTCAGGGAGAGCTCGAGGGCCGTGCGGATGGCGTCATCGTCCTCGATCAGCAACAGGAAAGGCACGTTGGTCATTCTGACCTACCGGGGCCCTCCAGTTCGACCGGCGGGCGTTCCCACCTCGCCCCGCCCCCTGTGACAGCCCTGTGACAGTCGACGGACACCGCGATGAAACTGGCCCGGCAGAGTTTTCTGCACCGGGAGGACGACGGCCCGGGAAGCCAGGAAAACCGATCATGCTCCACCGACGGGAGGCGCGGGATGAACACGCTGCACAGCACTGCCAAGGGCGCAGTTCGCACGCGTCTCCACGACGCCGGCTGGAGCGGCGAGAAGTCCGGTGCCGTGAGCGGGCGGGGGTGCGCTCGCGGCACCGGGCGTCAGCGGCCCGCCTACATGGTGGCCATTGACGCGACCTCCACGGGGGAGCACGGGGGAGGCACGTACGGGGAGGCCACGGGGGAGCGGCGGAACGGACGGCGGGAGGCCGAAGAGGCCTTCACCGCGTACGTCCAGGAGCGCCGCGCCTCCCTGTACGCCACCGCCTACCACCTGACCGGTGACCGCTACGAGGCCGAGGACCTGCTGCAGAGCGCGCTGTTCTCGACCTACCGGGCCTGGGACCGGATCAGCGACAAGGCGGCGGTCGGCGGCTATCTGCGCCGCACCATGACCAATCTGCACATCAGCGCCTGGCGGCGCCGCAAGCTCAACGAGTACCCGACGGAGGAGCTGCCGGAGACCGCCGGCGACCAGGACGCGATGCGCGGCACCGAACTGCGCGCCGTGCTCTGGCAGGCGCTGGCCCGGCTGCCCGAGATGCAGCGCACCATGCTGGTGCTGCGCTACTACGAGGGCCGCACCGACCCGGAGATCGCGGACATCCTGAACATCAGCGTCGGCACGGTCAAGAGCAGCATCTGGCGCTCGCTGCGCCGACTGCGCGAAGACGACGTCCTGAGCTTCGGCCGGGACGAGGAGGAGTCCTTCGGGGAACTGGTCGCCTGACCGCCTCACCGAAGGCTACGGGGGAAAGGCCGGAGACCGGGGGAGGGCTCCGGGAACGGG
>NZ_SRID01000461.1 GCF_004684805.1 Streptomyces palmae
CCTTGTCCCCGACCCGATCCCGACCCGATCCCGATCCGATCCCGATCCGGGTCCCTCGATCTGATGTCCCCCGATCTGATGTACGTGGCCCACTGGACGGAGTAGAGCTATGAAGCAGTCCCCCCGGAACCCGCGGACCACCCGTACCGCCCTGGCGGTGGCCGGTGCCGCCGCGCTGGTGCTCGGCCTGGCCGGATGCGGCGGTGACAGCCTGGAGAAGTCCGGCGGCGGCTCGACCAAGGAGGGGAAGAAGGGCTCGCTGGTGGTCGGCTCGGCCACGTTCACCGAGTCCAAGATCCTCGCCGAGCTGTACGCCAGGGTGCTCCAGGACGCCGGTTACAGCGCCTCGGTCAAGACGGTCGACACGCGCGAGATGTACGAGCCGGCGCTGGAGCGGGGGCAGATGGACGTCGTACCCGAGTACGCCGCCACCTTCGCCGAATTCGTCAATCGGAAGACGCACGGACCGGGGGCCGAGCCGGTCGCCTCGGCCGATGTGGACAGCACCGTGCGCGCCGCGCGGAAGCTGGCCGAACCGCGCGGGCTGAAGGTGCTGGACCCGGGGCAGGCGGTCGATCAGAACGCCTTCGCGGTGAGTGAGGACTTCGCCACCGAGCATCATCTGAAGACGCTCTCGGATCTCGGGAAATCGAAGCAGAAGATCAAGTTGGCGGCCGGCGACGAATGCCCCGAGCGGCCCTTCTGCCAGCCGGGCCTGGAGAAGACCT
This sequence comes from Streptomyces palmae, assembly GCF_004684805.1. GTDB lineage: Bacteria > Actinomycetota > Actinomycetes > Streptomycetales > Streptomycetaceae > Streptomyces > Streptomyces palmae. Next base: position 729 of record NZ_SRID01000461.1, read on the forward strand.
ACGGCATCGACATCACCGGAATCGATCCGCTGGACGTCGGCAGTGTGCAGGCCAAACAGGCGGTGAAGGACGGCAAGGACCAGATGATGCTCACCGTCACCACGGACGCCACCCTTCCGCAGTTCGGCCTTGTCCTCCTGAAGGATGACAAGCACTTGCAGAACGCTGACAACGTACTGCCGGTGGTGAATGCGAAGTCGGCGGGTTCGCCGGAGATCGAGGCCGCCCTGAACAAGATCACTAAGGTGCTGACGACGGCTGATCTCACGGAACTCAACAAGAAGGTTGATGCCGAGCGGCTCAAGCCGGCCGATGTCGCCGCCGACTACCTCGAGGAGAAGGGACTCCTCCAGGACTGACATCCGGGCTAAACCCCGCCGGAAAAATTGATTTCACCGGACGAGTTTGCCGGGTGGTGGCCCCATAGGTCCCGTACGCACGGTAAGTTTCAGGCCATGCCACGTGGACGCCACCGCCAATCCGCACCCCTGCACAAGCTGCTCCCCCCGCTGTCGATCGCGGCAGCGTCTCTCGTCTCCACCACCGGGGCCCTGGTGGTGGGGGAGACGGCAGTGGTCCGCGGGCTCGCCGTGGCCGCCGGAGCGGCCGCGGTGGTCGGCGCGGTCCTGATGCGCAGTTGGGACCGCGCCGCCGGGAAGCGCGTCACCGAACTGGCCAAGGAGCGCACCCGCGAGGAGTGGCGCACCGAGGAGCGGATCGCCGAGCTGGAGACCGAGGTCGAGGAGGGGCGCGAGCTCCGCGAGGCATTCACCGCCAAGCTGCGCGCCAAGCGGGCCGAGTTGGCCCGGCTCCGCAACGAGCACGCGGAACTGCTGCGCCGGTACGCCACCGCGGAGTCGGAGCGGGCCCGGGCCCTGGAGACCGGTCGCGTCCTGGCGATCTCGGCCTCCGACGCGGAGGCGCCGGAGTCGGACGCGGATGCCCCGGAGTCGGGGACGGCCGCCCTGCCCGCGGAGGGCGCGGGGGCCCTGGCCGGCGATGCGTACGAGCCCCTCGACCCGGAGCTGTTCCGCCGGGCCGCGGCGGCGCTGCACCTCCTGGGCCGCGAGAAGCGGCAGGCGGAGCCCGCGGAGCAGCCGGCTCAGGCGGAGCCCGCGGAGCAGCCGGTCGAGGCCGGCGGTGCGGACTCGGGTGCCGGCGGCACCGTCCCGGGCCCGCGTCCGGAGATGGCACGGGTCTCGCGGGGTGAGCCGGTGGGCGCGGGGTCCGATGTGCGGGTCTCGCGGGGTGAGCCGGTGGCCGTGCGGTCCGATGTGCGGGTCTCGCAGGGTGAGTCGGCGGCCGTGCGGTCCGATGTGCGGGCGTCGCATCCCGAGCCGACCGCTGAGGACGCCTCGCACCAGGGCCGGGACAGCCTGATGCACGGCCGGAACGCGGCCAGCGCCGTGGTGCCGTACGCCGCCGCGCGCCGGGCCGCCGCCCGGGCGGAGGGCAGCTTCGACTTCTTCGGCACCCAGAAGAAGCGTCCGCAGCTGGCCACCCGTCACCCGGAGCCGAAGCCGGAGCCGCTGACGCTGACGGCGGAGGAGGACCTCGCCGACGTGGTGGGTGCGGAGGCACTCGCCGAGCAGTCCGAGCGGCGGGCCGGCGGCGAGGTCATCGACCTCACCGCGCACGACGAGACGGAGCAGATCGACGTGGCGGAGCTGCGCAGCGCGATCTCCTGACGGCGCGGCCGGGGTCGGCTGACCGTACCCGCGCCCGGCCCCTCCGCAGGCGCCTGCTCGGCCCCGCACCGGAGGGGCCTGCTCAGCCCGCACCGCAAGGGCCCGCTCGCCGCACCGCAGGCGTCTGCTCGGTCCCGTACCCGGAGGGGTCGGTTCCGCCCCGGTCCGCGGACGCCCGCGCGGCCCCGCACCGCAAGGTCCTGCTCGGCCGCACCGCAGGCGCCCGCTCGATCCCGCACCGGAGGGGCCTGTTCCGCCGCGGTCCGGGGGCGGCCGCGCGGCCCTGCTCGGGGCCGAACGCTCCTGGGCTCCCCGCCCGAATCACTTGTCGATGTCGCCGACGACGAAGAAGAGCGAACCCAGGATCGACACCATGTCGGCCACCAGGGTGCCCGGGAGCAGCTCGGTCAGCGCCTGGATGTTGTTGTACGAGGCCGAGCGGAGCTTGAGCCGGTAGGGGGTCTTGTCACCCTTCGAAACCAGGTAGTAGCCGTTGAGCCCGAGCGGGTTCTCGGTCCAGGCGTAGGTGTGGCCCTCCGGCGCCTTGAGCACCTTCGGCAGGCGCTGGTTGATCGGGCCTGGCGGCAGCTCGGCCAGCCGGTCCAGGCAGGCGTCGGCCAGCTCCAGGGAGTTGTGCGTCTGCTCCAGCAGGCACTCGAAGCGGGCCAGGCAGTCGCCCTCCTGGCGGGTCACCACCCGGAGCGTGTCGCCCAGCTCGCCGTACGCCAGGTACGGCTCGTCGCGCCGCAGGTCGAAGTCGACCCCGGAGGCGCGGGCGATGGGCCCGCTCACCCCGTAGGCGTGCACCGCCTCGCGGGAGAGCACGCCGACGCCCCGGGTGCGGCCCCGGAAGATCTCGTTGCCCAGGACCAGCCGGTCGTAGACGTCCATCCGGGAGGTGGCGGTGGCGATCGTGGCCCGGGCCCGGTCGAGCCACCCCGCGGGCAGGTCCTCCTTGAGCCCGCCGACCCGGTTGAACATGTAGTGCATCCGGCCGCCGGAGACCTCCTCCATCAGGTGCTGGAGTTCCTCGCGCTCCTGGAAGGCGTGGAAGATCGGGGTGATCCCGCCCAGCTCCAGCGGGTAGGACCCGAGGAACATCAGATGGTTGAGGACCCGGTTCAGCTCGGCGAGCAGGGTGCGGGTCCACACCGCGCGCTCGGGCACCTCCATGCCCAGCATCCGCTCCACGGCCATCACCACGCCCAGCTCGTTGGAGAAGGCGGAGAGCCAGTCGTGGCGGTTGGCCAGCACGATGATCTGGCGGTAGTCGCGGGCCTCGAACAGCTTCTCGGCACCCCGGTGCATATAGCCGATGATCGGCTCCGCGTGCCGGATGCGCTCTCCGTCGAGGACCAGGCGGAGACGGAGGACACCGTGGGTGGAGGGGTGCTGGGGGCCGATGTTCAGCACCATGTCGGTGCTCTCCGCCGCGCCGCCGATGCCGACTGTCGTCTCCGTCATGTCCTCCAGTCTGTCAGGCGGTATTTCCGGGTGCGGCCAGGATGTCCTGGCAGGCGGTGCCCACCGGCTGGAGCAGCCAGGTGAAGCGGCCCAGCCCGGCCGGGTCGGTCAGCTCGGCGGCCTCCCCGGCGGCGGCCAGCGCCCGCAGGTAGCCGGACGGGTCGGTGGTGGCCAGGGCCAGCGGCGGACGCCGTCCGGTGACCCCGAGCGCGTGCAGGGCCTCCCGCTGGCTGAGGCGGCGGGCGGTGGGATGGGCGCTCGCGGTCGGCTTGGGGGAGCCGGTGGTGGGCGGGGCGGGATCGGTGGTCGCGGCCGGCGCGCGGGAGCCGGCGGCGGCGCAGGCGTCCAGGGCGACATGGCAGGTGAGGTCGGAGCCGCCGTCCGGGACCGGACGCACCTCGCGGCCCTCGCGGAAGCCGGTGAGCGTGCCGTACGGCGGGCGGTCGGCCCGTTCGTGCGCGTAGTCCACGGCCACCGCCAGCCCGGCCTCCAGCCTGCGTACGGCCTCCGCCCAGGCGGTGTCCCGGGGGAGGCCGATCTCGGCGCGCAGCCCCGCCGCGTCCGGGCCGGCGGGCAGCGGCCACCAGCGGTGGAGCCAGTCGGCGTCCGGGCCGTACACGGGAAGCCCGAGCCGCTCGGTGCCGTCCGGGGCGACCAGGACATAGCGGGGTACGCCGTCGGGATCCGCCTCGACGATGTCCACGGGCACGTTGTCCAGCCACTCGTTGGCGAACAGCAGGCCGCGCACCCCGGGCGGTGGGGTGTCGCACCAGGTGATCCGCGGGTCCAGCCCTTCCGGCCGGTCGGCGCGCTCCACCGCGTACGGCCGCAGCCGCCGCGCCAGGTCCGTGTCCGGGCCGGTGGTGGAGCTGTCTCTTTTACACATCTGA
>NZ_SRID01000462.1 GCF_004684805.1 Streptomyces palmae
GAGGGGTGACCGGGAGATTGGGGCCGGTCGGGTCAGGGATGGTGTCGGATCAGGGGTTCATCCCGTGATCGCGCAGCCAGGGCATCGGGTCGATCGGGGAACCGCCGCCCGGGCGCACCTCCAGGTGCAGGTGCGGGCCGGTCACGTTGCCGGTGGCGCCGACCCGGCCGATCACCTCGCCGGTGTCCACCGCGCCGGAGGTCTGCACCATGGAGGATAGGTGGCAGTACCAGATCTCGGTGCCGTCATCGAGGGTGAGCACGATGCGGTAGCCATAGGCTCCGGCCCAGCCGGCCTGGGTGATGGTGCCGCCGTGTACGGCCTTCACCGGGGTGCCGGTCGGCGCGGCGAAGTCCTGGCCGGTGTGGTCGGCGGACCACATGTCGCCGGCCTGCCCGAAGTCGGCGGTCAGCGTGTAGGAGGCGACGGGGAGGACGTAGGAGCCGGCGAGCTTGGCGAGGCGCTCGGCCTCCGCCTTCCGCTGCGCCTCGGCCTTCCGCCTGGCCTCCTCATCCGCCTTTCGCTTGGCCTCCGCTTCGGCGGCCTTCCGCTTGGCCTCCGCCTCGGCCTTGCGCCGCTCGGTCTCGGCGGCCTTCCGCTGCGCCGCCTGCTTGGCTGCGGCCTCGGCGGCGGACTTCTCCGCGGCCAGCCGTTCGGCCGCCTCGGCGGAGTCCTGCTGCTGCTCGGCCTGCCGCATGATGCGGGCGCGGAGCGCCTCCCCGGCGTCGGTGGCGCCGCTGGCCCGGTCCTGGGCGGTGAGCCCCGCGGTGGACAGCGGCTGGTGGGCGACGGTCGAGCCGTCGGACGGGCCGGCGGAGTCCCCGTCGGAGAACAGTCCGCCGATGCCGGGGAGCTCGTCGGGGCTGGGGAGGGCGTCCTGGACCTCGCCGGCCAGATGGGCGACGTCCGGCATCGATATCGGGGCGTTGGGACGGTCCTTGGCGGTTGCCATGCCCCCCGCGCCGACCGCGGCGATGACGCCGACGCCGAGTACCGCGCCGCTGCGTGCCATGCCGCCGCCCCGCTGCTTGGCGACCCGGTGCCGACCGCGGACCGGAGCGATCGACTCGGCGGTCGGGTTCCACTCCTCGAAGCCCGCCTCACCCGGAACGGCGCTGTCGGGGCCGGTGTCGTGACCGGCGCCGGAGAAGCCGGTGGGTGCCTCGTCGAGGGCAGACCTGTTGGACGCCACGGGGGCGCACTCCTTTCCTTCCGTCTCGCCTACCGGGTTAGCTGACGGGTTCGGAGCAGGAAGGTCTCCTACGGGTCCAAGGTGCGGACCCGATTCACCCCAAGGTTGGTGGTTCCCCGGTTCCCTGGTGTCGCGGGATTCGGCGACGGCGCACGGTGCCGCCTCTTGCGGCGGTTGTGACGACCGCGCTGCGTTATCGAACGTTAATAGACAGCGCGAGCTGATTCCAAGCCGTTCACCGGAATCCAGGGAGCTTTGACGATCATTTACCACCCATCGCCAGTCAATCTGGAACAAATTGCCACCGGATACTGAGGGGTAGCGGGCAGAGCAGTCGGTGATCGTACGTCAATCGTTACGCACACCGGTCATGGATGCCTACTCTCCGTGACGCTCTGCTGCTCGCTGGCGGTGAGACCGGCCTCGCCCGGTTCGGCAGCGCCACGGCGCTTGGTGCTCCGTTCCAGCCCACGCCCCGTCACCCGTTTGCGGACGCCGCGCGGTTCGGCGATCCGATGGATCGCCAGCAGCGCCATGTCGTCCGCCGCGGCACCCCTGGTGTGCTGTGCGACATCGTCGATCAGCGCGTCCAGCAGGACGTCCGGGCCGCGGAAGAGGCAGCCGCGCAGCCGCTCGGCCGGATCGTAGAAGACGCCGTCCGGATCGCGGGCGTCGGTCACCCCATCGGTGAACAGCAGCAGCATCGCGCCCTGCGGCAGGGCCAGCTCGTCCACCCGTTCGGGCCAGCAGCCCAGTTCGCCCATGCCCAGGGGCAGGGCGGGCACCGCGGGTTCGGCGAGGCGCACCGAGCCGTCGGTGAGCAGCAGCAGCGGAGCCGGGTGCCCCCGGTTGACCAGTCGCAGGGTGGACTCGTCGGGTGTGATCTCGCCCAGCACCGCCGTGGTGAAGCCCTCGAACTGATCAAGGTTGGCGCGCCGCCGCCCCTCCCGGTCCAGCGCCCGCTCCAACCGCCGGGTCAGCCCCTCCAGTCCGCTCTCCTCCTCCGCGGCCTCCCGGAAGGCGCCCAGCACCACGGCCACCGCCTCCACCGCGCCCAGCCCCTTGCCCCGCACATCGCCCACGACGAACCGCACGCCGTACGGGGTCTCCTGCACGGCGTACAGGTCGCCGCCGATCCGGGCGTCCGCCTGCGCCGCCGCGTACCGGGCGGCGATCCGCAGTCCGCCCAGCTCCGGCGCGGGCACGGGCAGCACCGCCCGTTGCACCGCCTCCGCGATCCCGCGGGCCGAGGCCAGCCGCTGGGCGCCGCGGTGCACCACCTGGTTGGCCGCCAACGCGAGCAGCGCCACGGTCAGCACGGTGACGACCTCGATCGCGCCCTCGACATGGCCGTGCACCCCGTGCAGCAGGGAGAGCACCAAGGCGGTGGCGGTGGAGGCCACGGCGGTGACCGCGGTGACCGTGAGCGTGCTGAACGGGGCCGCGATCAGCGGAGCGGCGGACAGGAACGGGGCGGAGCTGAGCCGGGGCGGCGTGAGCAGGTCGAAGACCACGCCCCCGGCGATCAGTATGGCCGGAACCCACCGAGCGAAGTGCGGGTACGGATTCGCCGCGCGCCCCGGGCCAGCAGCCCTGTCCCCTCGCACCCGCACCGGTCACTCCCGCTGGTCCGCCGGCCGTGTCCCCGGCCTCGTGGCGAGGGCCGTCCCCAACGCCCGCATCGGTACGGACCCGTCTGCCACCCGCCCCTTCAGGCTCCCGGCTGCGGGGCGGGCGGGCGAATCGGTGTCGGCCATGTGGGGCACACCCGGAAGGCCGATCCTCCGCAGGCCGCCCACACCCGCGAGCCCAGCGGACCAGCTGGGTCAGGGCCAGGCCCGAATCCGGCAAGGACGCGACCGACGCCCGGGTCGGCTCACAGGTCGACGCCGAGGGCCCTCGCGCGCCGGTCCGCCGCCAGCTCGGCGGCGGCCTCGTCCAGGTAGACCTCGCAGACCAGCCGCCCGTCGCTGGTCAGGTTGTGCTCCAGCTCCCAGAGGCTGATCTCGTCCCCGCCGGCGAGCAGGAACGCGTGCTCGTAGAAACGGCACCAGGTGGCGTCCGGACCGCCGGGGCGGCGGCGCGGCTTCGGGGCGAGCGCGATGTCGTGCGCGAAGGCCGTCGCCAGCAGCTGCTCGACGTCCTCGCCCGGCCGGTCGTCGTTCTCCGCGCGGCGCAGCACCCGGCGGGCGTGGTCGGCCGAGTTGTCGGCCACGTACACCCGCGCGGTCTCCACCGGCAGCGGGGTGTGCAGCAGTTGGTCGGACAGCCGCATCACATCCGCCGTGTACTCCTCCCAGAGGCCGCCGCCGGTCCGCTCGTGGGCCCGGCGCTCGGCCTGCACCAGCGTCTCCTCGTCGGTGTACAGCTCGTACAGCGGCCGTACGTCCATCCCGGTGTGGTGCTCCAGCTCCCACAGCACCTCACTGGTCCCGTCGGGGAGCAGGAAGACGTGCCGGTAGGTGCCGTACCCGAGTGGGCGCGGGGCGTCGTTGCACTGCCGGCAGGAGCGCAGTTCGGTCTGGTGCATCAGGGCGTCGCGCAGCCGGACGAGGAACGCCTCGTCGATCTCGAATCCGTTCTGGGCGCGGGCCAACAGCCCGTCGAGATGCTCGGCGGGCGTCCCGCCGATGCGTCCGTGCACCATGTACCTTCTCCTCCCGGCCATCGACTCGCCGCGCCCCCCAGCGGACCACCTCGCGACTTACCGTAGCGGTGCCGATACGGGCCGCGTGCGGTGTTTCGGAGAAGCCGTGCCCTGGCAAGGACTCGTATTCAGCTCAGCGCCGCCAGGCTCGGATGTATCACTGAGCGGGGGTGCTGCAGTGAAAGATTCGGCCACGAGCCGCGGTATCACCTGGGATTCAACGGATCCGGGTGTTCCGGATCCGGTTGGTCCGCTCTTTCGCAGGGCATGGTTCGCGCCTCGGCTCGACCTTCGGGCAGCCCCCGTCGGCGGCCCGTAATGATCCCTCCTGGCCCCTCCGTCCAGGGCCGGCACGGAAGCCCGGCACAGCGCGATGCGCCCCGCGCACGCCCTGCCCTCGCCGTTACGCCCCGCGCATTCGTCCGCGCCGCCGAACCCCGTCCGCGCCCCGCAGCCCCCGCCCGCGCCAGGAAGCCCGCTCAGGGCTCACCCCCGTCCCCGCAGCCCGCAGCGCCCGCCGCACCGCCCGCTCAGGGCTCGACCTCCCCGTCCGGGCTCACACCCGCCGCCGCCTCCCGCTCCGCAAGGGCCGCCGCCCGCCGCTTGAGCACCACCGCCGCCGCCACCGCGCTGGCCGTGGAGGCGACGGCCACCACCCATGGGCGGTCCAGGCAGTGGCCGGTGGCGTGGTCCACGGAGAACCGGCCCGGCCCGGTGATCCCCAGACCGGCCGCCACATAGCCCAGGAACGCCGGGTACTCGAAGCCGCCCGCGGTGCTGAAGAACCCGGCCGGAGCGTGTACCGAGACAGCCCCCGCCATCGCGCCCGCCGCCGCGGCCCCGGCCGCCGGGGTGGCCAGCCCGGCGGCCGGGGCCGCGGCGGCGGGCGCGATGGCGGGGGC
>NZ_SRID01000463.1 GCF_004684805.1 Streptomyces palmae
GGCGAGGTGGGGGTGGCCGGCGGGCAGGTCGGTGTGGAGGTGGTCCAGCCGGGCGGGGTCGCGGGCCGGCCATGCCGCCGTCGCCGCGATGGCGGCGGCCAGGGCGACGGCGCCGAGCACCGCGGCGGTGAGGGGGATCCCGGAACCCGCGGCGAGCCATCCGGCCAGAGGGTAGGTCAGCAGCCAGCAGCTGTGGGACAGGGAGAACCGGGCGGCGAACGCGGCGGGGAGGTCCGCGTCGGCGGCCGATCGGCGGACGACCCGTCCGCCGGGCGTCAGCACGGCGGAGGAGGCGGCCCCGACCAGTGCCCAGACCGCGAGCAGCGCGCCCCAGGACCAGCTGCTCGCGGCGGTCGCGGTCAGCACGGCGGCGGCCGCCAGGACGGCGGGCAGGGCGAATCCGGCGGCCAGCATGAGAGCGCGGTCGCCGGCCGTGGTCAGGACGCGGGGCAGGGCGAGGGCGGTGAGCATCGAGCCGGCTCCGAAGGCGCCGAGTGCCAGGGAGACCGCGCCGGCCGGCTGGTGGAAGTGGTCCCGGACGATGACCACGGTGTCGACGTAGACGATCGCCCCGGCGGCGGCCACGGCGAGGTCGAGCGCGAGCAGGGCCCGCAGGCGCGGGGTGGCCCACAGCAGCCGCGTGCCGCGGACGGCCCTGGCGCGGGCGTCGCCGGTGGGTTCCACCGGGACCGGCTTGGGCAGAACGGCCGAGAGCACCAGTGAGGCGGAGGCGAGGAAGCCGGCGGTGGTGCCCACGAACAACCAGCCGTAGGTGACCTGGGTGAGCAGGGCGGCGGCGAGCAGGGGGCTGAACAGGCTCTCCAGGTCGTAGGCGAGCCGGGACATCGACAGCGCCCGTGTGTACTCGCGTTCGCCGGGGAGCACCTGGGGGATGGTGGCCTGGAAGGTCGGGGTGAAGACCGCGGAGGCCGCCTGGAGCAGGAAGACCATCAGGTAGACCTGCCAGACGTGGGTCACCAGCGGCAGGGCGAGCGCCACCCCGGCCCGGGTCACGTCCATCGCCGCCATCAGCACCCGCCGTGGAATCCGCCCGGCGAGCGCGCCCGCCACCGGGGCGATGGCCACATAGGCGGCGATCTTGATCGCCAGCGCGGTGCCGAGCACCGTCGAGGCGTTCTCCCCGGCCAGGTCGTACGCCAGCAGCGAGAGCGCCACCGTGGCCAGGCCGGTCCCCACCAGGGCGACGACCTGGGCGAGGAACAGATGGCGAAAGGTGCGGTTGCCCAGAACAGTCGACATGGCTCCGTCCCGGTCGATTGGGGGTGACCCGTCCATCGTAATCATCACGTGCGCATACGCGCACCTGTTGTGGGCGATTCGGTGGGGTGCCGGTCGACGGGCCCTGGGGTCAGTCGTGCGGGGGGAGTGAGCCGAGTTGGTGGTCGGCGACGTTCAGTGCCTCGTCGACCAGGCGCCGCAGATGCCCGTGGCGCAGCGAGTACACCACACGCCGCCCCTCCCTGCGGGTGGCCACCAGGCCGGCCAGGCGCAGCTTCGCCAGGTGCTGGCTGACCGAGGTGCGTGATGCCCCGGTGGACTCGGTCAGGGTGGTCACATCGGCCTCGCCCCGGCCGAGCCGCTCCATCAGCGCGAGTCGGGTGCGGTCGGAGAGCAGGCTCAGCACGGCCGCGGCGGCGTCCAGCCGTTCGCCGCCGCGCCGCTGTTGCGGCTGGTGTGCATCTGCCATCTTCTCGCCGGCGCCCATCCCGGCATCCTATCCGGCCGACGTGCGCGCTTGCGCATGTGTGAGTGGTCGGCGTGACTCCTTCGATGTCCGTCGGGCAGGCGCGAGGGGGTTATGGTGGGTTAGTGAATTGCAGAGTTCTGCAATTCACTATATTCGGATGTCGGTCCGTCCCACGTCGGCGCGGCGACGCCGCGAGGCGGGGCGGCCGGACCAGGAGAAGGGTTGGAGGGGCGGAGTGCCGGTTCCGCTGTATCAGGCCAAGGCCGACCTCTTCCGGATGCTCGGGCACCCGGGCCGCATCCGGGCACTGGAGCCGCTGCAGGGCGGACCCCTGCCGGTGCGGGAACCGCTGACGGCGATCGAGGTGGAGCCCTCGGCGCTGTCGCAGCAGCCGGCGGTGGTGCGGCGGTCGGGGATCGTCACCTCCGCCCGGGACGGCTCGACCGTGGTGTACGAGCCGGCCGGGGGCGATGTGTCGCAGCTGCGGGCGGCGTCCCGGCGGATCCTGACCGAGGTGCTCGCCGATCGGACCGGCCTGCTCGACGCCCTGCGGGAGAACGGGGCCGCCTCGTGAGCACGCTCCTGCCGCGGTGCGCGCGCCGGGTCCGGGCCGTGCTGCCGACCCGCGCCGACTACGCCGCGATGGCCCGAGCCCCGCGCCGGGACCTGCTGGCCGGGCTGACGGTCGCGATCGTCGCCCTGCCCCTGGCGCTCGGCTTCGGCGTCTCCTCCGGGCTGGGCGCGGAGGCCGGACTGGCCACCGCGGTGGTGGCCGGCGCGGTGGCGGCCCTTCTGGGCGGCTCCAACCTCCAGGTGTCCGGGCCGACCGGGGCGATGACCGTCGTGCTGGTGCCCATCGTCGCCCAGTACGGGCCGGGCGGGGTGCTGGCGGTCGGGCTGATGGCCGGCGTCCTGCTGATCGGCCTGGCGCTGTTGAAGGCAGGCCGGTACATGGCGTACGTGCCCGCCCCGGTGGTGGAGGGCTTCACCCTCGGCATCGCCTGCGTCATCGGCCTCCAGCAGGTCCCGAACGCGCTCGGGGTGGACAAGCCGGAGGGCGAGAAGGTCCTGGCGGTCGCCTGGCGGTCGGTGGTCGCGTTCGCCCAGAGCCCGAACTGGACCGCGCTCGGCCTCTCGCTCGGGGTGGCGGCGGTGATGCTGGTCGGGGCCCGGTGGCGGCCGACGATCCCGTTCTCGATCGTCGCGGTGATCGCGGCCACCCTCCTGGCACAGGCCCTCCACCTGAGCGGAGCCGCGCCCATCGGCACGCTGCCGTCCGGGCTGCCCGCGCCCTCGCTGGCCTTCCTCGACCTGTCGGTGCTGGGTTCGCTGATCTCCCCGGCGGTGGCGGTGGCGGCGCTGGCCGCGCTGGAGTCGCTGCTGTCGGCGACCGTCGCGGACGGCATGACGGTCGGCCAGAAGCACGACCCGGACCGGGAGCTGTTCGGGCAGGGGGTGGCGAACCTGGCCGCTCCGCTGTTCGGCGGGGTCCCGGCGACCGCGGCGATAGCCCGGACCGCCGTCAACGTCCGCACCGGCGCCTCCTCCCGGCTCGCGGCCCTGACCCACGCCGTGGTCCTCGCGGTGATCGTCTTCGCCGCCGCCCCGCTGGTCGCGAAGATCCCGCTGGCCGCCTTGGCCGGCGTGCTGCTGGCGACCGCGATCCGCATGGTGGAGGTCGGCTCGCTGCGGGCCATGGCCCGCGCGACCCGGTCCGACGCGCTCGTCCTGGTGCTGACCGCCGCGGCCACCCTGGTCCTGGACCTGGTCTACGCGGTGATCATCGGCCTGCTGGTGGCCGGGGCGCTGGCGCTGCGCGCGGTCGCCCGGCAGGCCCGTATCGACCAGGTCGACTTCCGGCCCGACCTGCCCGGGGAACACGGCGAGGAGGAGCACGCCCTGCTCGCCGAGCACATCGTCGCGTACCGCATCGACGGCCCGGTCTTCTTCGCCGGCGCACACCGCTTCCTGCTGGAACTGTCGGAGGTGGCCGACGTCCGGGTGGTGATCCTGCGCATGTCCCGGATCACCACCATGGACGCCACCGGCGCCCTGGTGCTCAAGGACGCCGTCGAGAAGCTGCGCCGGCGGGGGATCACCGTACTGGCCTCCGGGATCAGGTCCGGCCAGCGCCGGGTCCTCGACTCCGTCGGCGCCCTGGACCTGCTGCGGGCGGACGGCCGGGAGTACGCCACCACCCCCGAGGCGATCACCGCCGCCCGCGGGCTCCTCGAACAGGCCGGAGTCCTCCCCGGCCACCACCACTCGCCCCGTCCGCACCGCGTCGAGAAGGTTGGCCTATGACCGCCCCCGCCGAACGGATCATGCTGGAGATCTCCGGCACCGAGGCCCTGTGGCTCCTCGAAGGGGCCGGGACGGGCCGCCTGGTCCACCTCCGGCGCGAGCAGGCGATGGTCCGCCCCGCCTGCCACACCCTGGACCACGGCCGGCTGATCGTCCGCGCCCCGGTCCAGCCCCTGACCGTCCTGTCGCGTACGGCACTGACCTACCACTGCGAGGACGTCCAGCACCCGGCCGGTGTCGGCTGGACGGTCACCGCCCACGGCCCGGCCGCCCCCATCACCGACCCCGACGAGGCCGCCCACTACAGAAGGACCCTGCTCGGCTGGGCCCACGGCCCCCACGACACCCTGCTGCGCCTGACCCCGCAGTCGATCACCGGGTTCCGGCTGGTCCGGCCTCGCAACGCGACGACCGAGGGACCGCGATGACCACCGTCACGCAGGTGGAGAGCCTGCCCTACCGGCATGTGCTGACCGTCCCGGCCATGGGGTCGGCGGTGCGGATGGTGCGGGAGACCGCCGAACTCGTCCTGATCGAGTGCGGCGTCCGCCTCGGGCACCCGGCGGTCGGACCGGCGCTGCTGGCCCTGTCGGAGCTGGTCACCAACGCCGTCCGGCACGCCGCCGAGACCTCGCCGATGATCACGGTGATCTTCGCGCACGGTCCCGGCACGCTGGCCTTCGCCGTCCACGACCAGCACCCCTACCAGCCCGCCCCCTACCAGGC
>NZ_SRID01000464.1 GCF_004684805.1 Streptomyces palmae
CCCCTTCCCTCCCCTCCCTCGACGCGATCGGCCCGTTGCACGAAGGACCGGCCGGAACCCACCCCTTTCCCGAGGAGTAGCACCATGCCCCCTCCCTGCCGTGTCGCCGTGATCGGCGCCGGAGCGGCCGGCCTCACCGCCACCAAGGCCCTGCTCGACCGGGGACTCGAAGTCGTGACGTACGAGAAGGGCGACCGGCCCGGTGGGCTGTGGGCACGGGACAACGCCAGCGGACTGTCACCGGCCTACGCCTCCCTCCATCTCAACACCAGCAAGCGCCGCACCGAGTTCGCCGACTTCCCGATGCCCGGGCAGTGGCCCGACTACCCCTCGGCCGACCTGATGGCCCGTTACCTCGCCGACTACTGCGAGAACTTCGGCCTCACCCCGCACATCCGCTTCGACACCACCGTCGCCTCCGTCGAACGGGAGGGGCGAGGCCGTCCCTGGGCGGTGACCACCGAGGCCGGCGACACCGACCGGTACGACGCCGTCGTGGTCGCCAACGGCCACAACTGGGACCCCCGCCGGCCCGAGCCCGCCTACCCCGGAGCCTTCGACGGCACCCAGATGCACGCCCACGACTACCGCACCGCCGAGATCTTCCGGGACCGGCGGGTGCTCGTCGTCGGCATGGGCAACTCTGCCATGGACATCGCCGTCGACGCCTCGTACGTCGCGCGGGGCCCCGTCCTGCTGTCGGCCCGCCGCGGGGTCCACATCGTCCCCAAGTACCTCTTCGGCCGCCCTTCGGACGCCACCGGCGGGGCCCTGGCCGCGCTGCCCTGGCGGGTGCGCCAGCGCGTCGCCCAGACCATCCTCCGGCTGGCCGTCGGCACCCCGCAGAGCTACGGCCTGCCGGCCCCCGCGGGCGGGCTCTTCCAGAACCACCCCACGATCAGCGACACGATCCTGCACCGCCTCACCCACGGCGAGGTGGCCGCCCGCCCCGGCATCGAGCGCCTCGGCGGCGAACAGGTCGTCTTCAGCGACGGCACCCGCGAACCGGTCGAGGTGATCGTGTGGGCCACCGGCTACCGGGTGTCCATCCCCTTCCTGTCCGCCCGCTGGCTGGGCGGCGACCCGGAGCGGCTCCCGCTGTACAAGCGGGTCTTCCACCTGGAGGACCCGAGCCTGGCCTTCGTCGGGCTGATGCAGTCCACGGGCGCGGCGCTGCCCGTCGTGGAGGCCCAGGCCAAGCTGATGGCCGCCTGCTACTCCGGTGCCTACGCCCTCCCCTCGGCCCCGGCGCAGCACCGCGCCACCGCCCGGGCCCTGCGCGCCGCGGTCGAACGGTGGGGTGACCGCCGCCCGCAGATGCGCATCGACTTCGACCAGTACGTGGCCGACCTGCCCAAGGAGATCGAGGCCGGGCGCGCCCGACTGCGGCGCGGCGCCCGTCCGTTCACCGCGACCGACCGCGAAGGGAGCCTCACATGAACACCCCGCAGACCCCGCACCCCCTGCTCCGCAAGGGCCTGCTCGGCGGGCGCCGCGACGCCCGCGGCCTGCGCGCCATCGTCACCGGCGCCTCCGGAACCTTCGGCCGGGCCATCTGCGCCCGGCTGGCCGAACAGGGCGCCCGGGTCGTCGGTCTGGACCTGGTGCCGCGTCCCGAGGACCCGGTCGAGGTGCTGGCCTGCGACATCACCGACGACGCGAGCGTGCCGACCGCGGTGGCCGCCGCGATCGACCGGCTGGGCGGGCTCGACCTGCTCATCAACAACGCCGGTGTCGGCGGGCCCGCCCCGGCCGAGCTGCCCCCGGGGGCCGAGGTCCGGCGCCAACTCGACATCAACCTGCTCGGCACCTGGCGGACGACCGCCGCCTGCGTGGACGCCCTGGTGGAGTCCCGCGGCCGGATCGTCATGGTCTCCTCGCGGATGGCCGCCATGCAGCTGCCCCTGGCCGCGGCGTACGGGGCCTCCAAACGCGCCCTCGTGGCGTACGCCGACGCGCTCCGCATGGAGATCGGCACCCATGTCGCCGTCACCTGCGTCTACCCGTCGGCGGTGCGCAGCCCCATCCACGACTCGACCGCCGCCGCCGGACTCTCGCTGGAGGGCATGAGCAGCTACGAGCCGCTGGAGGGCGTGGTCGACACGGTGCTCCGCGCCGCCCTGGGCCGCCGGGCGCGCCGCGACCTGACGACCACCCGCCGCGGGGCCGTGGAGTTCTTCCTGGCACGCCACCTGCCGTATGTGACCGACCGGATCATCGCCCGCACCCTCGCCGCCCGGGCCCGCACCGGCGCCTTCGAGGGAGCCGAGCTGGCCGCGGGCGTCGTCAGGCGCCACACAGGGGCGCCGTGAGCGCCGCGCCGCACACGCTGCGGCGGGCCGACGCCCCGCCCCGTGTGCGGACCGCTGACCTCACCCTGTATGCCGCCGGCTCGATCGGGATGGGCATGTGGGTTACCGTTCCGGGTCTGCTCCTGCTGTACTTCCTCACCCGGACCCTCGGTGTCCCGGCGTTCCTGGCCGGTCTGGCGCTGCTGCTGCCGAAGATCATCGACGTGGTGGTCCATCCCCTGCTCGGATCGCTGTCGGACCGGCAGGCGCGCCACCGGGGCCACCGGCGCGGCATGCTCCACGGCGGGCTGCTGCTGGCGGTGGCCTGGATCGCGATGTTCTCGGTCCCCGCGAGCGTCTCGGGCACCTCGGCGGCGCTGTGGGTCGGCTGCTGCTGTGTCGCCGGCAACCTGCTGTTCGCCTGCTTCCAGGTGCCCTACCTGACGACACCGTCCGACCTGCGGATCGGGTACCACGAGCGTACCCGCGTCTTCACGTTCCGGATGTTCTTCCTGACGCTGGGACTGCTCGGCGCGGGCGTGGCCGCGCCGGCCCTGGTGGCCTCCGGCGGCCACCGGGCCTATGCCCGGATGGCCCTGCTGCTGGCCGGTGTCCTGGTCGCCTCGCAACTGGTCGCGCTGGCGGGCGTCCGCAGGCTCACCGAGCACTGCGGGATCCGGACCCCAGGGGAGCGCGCCCACTCCGCCCTCGAGGACACCCTGGCCGCCTGGCGGGACCGCGACTTCCGGGCGCTGCTGCTGTCCTACCTGTTCACCGGCACCACCACCCACCTCTTCCTGGCGGCGCTGCCCTTCTACACCGAGTACGTGCTCCACGACAGGGGTCTGACCGCCGTGCTGATGGGCGCCTTCCTGGTGCCGGCGACGATCGCCGCACCCGGGTGGCTCTGGATGTCGCGGCGGATCGGCAAGCAGCGCGGGCTGCTGCTGTCCCAGGGCGCCTTCCTCACCGGGTCCCTCGCACTGCTGCCCGGCGAGAGACTGGGGGTGGCCGCGACCACCGGCGTGGTGGCCGTCATGGGCACCGCCTTCGCCGGGCTTCAGCTCTTCGCCTTCTCGATGCTCCCGGACGCGGTGGCCGCCGCCGAGGCACGGGGTCTTGCCCGAGCGGGCGCCTACACCGGGGTGTGGACCGCGACCGAGGCGACCGGCACCGCCATCGGCCCCTATCTGTACTCCGCCGTCCTCGCCCTCGGAGGCTTCGTGTCCACCACCGAGGACCACACCCTCCCGCAGTCCCACTCCGCCCTGGTGGCCCTCCTGCTGGGCTTCACCGCGGCCCCGGCCGTGCTTATGGCGATCGCGGTGGTCTTCCAGCGCCGATGCGCCCTGGACCGGGCGGCGGCCCCGTGACGCAATGCCCCGGGGCGCCGCCTGCCGACCGCCGAGGCCACCGGAGGGTTCTCAGCCGGCGTCGCGGGGTGCCGCCGCGAAGTGCGGCAGGACCTCCTCGGCGAGTTCGTGCAGCAGCTCGTCGACGGGGCGGTCGTTGGGGCGGAGGTTGAAGGAGACATGGGCGACGCCGAGCGCGGCCATGGCCTCCAGCCGGTCGATCAGGGCCTTGCGGCCGGTGCTCAGGCCGAGCCGGATGGGGTGGGCCGGGGCACCGGGATCGTCCTGGAGGGTGAGCACCATCGGGGTCAGATAGGGCTTGTCCCCGGCGAGCTCCCGCCACTGGCGGATCCTCAGGCGCAGGGCACCCAGGTCGCGCGGGTAGTTGAGGGAGGCGTCGGCGTGGGCGGCGATCCACTCGGGGGTCTGCTGGGCGCCGCCGGCGACGGCGATCGGGATGCCCGCCGGGTGCGCCGGCTTGGGCAGCACCTCCAGATGCCGCTCGCCGTCCAGGCCGGCCGCGGGAAGCTCCAGCGGCCCGGACCGCCAGGCCGCGCGGACCTTCTCCACGCCCTCCCGGAACGCCGCGCCCCGTGCCGCGAAGTCGCGTGCGAACAGCGGGTACTCCACGGGGCGGTCACCGCTGGCCAGGCCGAGCAGCATCCGGCCGCCGGAGAGGGCGTCGACGGTGGCGGCGGCCTTGGCGACCAGCAGGGGTTCGCGCAGCGGCAGGACGATCGCCCCGGTGGCGAGAACGGCCTGCTCGGTGGTGGCGGCGAGGTGGCCCAGGTGGGTGAAGGTCTCGAAGACGGTGCCGGCGTCGCCGAACCGGACAGGGTCGTAGAGCGGGACGTCGCGCAGCCACAGGGCGGCGAAGCCGAGCCGGTCGGCCAGCTGGGCGAGCCGGGTGTGCCCGGTCAGGTCGGGGACGCCGAAGGGCCGGTGGGCCTCGTGGTCGGTGTGCCGGCGGGCGGGCCCCCAGTCGTTGTCGAGGGGCAGTTCCAGGCCGATGGTGAGGCGGCCGTCGGCGGGGGCGAGTCGGGCGAGTGCGGGG
>NZ_SRID01000465.1 GCF_004684805.1 Streptomyces palmae
AAGAGACAGGTGCCGGGGGTGTCGGGCCGGACGGTGACGGACTGGGCCAGCGCGGCGAAGCGGGTGGTGTCGTCGATCCGGTCGACGATCACCTGCTGTTGTTCGCGGGCCGCGGTGCTGACGGCGAGCGGAAAGCCGAGCGCCAGCAGTACGGCGGCCATCAGCACGATGAGCAGCGGCAGGAGTCGAGAGCGCACCAGGGGTGTCCGCGGCGGTCAGCGGTCGGCCGGGGCGACGAGCCGGTAGCCGACGCCACGCACGGTCTCTATCAGGGCCGGCATCCGCAGCTTGGAGCGCAGCGAGGCGATGTGCACCTCCAGGGTGCGCCCGGTCCCTTCCCAGCTGGTGCGCCAGACCTCGCTGATGATCTGCTCGCGGCGGAAGACCACGCCCGGTCGCTGGGCGAGCAGGGCGAGCAGGTCGAACTCCTTGCGGGTGAGCGAGACGACGGTGTCGGCCACGGAGACCTGGCGGGTGAGGAGCTCGATGGCGAGCTGGCCGAGCCGCAGCGGCGGCACGGGGCCCTCGGTGGCCGGTTCCTCGCCGCCGGGGGGCGTGTCGGCGACCACCGTACGGCGGCTCACCGCGTGGATGCGGGCGAGCAGTTCCATCGGGTCGTACGGCTTGACCACGTAGTCGTCGGCCCCGAGGTTGAGGCCGTGGATGCGGGAGCGCACGTCGGACCGCGCGGTCACCATGATCACTGGTGTCTTGGTGAGCTTGCGGATGCGGCCGCACACCTCGAAGCCGTCCTGGTCGGGCAGTCCGAGGTCGAGCAGCACCACGCCGAACGGCGCCCCCTTGTCGGGCAGCAGCGCCTGCAGGGCCTCGTCACCGTTGCGTGCGTGGGTGACCGAGAAGCCGTGCCGGGCGAGGACCGCGGAGAGGGCGGCGGCGACGTGGTTGTCGTCCTCGACCAGCAGAAGTCTCATCGGCCCCTCCTCGGCTCGGTGTGTGTCGGCGGTGTGTGGTGGGCACGAACCCGGTGTCACCGCGGTGTGTACGCCCGATGACATGGCCACAGGGCATCCACGCCGATCGGTGGGGTCCCCGTCAAGACGCATCCCGGTTCCATGGAGGTTCCGTTATGCAGCCGGTACGCATATTCCGCGCCCTGTTTACATAGAGTGTCCCTTTGTGGCCGTATCGTTATGCTCAATTTCAGCTCAGATGTAATGACGCTCGTCACCACCGCCCCCTAGGGTCCTCCCAACCGAGGAGGATGGAGCGAGACGCCGATGAGCGAAGTATCGGTGACCAAGGACGCCGTGGAGAAGACGGGCGAACTGGTCGCGCTGACAGGAGTCAACAAGCACTTCGGCGCGCTGCACGTGCTCCAGGACGTCAATCTGTCCATCGCCCGGGGCGAGGTCGTCGTCGTCATCGGGCCGTCGGGGTCGGGCAAGTCCACCCTGTGCCGGACGATCAACAGGCTGGAGACCATCGACGCCGGGACGATCACGATCGACGGGAACCCGCTCCCGCAGGAGGGCCGGGAACTGGCCAGGCTGCGCGCGGATGTGGGCATGGTCTTCCAGTCCTTCAATCTCTTCGCCCACAAGACGGTGCTGCAGAACGTGATGCTGGGCCAGCTCAAGGTCCGCAAGACGGACAAGAAGGCGGCCGAGGAGAAGGCGCGCGCGCTGCTGGACCGGGTCGGCGTCGGCACCCAGGCGGACAAGTACCCGTCGCAGCTCTCCGGTGGCCAGCAGCAGCGGGTGGCGATCGCCCGGGCTCTGGCCATGGACCCGAAGGTGATGCTCTTCGACGAGCCCACCTCGGCCCTCGACCCGGAGATGATCAACGAGGTGCTGGACGTGATGCAGCAGCTCGCCCGCGAGGGGATGACCATGGTCGTGGTCACCCACGAGATGGGCTTCGCCCGCTCCGCGGCCAACCGCGTCGTCTTCATGGCTGACGGCCGGATCCTCGAAGAGGCTCCGCCGGAGCAGTTCTTCAGCAACCCGCGCAGCGACCGTGCCAAGGACTTCCTGTCGAAGATCCTGCACCACTGATCTGACGATCGGCCCCTGATTTCACCGATCGGCACCCCCCGATGACTCGATGATCCGTCGGCTCGATGACATATCGCCGACGCCTCGATGAAGCCAAAGGATGTTCACCATGAAGTTCCGCAGGACGGCCGCGCTGGCCGCCGCCGCCACGATCACTCTGTCCCTGACCGCCACCGCCTGTGGCTCCGGCAGCGACAGCGACAAGATCCGCATCGGCATCAAGTTCGACCAGCCCGGTGTCGGCCTGAAGACGCCCGACGGCAAGTACACCGGCTTCGACGTCGACGTCGCCCGGTATGTCGCCAAGGAGCTCGGCTACGACGAGAAGGACATCGAGTTCAAGCAGGCGCCCAGCGCCGAGCGCGAGAACATGATCTCCCGCGGCGACGTGAAGTTCGTGGTGGCCAGCTACTCCATCAACGACGAGCGCAAGAAGAAGGTCTCCTTCGCCGGCCCGTACCTGCTGGCGCACCAGGACCTGCTCGTCCGCAGCGACGACAACTCCATCAAGGACGCCAAGGACCTCAACTCCAAGAAGCTGTGCTCGGTCACCGGCTCCACCTCCGCGCAGAACGTCAAGAACGACTTCGCGCCCAAGGCCGACCTGCAGGAGTTCGGCGGCTACTCGGAGTGCCTGACCGGTCTGGAGAACAAGGCCGTCGACGCGCTGACCACCGATGACGACATCCTCGCCGGCTACGCCGCGCAGAAGGAGCACCACGGCAAGTTCAAGCTCGCCGGCCTGAAGCTGAGCGACGAGAACTACGGCATCGGCATCAAGAAGGGCGACACCGAGCTCCAGGCCAAGATCAACAAGGCTCTGGAGAAGATGGTCGCGGACGGTTCCTGGGAGAAGGCCGTGAAGGCCAACTTCGGCCCGGCCAACTACAAGAACGAGCCCGCACCGAAGGTCACCGAGAAGAGCTGAGACCGCGGCGCGCCGCCCGAGCGCGGGCGGCGCGCCCTGCCATCCAACCAGGGGAGAGCGCGGTAAGAACGTGTTCGATTTTCTTGATGGGTACGACCTGCTCGGGGCCTTCTGGGTCACCGTGAAGCTCACCCTCTATTCGGCTGCAGGGTCCCTGATCTGGGGCACCATTCTGGCCGGCATGCGGGTCAGCCCCGTTCCGGTGATGCGCGTCTTCAGCACCGCGTACGTCAATGTCGTACGGAACACGCCGCTGACCATCGTGCTCCTCTTCACCTCCCTGGGGCTCAACCAGACGATGGGCGTCAAGCTCTTCGGTGGTTCTTCGGACGACGTGAACTTCCAGCTCGCGGTGCTCGGACTCACCCTGTACACGGCGACGTTCGTGTGTGAGTCGCTGCGCGCCGGCATCAACACGGTGCCGGTCGGCCAGGCGGAGGCGGCCCGCGCACTGGGGTTGAGCTTCACCCAGGTGCTGACCCTCGTGGTGCTGCCGCAGGCGTTCCGCGCCGTGGTCGCGCCGCTGGCGAACGTACTGATCGCGCTGACCAAGAACAGCACGATCGCCGCGGCCATCAGCGTCGCCGAAGCCTCGGCTCTGATGAAGACCATGATGGAGAACGAGACGGACTCGATCACCTTGGTCTTCGCGGTCTTCGCCTTCGGCTTCATAGTCCTGACCCTGCCCGTCGGCCTGCTGCTCGGCTGGGTGTCCAAGCGTGTGGCGGTGAAGCGATGACCAACCTGTCGGTCCTGTACGACACTCCGGGTCCCAAGGCCAAGCGCCGCAACATCGCCTACACGATCGGCTTCCTGGTCGTCCTGGGGCTCGGCGTCTGGTGGGTGCTGGACACCATGGCCGCCAACCACCAGCTGGAGGGCGCCAAGTGGCGGCCCTTCGTCGAGGACAGCCGGGTCTGGACCGAGTTCCTGGTCCCCGGCCTCACCAAGACGTTGCAGGCGGCGGCGCTGTCCATCGTCATCGCCCTGCCGCTGGGCGCGCTGCTCGGCATCGCCCGGATGTCGGACCATGCGTGGATCCGGGTCCCGGCGGGTGTGTGGGTGGAGTTCTTCCGCGCCATCCCGGTGCTGATGCTGATGATCTTCTCCTTCCAGCTCTACGCCCAGTACGGCAACGTCGACATCGACATCCGGCCGCTGTACGCCGTGGTGACCGGGCTGGTGCTGTACAACGCCTCGGTCATCGCCGAGATCGTCCGGGCGGGTATCGAGTCCCTGCCCCGCGGCCAGAACGACGCGGCCAAGGCCCTCGGTATGCGCAAGGGCCAGATCATGGGCACGGTGCTGCTGCCGCAGGCGGTCACCGCCATGCTGCCGGCCCTGGTCAGCCAGATCGTGGTGATCGTGAAGGACACCGCGATCGGTGGCGCGCTGCTGGGCTACGAGGAGCTCTTCTCCCAGGTCCGGTCGATCACCGCCAACTACGGCGCCAACACCATCGCCTCGATCACCGTGGTCGCGCTGATCTTCATCGTGGTCAACTTCCTCATCACCACGCTCGCGCGGTGGATCGAGAGCAGGCTGCGGCGGGGTCGGAAGAGCACCGGAGCGGTACTCGCCGCGGACCAGGCCGACCAGTTGGAGACGGCGGCACCGGTCGCGAAGGACTGAGGAACCCGGCAGGACCCGTCAGGTCCTGACCACCGCACCCCACCCTGGGTGAGCGGCGGGCGACGGCACCCATGCCGTCGCCCGCCGCCGTATACGCCCTCCCGCTCGCCCATCGCC
>NZ_SRID01000466.1 GCF_004684805.1 Streptomyces palmae
CCCACACTGGTGCCATGAGCGCTCCGCAGCCCGCCCCCCTCCCTGACCCCGTACGCGATCCCTGGCGCGAGCCGATGCGGCTGGCGCTGGCGGAAGCGGTTCGGGCCCCGGAGACCGGGGACGTACCGGTGGGTGCCGTGGTGCTGGGCCCGGACGGCACCGTGCTGGGCCGGGGGCGCAACGAACGCGAGGCCACCGGCGACCCCACCGCCCATGCCGAGGTACTGGCCCTCCGCGAGGCCGCCCGTACCCTCGGCGCGGCACACCCCGGCGCACCGGCCGACTCCGGCGGCGGGCGCTGGCGCCTGACCGGCTGCACCCTGGTCGTCACCTTGGAACCGTGCACCATGTGCGCGGGTGCCGCCGTGCTCTCCCGCGTCGACCGGATCGTCTACGGCGCGGTGGACGAGAAGGCGGGAGCGGCCGGCTCCCTCTGGGACGTGGTCCGCGACCGGCGGCTCAACCACCGCCCGGAGGTCATCCACGGCGTCCTGGCGCAGGACTGCGCCCTGCTGCTCACCCGCTTCTTCCGGGACACCCACGACAGGCCCTGACCCCGCCCGCGCCCCTGTTCCGGCGGTTTCGGCCACCACCCGTCCGAAACCGATTTCGGAGCACGGCCCACCGTCCGCTAAGCTCTCTCTCGGTAGCGTGTCCGAGCGGCCGAAGGAGCACGCCTCGAAAGCGTGTGAGGGGGCAACTCCTCCGTGGGTTCAAATCCCACCGCTACCGCTCTGAAGAGGTAAAACGAAGGGCCCCATCCGATCGGATGGGGCCCTTCGTGGTCCCTGGTCTCGGTTGGTCGGCGCCGGGCTCCCTGCCGGACCGCCGGCTCCCCGCCTCGCGCCCGGGCGGAAAACCCGTACCGAGGCGGGCACCCCGCGCTCTAGCATCGCGGACCATGCCCCGACCCCATGGATTCGGCTACACGCGCCGCGCCGACGGCACCGTCGTCATCACCCACCACGGCCGCCCCGCCGGGACGCTGCGCGGTGCCCGCGCCGAGCGGTTCGTGGCGGAGGCGGAGTCCGGCGACGCCCAGCTGGTCATGGCCCGTTGGACCGGCGCGTACAAGCACGGCAACGAGCGCGCGGCGCGGCAGCATCCGCGCAATCGGGGCTGAGCCCCCGCACGGCGCCGCGCGCCGCGGGTGCCCGCGGACCAGTCGGCCGCATGCCCCGGCGGGCCACATGCCTCGCATCCCGTGTCCGTCGGCCGCGTGTCCCGGCGGGCCGCGGGCCTCGTATGCCGTGTCCGTCGGCCGCGTGTGCCGTGCCGCCCCGGACCCCCGGGTTCCCGGTCGGCCGGGGCGGGACCGGCCGCGCCAGGGTGGGCGGGGCGGCACGCCGGACGACCTGAAAGATCGCATCATCCGACCGCTTGGGCCGTACGAGTGGATAGACTCACCCGACCGATCAGTACGGCAGGGGAGGCGGCGTAGCGATGGCGCAGGCGAAAAAAGTCGCGTTCTACATGCTCGTCGTCTTCGTCCTCTACACGATCATCAAGACGCCGGAACGCGCCGCCGACCTGGTCCAGGTAGGCTTCGAAGGCGTATCGGACGCCGCGAAGAGCATCGGCGATTTCATGACCGCACTGATCAGCTGAGGTCGGCGCGGGCGTCACAGGAGGTCCACCCGTGATCCGCCACCTGGTCCTGTTCAAGCTGAATGACGGGGTGCGGCGCGACGAGCCGCGGGTGGTCGCCGGGGCTCGGGCGTTCGAGGAGCTGAAGGGCGTCATCCCCGAACTGGAGTTCTGGGAGTGCGCCTGGAACATCACCGAGCGGCCGATCGCCTATGACTACGCGATCAACTCCGCGGTGGCCGACGGCGATGCCCTCAAGCGCTACCTGGAGCACCCGGCCCATCAGGCGGCCGCCGAGCAGTGGCGGGAGTTCGCCACCTGGGTGATCGCCGACTACGAGATCTGAGCCCCCGGGGCGGCGCACGCAGCGGCCCCCGCCCTCGGGTACCTTCCGGAGCCCTGGGTCCTTTTTCTCCCTCAACACGGCGTTATGCAGTGCTTGCACACAGTGCGCATGTCTTGTGATGCTATGACCGCTCTTGCTGGGAGTGAGTGGACGGAGGAGGGATGGCGACACGCGTGCCGGCCCGTACTGTGCCCAGAAGCCAGCCCTCCCCCGGCGAGAGCCGCCCCGAGGGCACCGCCGAGGGCGCCGACGACAACGGCACCGGGAACGCCGCACCCAAGAGCCGCGGCGCTGACGCCCGCGCGCTCACCCAGGTGCTCTTCGCCGAACTCAGCGGACTGGAGCCCGGAACGCCCGAGCACACCCGCGTCCGGGACGCCCTGATCGAGGCCAACCTGCCGCTGGTGCGCTATGCCGCCGCCCGCTTCCGCAGCCGCAACGAGCCGATGGAAGACGTGATCCAGGTCGGCACCATCGGCCTGATCAACGCCATCGACCGGTTCGACCCGGACCGCGGCGTGCAGTTCCCGACCTTCGCGATGCCCACCGTGGTGGGCGAGATCAAACGGTACTTCCGGGACAACGTCCGCACCGTGCACGTACCTCGTCGACTGCACGAGTTGTGGGTGCAAGTCAACAGCGCCACCGAGGATCTGACGGTGCAGCACGGCCGCACCCCCACCACCGCGGAGATCGCCGAGCGGCTGAAACTGGGCGAGGACGAGGTGCTGGCGTGCATCGAGGCCGGCCGCTCCTACCACGCCACCTCACTGGAGGCGGCCCAGGAGGGCGACGGGCTGCCCGGGCTGCTGGACCGGCTCGGCTACGAGGACCCGGCGCTGGCCGGGGTCGAACACCGCGATCTGGTACGGCATCTGCTGGTGCAGTTGCCGGAGCGCGAGCAGCGCATCCTGTTGCTCCGTTACTACAGCAATCTGACGCAATCTCAGATCAGCGCGGAGCTCGGGGTGTCCCAGATGCATGTGTCCCGACTGCTGTCCCGGAGCTTCGCCCGCCTCCGGTCCGCAAATCGAATCGAACCCTAATCCCCTCGGGGGACTCCCATCTCGGCGCTTCCGGGGTAAGAATGTCGACTTGGCGCTACAGCGTGTTGCCGACTTGTGACATTCTGCAGAAACCGTGTTTGCCGTGGCCCGACCTCCGGTATTCAGGGGGAGGCTGCACTCACGCACGGAGCGCCGCTGGGATCCGTCCGCGACCTCAAGGGGGTGGCATGTCCGCAGAACTGGGCAGCTCGAAGGTGCTCACCAACGACGCACCGCACGTAGTTGACGACTGCGACGCCATCGACACCCGCACCCTCTCCCGCTCCCTGTTCCTGCGGCTCGCCGCACTCGACCGGGACAGCGTGGAGCACACCTACGTACGTGACACCCTCATCGAACTCAACCTCCCCCTGGTGCGTTACGCCGCGGCCCGGTTCCGCAGCCGCAACGAACCCATGGAGGACATCGTCCAGGTCGGCACCATCGGGCTGATCAAAGCGATCGACCGGTTCGACTGCGAGCGGGGCGTGGAGTTCCCCACCTTCGCGATGCCCACCGTGGTGGGCGAGATCAAGCGCTTCTTCCGTGACACCAGCTGGTCGGTGCGGGTGCCGCGCCGCCTTCAGGAACTGCGGCTGGCGCTCACCAAGGCCAGCGACGAACTCGCCCAGCGGCTGGACCGCTCCCCCACCGTCGCCGAGTTGGCCACCGCCCTCGGGGTGCCCGAGGAGGACGTGGTCGACGGGCTCGCGGTGGGCAACGCCTACACCGCCAGCTCCCTGGACTCACCGTCCCCCGAGGAGGACGGCGCGGAGGGCTCGCTGGCCGACCGGCTGGGCTACGAGGACACCGCCCTGGAGGGGGTGGAGTACCGCGAGTCGCTCAAGCCGCTACTGGCCAAACTCCCGCCCCGGGAGCGCCAGATCATCATGCTCCGCTTCTTCGCGAATATGACGCAGTCGCAAATCGGCGAAGAGGTGGGGATCTCCCAGATGCATGTCTCCCGCCTGCTGACCCGCACCCTGGCACAGCTGCGCGAGGGGCTGATCTCCGACTGAGCGGATGGGCTGCCGGCGCCTCGACTCGCCCCGGGGCGCCCCCGGTCGACACATCCGCCACCAAGGCAGCCGACTGGCGCACGGGCCTGTTTTTCTGACGATACGTCAGCAAGACTGGCCCGATGCGACAGCCGATGCCCCGGCGCCGCCGCCGGACCGTACACGCACCCGCCACCGCGAACACGGAGCCGGACACCGCCCGGGCGACCCTGGGAGCACCCTGGCCGGTACGCGCCCCCGGCGCGCTGTGCCTGCTCTCACTGGGCGCCGCCCTGCTGACCGGCTGCGGTAGTGGCGCCGGGGACAGCGAGCTGGCGGTGGGCGCCGCGGGCCCACCGAACGCGGCCGCCCCCCGCCAGGCGGTGCCGCCCGACGGCCGGGTCGACCTGGTGCCGCTGCCCGGCGCCGGCGACACCCACCCCTCCGCACGCCCCTCGAACGATCCACCGACCGGCTCCGGGCCGACCGGCATCCCGGACCCGAGGTCCGAGGCGGGCCCCGATGGCGGGGACACGGGAGGAGTCGGCGGGACCCCCGGCACGGGCCGCGGCGGCAGCGGTGCCACCGGAGGCGCCACGGACGCACCAGGCACCTCCACCCCCAC
This sequence comes from Streptomyces palmae, assembly GCF_004684805.1. Taxonomy (GTDB): domain Bacteria; phylum Actinomycetota; class Actinomycetes; order Streptomycetales; family Streptomycetaceae; genus Streptomyces; species Streptomyces palmae. The sequence goes on from NZ_SRID01000466.1 coordinate 4,603, forward strand.
ACCCGGCACACCCGACACACCCGGCACCCCCAGCCGGCCACCCGACGGCACCCCGCCGCCCAGCAC
>NZ_SRID01000467.1 GCF_004684805.1 Streptomyces palmae
GGCCAGGGCTGTTGCGGCGGCTGCGCGGGGGGTGCTGCCGGCGGTGGGGCGGCGGACCGGGTGCACGGTGTTGGCCAGCAGCACCAGGAAGGCGCCGGTCGCCCGGTCGAGCACCAGGCTGGTGCCGGTGAACCCGGTGTGCCCGGCCGCTCCCTGCCCGGCCAGCTCGCCCATGTACCAGGGCTGGTCCACCTCGAACCCCAGCCCCGGCGCGGTGAGCAGCAGGTCGACGGAGGCGGGGGCCAGCACCCGGACGCCCTGGTACGTGCCGCCGCCCAGCAGCATCCGGCACAGCCGCGCCAGGTCCCGGACGGTGCCGAAGAGCCCGGCGTGGCCGGCCACCCCGCCCAGGGCGTGGGCGTTCTCGTCGTGCACCCGGCCGCGCAGCATGCCCCGGTCCAGCTTGGCCCAGGGCCGCCGCTGGTCCTCGGTGGCGGCGATCCTCGGCAGCAGCGCGGCGGGGGGCCGGAAGCAGGTGTCCCGCATGCCCAGCGGGCCGGTGACCACCTCGGCGAGCAGCCGGTCCAGCGTCCGTCCGGTGATCCGCTCCAGGACGCGCTGGAGCAGCAGGGGGTTGAGGTCGGAGTAGCGGCGCTCGCCGCCGGGCGGGCCGATCGGCTGCTCGGTGAAGAGGGCCGCCTCCCGTTCCGGCTGCCCGGGGCAGTCGTACAGCGGCAGTTCGGGGCGGAGCCCGGAGGTGTGGGTGAGCAGCTGCCGGGCAGTAATCCGGTGCTCGGCGGCGGCGGTCAGCTCCGGTGCGTACTCGGCCACCGGCCGGTCCGGGTCCAGGGTGCCGCGCTCCACGCACCAGACCGCCAGTACGGCGGTGCCCAGCTTGGTGAGGGAGGCCAGGTCGAAGACGGTGTCGATACGGGCCGGCACCCGGGCGGCCGGGGGCAGCTCCACCCCGCGGTCGGTGGCCGGGTCGTAGCCGGCGTACCGCACCGCCCAGCCGTACGCGGCCTCGGCCAGGGTCCGCTCGCCCTGCCCGGCGAGCACCACCGCGCCCGGCGCCCAGGGCCGCTCCCCCTCGGTGAGCGCGGCCACCCCGCGTACCAGTTCGCGCACCGCGGCCACCGGGGGCGGGGCGTCGGGGCCGCTCGCCGCGCCGTACCGGGCCGGGTTCCCATCCACTGCTGCCATGGCGGCACGGTGCCATGCGGTGGGCCGCCGCCGCGAGCCCACCCGGATCCCGGGGTGGGCTCGCGGCGTATGCCGGGGGCCGGGTCAGAGCTGGTGGAGGCCCGGGTTGCCGGACTCCGTGGCGAAGGAGGCGGCGGTGCTCACCGGGGCGTCGGGGGCGCTGATGTACGGGACGGTCCGGTAGTCGGCGCGGGCCTGGGAGCCGTCCAGGGTGACCACGGAGTAGCCGCGCAGCCCGTTGTAGAACTTCATGTGCGGGTTGGCCGCCAGGTAGGTCGCCCAGTTGGACGGCTTCTCGGCGCCGTCCTTCCCGCTGCTGACCGAGGTGCCGACGAACTCCACGCCCACGGTGCGGGAGTCCGGGGCGTCGAAGTCCCGCTTGATGTCCATGGCGTAGGAGACGTGCACATCGCCGGTGAGGACCACGAAGTTGTCCAGGCCGGCCTGCTCGACACCGGCCAGGATCCGTTCGCGGGAGGCCGGGTAGCCGTCCCAGGCGTCCATGGCGAGCTTGGAGCGGGCGGCGGTGGTGTTCTTGCGCCGGGAGAAGGTGACCTGCTGGGGCAGGACGTTCCAGGTGGCGGTGGAGCGGCGGAAGCCGTCCAGCAGCCAGCGCTCCTGGGTGGCGCCGGTCAGGGTGCGGGCCGGGTCCTCGGACTCCGGTCCCGGGTACTGCCAGCCGTCGCCGTACGCCTGGTCGGAGCGGTACTGCCGGGTGTCCAGGATGTCGAACTGGGCCAGCCGGCCGTAGTGGAAGCGGCGGTAGAGCCGCATGTCCGGGCCGACCGGCTGCTGCGGCAGGCGCAGCGGCATGTTCTCCCAGTAGGCGCGGTAGGCGGCGGCGCGGCGGACCAGGAAGTCCTCCGTGGGGCTGCCGTGCTCGTCGGTGTCGCCGGCGTAGTTGTTCTCGGTCTCGTGGTCGTCCCAGGTGACGTACCAGGGGAAGGCGGCGTGCGCGGCCTGGAGGTCCGGGTCGGTCTTGTAGAGGGCGTAGCGCAGCCGGTACTCGTCCAGGGTGACGGTCTCCCGGTTGAACCAGTCGGGCAGCGTGCGGTCGGTGTACTTGCGTGCGCCGCCGGTGGCGTTGACCGCGTACTCGTAGAGGTAGTCGCCGACGTGGAAGACGGCGTCCAGCTCCTCGTCGGCGAGGTGGCCGAGCGCGGTGAAGTAGCCGTCGTGGTACGCCTGGCAGGAGGTCAGGCCGAAGCGGCCCTCGCTGACCCGGCTGCCGCGGGCCGGGGTGGTGCGGGTGCGGCCGGCCGGGCTGATCCAGTTGCCGACCCGGAAGCGGTACCAGTACACCCGGTCCGCTTCCAGGCCCCCGACGTCCACATGCACCGTGTGGTCGAAGGCGGCGTACGCGGGGGCGGTGCCCCGCCGCACCCGTCGGCTGAAGCGCTGGTCGTGGGCGATCTCCCAGTGCACCCGTACGGCTCCGGAAGCGGGCAGGCCGTGGCCGGGCTCGTAGGGTCTGGGGGCCAGTCGGGTCCACAGCACCACGGAGTCCGGCAGCGGGTCTCCGGAGGCCACGCCCAGGGTGAACGGATCCTCGTCGAGCGCGTACGACCTCGCCTCGGCCGCGTGCGCGCTGGGCAGGTTGGTGGTGAAGGCGAGCGCCGCCGCGGCGGAGGTGGCGGTCAGGAAGCCGCGGCGGCCCAGGCGGGCGGCGGCGGCCTTGATCTGCTGGTGGGGTGAGCTGCTGTCAGCTGTGTGTGCCATCGGTGTCATCTGCCTTCCCCTGACATGAGGTGTCAGAGGAATTGGAGTGGAAGCGAGCGGCGAAGTACCGACCCGTGCACGACACTTTTATGGCCTTCGGATGAGCGCCGCATCCGCATCGGGCATTCGGCCCAAAACATCGGACCGCCGGTCTCCGCGGACCGGACGGCCCGTCAAGGCCGCCGTCCGCTGGGGCTTTTGCCGGCGGGGCGACTCGTGAGGTGCCGTTCGCCGAGCCGGCGCGTACGGCCGGCGCGAGGGCTCCGCTTCCGTTGGTGCCGAATGCCCGATTTGCGGTGGTGCTGGCCGGCTGGGCACCGTGTCCCGGGCGCGGCCGAGTTCCGCTCTGGCGCCATGATCCCTCCCCTGCTACGTGCCCTCCGAGGCGAGCGAACGGGCGGTGACCCGGCGCAGATGCGCGGCGAACACCTCGCGGGCGTCGGGGGTGAGCGATGCCAGGGCCACCATCGCGGTGAGGATGACGTCGCACAGCTCGGCGTGGACCTCCTCCCAGGTGTGGGTGAGGCCCTTGCGGGGGTTCTGGCCGGTGGCCCCGAAGACCGCCGCCGCCACCTCGCCCACCTCTTCGGAGAGCTTCAGCACCCGCAGCAGCGACCGCTGCTCGGGCGGGACCGCGCTGTTCCGGTCCAGCCAGGCGACCAGCTGCCTGACGGAGTCCCAGACCGGGTCCCCCGCCGGTTCGTTCGGGGCCTGTACCCGCTCGCCCATGCGCCCCTCCTCCCTGTGACACGGCGCTCGCCCGGAGCCTAGGGCCTGGCGGCGGGGCGCGGGGCGGCCCTGGGGAGTACACCACTCTCGCGGTATGGCATGGTCGTCTTCCCGCGCGCTCCCGCCGTCCCCCACACGCCTTCACGAAGTGAGACCGCCGTGCGATCCTGGCCGATCATCCTGGGCGCCCGACTGCTGCCCGTGGCCGCACTCGCCGCCGCCGGGCTGGCCCTCTCCGGCACCGGCTCGTCCGATGCCCCGCCGAGCGGACCGGAGGCCCGCTCCGAGCCGGCCGGCGTCCACCCCGCCACCACGGTGCGCTTCCGCCGCCCGCCCGCCGATGCCTGCGCCGCGCTGCCGGCCAAGACGGTGCGGAAGCTGGTGCCCGGCGCCCCGACCGGCGGGACCGCGCTGCAGTCCAGCGACCTGAACCGCCGCACCGGCTGCTCCTGGCACGCGCTGGACGGCTACGACTACCGCTGGCTGGACATCACCTTCACCGTCGCCCCGCCCACCGCGCCGCGGCCCGCCGCGCCCGAGGGCCGGCGGCTGACCGGTCTCGGCGACGCCGCCGGCATCCGCGAGCGGCTCACCACCGAGGACGACCAGCAGACCCGCGAGGCGGTGCTGACGGTACGGGTGGACAACGCGATGCTCACCGTCACCTACAACGGCAGTGATTTCGAGAGCGGTACGGCGCCGGGGGCCACTGCGATCCGCGAGGGCGCGCTGAGCGCGGCGCGGGCGGCCCTGCCCGCTCTGCGCTGAACCGCGCGCCACTCGCCGACTGCGCGCCCGGCCGGTTCGCCGCTGCCTCCCGCCCGGCCGGGGCCCGGCTCGTACCCGGTCGGGGCTCGGTCCGTATCCCTCCAGGTCTCGGCCCATACGCGGCCCGGACTCGTCCGGGGCTCGGCCGGCCGCCGGTAACGTCCTGTGGTGCACACCAGGGCCCCGCCCGGTCAGCTCCTCCGGGCGGTGGCCGGTACCGGTGGAAAGCGGTCCCGCACCCGTTCGGGTGGTGCCCGGAGCGGGTATACCCCCAACCAGCCCCCGGGGCGCTCCCCCC
>NZ_SRID01000468.1 GCF_004684805.1 Streptomyces palmae
CGCCAGGCGTGGGCGGGGGTGGCGACGGACTGGTGGTCTCTCCCGCGGAGTCGCCGTCGTCACCGCCCTTGCCGCCGCCGCTACCGCCGCCGCTACCGCCCCCGGTGCCGCCCTCGCCGCCGGAATCGCCGCCGGAGCCGCCACCGGAATCGCCGTCTTCAGGGTGGCCCTTGCCGGGGTTCGTCAGGATCCGCTCGCAGTAGCGGCGCACCGCGGTCGGGCCGCCCGCCACCCGCTCCAGCCGGCGCATCCGGTCCGGGTCGATCTCGGGCGCCTCGCCGTCCAGGTACTGCCGGCACGCGACGCGCACCCAGCGCTTGCGCGCGTCGCCGTTGGAGGGCGGCTCGGTGCTCGGCAGACCGTCCGGGCTGCCGGTCTCCTCCTCGCCGTCCTCGGACGGGTCGCCCTCGCTGGTGGTGGCGGTGGGGTCGGGGTCGCCGCCGAGGTCGCCGGAGGCGGTGCCACGGGAACCACCGGGGCTGTGCGAGGCGTTGCGGTGGGGTCCCGGGGTCAGGCCCGTCCCGGCGGGCTGGTTCTGCCGGGTCTCGGCCGCGCTGACGCTGGAGGTGGGGCGCGGCTCCCCCACGGTCGGGCCGAAGCCCAGCACCCCGGCGCCGGCGGCCACCGCCATCCCACCGAAGGCGCAGCCGGCCAGCACCGCCACCATTCCGGCGCGCAGCGGGCGGTGCAGCCGGGAGGGGCGGCCGAAGCGGGCGCCCCGGGGACGCACCACGGGCAACTCGACCGCTCGGGCGGCTCCTCGGGCGGGAGCGGAGGCACGGGCGGCGCGGAAGGCGGCCAGCGCGGCCTCCTCACCGGGCAGCGGTCCGTCCGCCGGCTCGGCCGGCCCGGCGATCGAGCCCAGGGAGGCGGCCAGCCGCTCGGCGCGGATCCGCGCCTGTTCGTCCTGGTCCTTGACGCCTCGGTCCGTCTCCACCGGTTCGCCGCGCAGCAACCTCTCTACGGCATCGTTGTCCAACCAGTCGTAGCGGTGGTCGTCGGCCATCACATGTCCTTCTGCGTCCGCGATCGCGAATCCGTCACACCGGCGGGCTTCGTCGTACCGCTGTGTGACTCCCGCTGCGCGGGCACTCCGTCGAGCACCGCCCCGTCGCCGCCGACCGCCGCGTCGAGGAGTTCGGCCAGCCGCCGGAGCCCGCGGTGGGCGGCGGTGCGCACCGCCCCGGGGCGCTTGCCGAGCACCGCCGCGGCGCTCTTCGCGTCCAGGCCGAGCACCACCCGCAGCACCACGGCCTCGGCCTGGTCCTGCGGCAGTTGGGCGATCAGGCCCATGGTCCGGTCGGTGCCCAGCGCCTCCATCGCCTCGCCGGCGGTGTCGGCCTCCGCGGCCCGGTCCTCCAGTTCGGTCTCGTCGCCGCCGATGGCCGGGCGGCGCCCCCGCATCCGGACGTGGTCAAGCGCCCGGTTGCGGGCGATCCGTGCCGCCCAGCCTCGGAAACGGTCCGCGTCGCCGCTGAATCGGCCCAGGTCACGGGCGATCTGCAGCCACGCTTCGGAGGTGACGTCCTCCGCGTCGGCGTCGCCGACCAGGGTGCGCACGTATCCGAGCAGACGCGGATGCACCGCGCGGTACACCGTACGGAAAGCCGTCTCGTCCCCGTGCTGCGCCGCGTGGACCGCGGCGGCCAATTCCGCGTCGTCCCCCTGCACGCCCTCTTCCTGCCCCACTCGGAGAATTTGAGGTCTCGGGATACCGGTGCCGAGGCCCGTACCCAGGCCCGTGCCGAGGCTTATCCCGTAGTCAGCCGTGGCCACCGCCTCCCGTCACTGCCCCGCTGGTCCGGGACCGTAGGGGGGCGGGTAGCCGCCGGGCTGGCCCGGCTGACCGTATCCGGGGGCGGGCGGCTGGCCGTAGCCGGGCTGGCCGTATCCGGGCATCGCACCGTACGGGGTCGGAGCCATGCCACCGTACGCGCCGGGGGCGGGCGGCTGCGGCGGGAGCTGGGCGCGCTGCTCCTGCATGGCGGTGATCTGGCGGACCACCATGATCGCCAGGATGGCCGCGGCGATCATGAGCACCATCGCGAACATGCTGACGCCGATGGCGTTCTTGCCGTCCTTGACGACATCCATGATCTCGTCCCGGGAGTGGAACTTCCCCGACTTGGCGTCGTTCTCGAAGTCGTCGAGCTTGTTGTCGGCCACCGTGTACTGGATGCTGCTGATCATGCCCACGCCGATCGCCACCCACCAGGTCACCCACCAGGCGTTGAGCAGTCCGCGGCGGGCCTGCTCGGGGCCCTGCGGGGAGCTGGCCCGCCAGATGTCGTTGGCGATCTGCTTGGGGAACCAGAGGTTCACCACCGGGGTGAACCAGGAGCCGGCCGCCCAGCCGCTGCTGAAGCGGTGCCGGCCGGGCGCGAAGACCTCGGCGTTCAGCCGCAGCCGGCGGAACCAGATCGGCCACAGGATGACCACGACCAGGGTCACCACGGCGTAGATGGCCTGGGCACCGGCGAAGAAGTCGTCGGCGTCCTCCAGGTCCTTCTCGGTCACCGCGCGGCCGTCCACGATGTCGCCGAGCACGCTGTGCTGGCCGCCGCGCGCCACGACGACGAGCACCAAGGCGGCGATCACCACGCCGAACATCACGGTCAGCGCCGTGGCCAGGCCCCGTCGCAGGTCGACTCCGCCGACCGGCATGCCCATCGGGGGCGCGACCGGGTAACCGGGTGGTCCGGGCGGCGGCTGCTGCTGAAGCTGCTGCTGATAGGTGCCGCACGCGCCGCAGCGCCCATCGGGTCCGACCGCGGCCGCACCGCAGTTCCCGCACGGATACATCTCTTGAGTCCCCCAGGGGCGTGCCCGCGCTCGGCCGGACCACGCAAGGAATGACGAATACACCGCGCCTATGGCGCGGACCTGCACGTTACGGGCAGGGGCCGGGCCGCGTCCAGAGCGGGCGCGGGCGGCCGGTGTGACGAATTGGAGACGTCTGACGCTGTAGGTAGTACGGGCCCGCGCGCGGGCCCGCACCGGACGACGGTCGGGGCCTCTCCTGTGGGGGGTGGCGGCCCCGACCGTCCCTTGTCTCCGGCCCGACCGCCTTGTCCGCGGCCTCGACCGCCCCCTCTCTCCGCGGGGCCGGTGTGTTCCCGACACCGCCCGACACCCCCGACCTCCCCGGCACTCCCCGGGTTCGGCGGGTTCGGCGGGTTCGGCGGGTTCGGCGGCCTCAGTCCACCTGTCCCGCCAGGGTGCTGAACTGCTGCCAGCTCAGGGTCGGCTTGCGCGGGTCCCACAGTCGCTGGGACAGGGCGTTGAGCGGCAGCCGGATGCCGGCGGCCACCTGGTCCGGGGTCTGCGCGCTCGCGATGTCGCCCCAGACCGCGAGCCGGCCACCGAGCACCCGGTCCGGGCCGGTGGGGCGGTTGCCCGGCACCGGGGAGGTGCCGCGCAGCACCGCGGGCGACCACTCCTCGTAGATCCGGCGGCCGGTCGGGTAGAAGAACTGGTTGGGCTGGCCGAGTACGTAATAGAGGTACTCGTCGTTGAGGTTGACGAGCTTCCAGCCCTCGTCCAGGTACTCGGACGGCGGCCGGGCGCCGATCTCCTTGCCGGTCCAGTACTCGACCTCGAAGGCGCGGTCGGCCTTGACCACCCCGCCCCGGAAGAAGCCGTCGTTCCAGGCCTTGGGGTGCTTGCCGAGCTTGCCGACCACGGCGGCCCGGTCGTTGAGCCAGCCGGTGGCCAGGTCCTGGACCTTGGCCTGGGAGCCGTAGCGGTCCTTGGCGGCGGTGGCGAGCTGCGGATAGGAGGTCTCCGGGTTCGACGCCGTCAGCGCCTGGTACTCGTCGCCGCCCAGGTGCCACCACCTGCCGGGGAAGAGCGGGGTGAACTCGCGCAGCAGCTCGTCCACGATGCGGGCGGATCCGGGCTTGGAGATGTCCACCGCGCCGGCGACGGTGGCGCCGGAGGCGTTGCGCAGCTGGAGGTCGGGGTGGGCGCGGAGCACCGCGCCCAGGTGGCCGGGCGAGTCCAGTTCCGGGATGACGGTGACGTGCAGCCGCCGGCCGAGCGCGACGATCCGCCTGACCTCGGCCTTGCTGAGGTGCTGGGCGGAGACCACCTCGGGGTGGGTGTCGCTCTGGATGCGGAAGCCCTGGTCGTCGGAGAAGTGCAGGGCGAGTTGGTTGAGCTTGAGGTCGGCCAGTTGGCGCAGCCGGTCCTCGATCCAGGCGGCCGTGTAGTACTTGCGGGCGATGTCCAGGTGGAGGCCGCGCTGGGGGCGGTCGGGGCGGTCGTTGACCTCGCCCTCGGGGAAGGCGCCGGTGCTCCGCACGGCCTGCCGGAGGGTGCGGGTGCCGTAGAAGACGCCGGCGTCGGTGGAGCCGGTGATCCGCGCCCTGCCGTCCCGCACGGTGAGGGTGTACGCCTCCGGGCCTCCGGAGTGCCCCGGGTCGAGGGCCAGTTCCACGTCACCGCGGCGGGCGGGGGGCTTGGCGGTGGTCATGCCCAGCTCGCCGGCGAGCAGTTCGGCCTCGTCGGCGAGGGGTCCGGAGGCGGCCACCACCCGGGCGCCCTTGCCGGGTCGCCAGCCGGGGCCGGTCGTGGTGGCGGCCTCCCGGATGGCGGGGAT
>NZ_SRID01000469.1 GCF_004684805.1 Streptomyces palmae
CATTCAGTAGAAGTGGAAGCAGTTTATGTAGTAGTCTTCTATTTAGTTTTTTCCAATAAAAAGATCGTATACGGGTTAGGAGTCCGTCACGTGGGCTCGGAGATGGGTATAAGAGACAGCCCCCGTACCGCCTCCACCACCGGTGTGCCGCCCCCGATCAGCTCCAGGGTGCGACCGGCGGTGCCCGGCTCGTCCAGGAGGGCGAGCAGGGTGGCGGCCACGTCGTCGCGGGTGACCTCGCCGCGTCCGGTGTGCGGGGCGAGGTTCACCTCCCCGGTGCCGGGGTCGTCGGTGAGGCGGCCGGGGCGCAGCACGGTCCAGTCCAGGCCGGGCCGGGCGCGGATGGCCTCGTCGGCCGCGCCCTTGGCCCGCAGGTAGGCCGTGAACACCGGGTCGGCCCCGTCGGGGGCGTGCGCGTCGGCGCCCATCGAGGAGATGATCAGGTAGCGCCGTACCCCGGCCCGTTCGGCGGCGTCGGCGCAGAGCACCGCGGCGGCCAGGTCCACCGTCTGCTTGCGGGCGGCCCCGCTGCCCGGGCCCGCGCCCGCGGCGAAGACCAGCGCGTCGGCGCCCTTCAGGTGCTTGGCCACGTCGTCGACGGTGGCCGACTCCAGGTCGCAGACCACCGGTTCGGCGCCCGCCGCCAGGAGATCGCCGGCCTGTTCGGGCCGGCGGATGATGCCCGCCACCTCGTCCCCGCGCCCCGCGAGCAGCCGCTCCAGCCGCAGGGCGATCTGTCCATGTCCACCAGCGATGACAATGCGCATGATCCCGACCGTACGCCGCGGAACGCCGGTCGCAAGCGCGCCACGGTGGGCGACGCCGGCGGGTCCTCGAAAGTCGGCGTCCGCCGCGTGACGCCGGTCGCAAGCGCGCTGAGATGGGCAACCCTGGCGGGTCCTCGAAAGTCTGCTGAGCCGAACAGACAACCTGAGGAGTTCCCATTTCTGCCGCCACCCCCGCCTTCCGTCCCGCCCTCCGCAGATCCCTGGCCGCCGCCGGTTGCGCCGCCGTGCTGGTCACCGGCGCCGCCGCGTGCGGAGTCGTCGAGAACATCACCGCGGGCAAGAAGCTCAGCGACGCCGCCGACCGGCTTGGCGAGCGGAAGTCGCTGGCGGTCACCTTCGACATCGGTGCCACGCCGAAGCAGCTGGTGGCGCTGAACGACGCGGATCCCGAGGCCGATCCGATGCCGAAGGAGGTGGCCGACTTCCTGTCCGAGCTGCGCGTGACGGTGGCGGTGCGGACCCGCACCCCGGTGGCCGAGGCCGGGGCGAAGGACGTGGTCGGCTCGCGGTTCGCGCTGTCCGGCCCGCACGGGGACCTGGTCGAGTACCGGCTGATCGGCAAGACCGCCTACTACCGGGCCGACCTGGCGGAGCTGGGCAGGCTGACCGGGGAGCCGGCGCCGACCAAGGACGAGCTGGAGGAGTCGCTGCCGAAGGACCAGGAGGGGTTCGACGGCATGCGGAAGATCATCGAGGGCAAGTGGGTCAAGGTCGACACGGCCAAGGCGCGGAAGGCCGTCGCCGAGCTGGAGGAGATGGACTCCAAGGGGGATGGCGCAGGCCCGGCCGCGCCGCCGCTCGCACCCGAGGTGGACCCCGAGGCAGGCCGTAAGGCGCTCGACGCGATCAAGGGGGTGCTCGCCCGCGAGGTCAAGGTCCGGGACGAGGGCAGCAAGGACGGGGTGACCCACCTGGTGGCCACCGGGCCGGTACGGACGCTGCTGACCGAGATCGTCGGCAAGCTGCGGCCCGTCCTGAAGGACATGCCGGGCAGCCCGGAGCTGCCCACCGCCAAGGACCTCAAGGAGGTGCCCGACACCCGGATCGCCCTCGACTTCTCCGTCGAGGACGGCGTGCTCTCCGGTGTCGACACCGACCTCGGGCCGCTCTTCACGGACCTGAAGAAGGGTCTGCGGCTGCCGCTGTCCCTGGAGTTCGCCGAGTCGGAGAAGATCGCCGCACCGGCCGGCGCCACCGAAATCGACCTCTCCGAGCTGATGATGGGCCTGGGTGCCGCGGCCCTGCACGGCGCGGAGGACGAGGGCTTCTCGGCGTTGGAGGACGAGTCCTTCGCCGTGGAGTCCTCGGACCTCCCCGCGGACGATGAGGGCATGCCGGAGTTCGAGACCAGCGACCTGGCGGACGTCGAGGACTTCTGACCGTCCGGGGCCGTCCTCGGCCCAGCGAGCGGGGCCCGATCCCGCTCAGTAGCCCTGGTCGCGCCCCCCGCCGCCGTTGGAACGGAGTTGGCGAGGGAGGTCCAGGGCCACCGCGACCGCGGAGTCGCAGTACTCCCGGACGGCGCTGGTGCGTGCCACCACCCGCCCCTGGTGCACCACGATCCGGCTGTAGGCCAGGGAGAGCACCGCGGCGATCCCCTCGCCGCGCACGGCCAGCAGTTCGGCCGGGAAGCCGGCCTCCACCCGCACCTCGGGCAGCCCCATCGCGGCGCGGGCCCGGCCGCACACCGCGTCGTACGCCTCGGCGGGGCGCAGCTCGCCCCGGGAGGCCAGGAGGAAGGCGGCCTCCAAGGGGTCGCCCCGCCCCACCGGGTTGGCGGTGTCCCGCAGCGCCCCGCTGCCCGCGGCGACCGGGACCCCGGCGGCGCGCAGCAGCCGCACAGGGGCGCACAGCTGCCCCTGAGAGCCCATGTGCGCGCCCCTGGCCGTGTGTGCCGTGTGCGCTGTCGTGGGCGCCGTGTACGCCGTGTGGGGGGCCTGTGAGCCCGGCGCTGCCGGTACGGCGGGTACGTCGGGTACATCCTGGGAGCTCGGCCCGGAAGGCGCTCCCTGCGCCGATGCCGGTGGCTGTTCGGTGAGTTCGCCGCAGTCGCCCTGGGGGAGGCAGACGACGGTGACCCCGGCCGCCGCCAACTGGTCCGCCGTACGGGCGGCGACCTCGTGCGGCAGCCGGGCGAGCCCGCCGCAGGGGCCGATGCTGACGCCCTGCCGCAACCCGCCGGACATCGCCGCCAGCCGCGCCAGCCGGGCCGGGTCGGCCCCGTCGGTGTGCAGATCGACCGCGCAGCCGTGCTCGGCGGCGATCGCGAGCACCGCCTCCACGTGCCCGGTCGGGTCCGGGTCGAGGTCCGGGCAGCCACCGATCACCGTGGCGCCGGCGGCCACCGCGTCCCGGAGCATCGCGAGCCCGTCGGCGCCGGCCGTGCCGGTCAGCACCCGGGGGACCGCGACCGCCGCCAGATCGGCGAGGCCGTGCAGGGCACGGCGGGCCTGGAGGACGGCCTCCAGGGAACGCAGCCCGTGCACCCCGCCGATCCGCACATGGGTGCGCAGCGCGGTCGAGCCGTGGCCCAGGTGGAGCAGCGCGGCCTCGGTGGTGCGCCGCTGGATGTCCTCCGGCGCGTACGACAGGGGGCCGCCCAGGTCGGCGGTGAGGGCGGTGTCGCAGTGGGCGTGCGGTTCGGCGGGAGCGGGCAGCAGCAGATAGCCGGCGAGGTCCACCCGGGCCCCGGGGGAGGTCAGGCTGCCCGCGGTGCCGACCGCCTCGATCCGGCCGCGGCTGAGCCGTACGTCCACGGTCCGCCCGTCGGCGAGCCGGGCGCCGCAGAGCACCAGGGCGGCGGCCTCCGGGACGCCGCCCTCGCCGGCCGGGGGCCGGCGCGGCTGCTGCGGCTGTGGCTGGCTGTCAGGCATCGCGCTCCAGGGGGTGACGGGGCGTACCCGGTGGTCCCGGCGGGTCCGGCCCGCCGGGGCCACCGGGTACGCCCCCAAGATCACTCAAGGCGGTCTCGAGCCTAGGGCTCGGCGGGGGCCGCTTTGCGGAGGAGCCGAATAGTCGTACCGGCGTGTGGTGCGTGGGGCGCAGGGGGCCGCGGAGGAGTCCTGGTGGGCCGTGGGGAGATCGCCGAGGAGCCCTGGAAGGCGCCGCCGTGCGGACCACCGGATACGGATTTCACCTTCGGCGGCCGACCGTGTAATGTCTTCATCGCTCGCCCCAATAGCTCAGTCGGCAGAGCGTCTCCATGGTAAGGAGAAGGTCTACGGTTCGATTCCGTATTGGGGCTCTGATGTGAGAAGTTTCCCGCCCGGTTCGCCGGGCGGGGGATTCGATCGCATCGCAGCGGTGTAGCTCAGTCGGTAGAGCAAGCGGCTCATAATCGCTGTGTCACCGGTTCAAGTCCGGTCACCGCTACTGACAGTAGCCGATTGCAGGGTCGGTCCTTCGATCGGCTACTCTTTCTGCGTTAATCCTTTATCCGTTCGTCAAGGAGCACTCACGTGGCTGCCACCGACGTCCGCCCGAAGATCACGCTGGCCTGCGTGGAGTGCAAGGAGCGGAACTACATCACCAAGAAGAACCGGCGTAACGACCCGGACCGTCTTGAGATGAAGAAGCACTGCCCGCGTTGCAACGCGCACACCGCGCACCGCGAGACGCGATAAATCAGGCTCAACCACAAGGCCGCCCCCACATCGGGGGCGGCCTTGTGCTGTTGTTGGTTATGGAGGGATCCGGTCCGCCAGGCCACTGGTCCGCCGGTCCATCCGGTGTCCCCCAATGAACGATGCAGGAGGTGCCGAGCCGATGGCGCTCGACCAGTCCTTCGTCGGGCGGTCTTACCC
>NZ_SRID01000046.1 GCF_004684805.1 Streptomyces palmae
CTGCTGGAGGGGCGGGGGTCCGCCGAAGTCCTGGCGGCGCGCACCGCCTTGCCCCGGGAGGGGCGGTGCGCGGTCCTGGCGGTCCGGGCGCTTGCCGGACCGGGCGACGAGGAGGCCGGCGGGCGGCTCCCGGGCCTGTCCGCGCTGCACTGCGCGGCACAGGGCCACCAGGTGGTGGTCGTGCCGGCGGGCCGGGACGTCCTGGTGCTGTCCGGTGGCCTGGCGAAGGATCCGGAGCAGGCCGCGGGGCAGGTCTCCCGGCTGGGCGAGTCGCTGGCCCGGCAGCTGTCCTCCGCGCTGGGCAGTGATGTGCGGATCGGTCTGGGAGAGGTGCGGGACCGCCTCGACCAGGCGCCCGATTCCCGCCGGACGGCCGACCTGGCGCTGCGGGCAATGCTCTTCAGCGGCTCCCCGCGCGCCAGCGCCCGGCTGGACGAGCTGGCGGAGGCGGTGGCGATGCTCCAGGTCCTCGACGCGCTGGGCGAGCTGGCCCTGCCGCCGGACACCCCGGTGGCACGCCTGGCCGCGTACGACGCCCGGCACCGCGGCGGGGCCCTGGTGGCCACCCTGCGCGCCTACCTCGACCACTTCGGCGACGTTCCCGCGGCGTCCCGCTCCCTGAACGTCCACGCCAACACCTTCCGGTACCGGCTGCGGCGGCTGCGCGAGGTGTGCGGCATCGACCTGGACGCCCCGGACGCCCGGTTGCTGGCCCAGCTCCAGCTGCGCCTGATGAGCCGTGAGGCCGATGGGGACCTGGAGGCCGGGGGTAGCTGAAAGGGCATCGCGGGGCTTGCCGGGGCTTTCGGACAGGGGCCGCTTGAGCAGGACCTCCGCCCGCGCCCGCGGGCATCCGGACTCCGCTGCTGCTCACCCCGCGGCCATCCGCCGGCACCCAGGCCGTTCGTCGCCGCGCACCAGCCAAGCGGGCCGGATTCGTCGCCCGGCACCACCGCGGGTCGCCGGGGACCGGAGCCTTGGCCGCCGGTACGACCCGGACCGGCCGATCCCGGCGGTCCGGACGAAGACGCGGGTGGTGTCTGGCGGACACGGTGGTCAGTGGGCCCGGAGATCTGCCGGGCGGTCACCGATGATGATGCGGGAGGTGCGGACATGACCGGCTCTGAGGCGGCCGAGCGCCGTGAGCGCATTCTGCGCGCGGCGGTACGGCAGCGGCTGCTCGACCCCGAGGAAGCCGTACTGGCGGGCTTCGTCGATCTGGACGGGGTCGCCGCGAACGTGGCGGAGCTGCACCGGGCCTTCCCCGCCTCGGTGAGCGCCCTGCACACCTTCGCGGCCAAGGCCAACTGCCTGGTGCCGGTACTGGCCTGGCTGCGGGAGCACGGCATGGGCTGCGAGGTGGCCAGCGCGGGCGAGCTGGCCCAGGCGCTGGCCGCCGGGTTCCCCCCGGAGCGGATCGTCTTCGACTCCCCGGCCAAGACCCGCGGGGAGCTCTCCCTGGCGCTGGAACTCGGTGTCGCGGTGAACGCGGACAGCTTCCAGGAGCTGGAGCGCATCGATGCCGTGCTGGCCTCCCACGCCTCCGCCTCGCGGATCGGCGTACGGGTCAATCCGCAGGTCGGCGGCGGTTCGATCGGGGCGATGAGCACCGCGACCGCCACCTCGAAGTTCGGCATCGGTCTGGCGGACGAGGGCAACGCGGAGCGGCTGCTGCGCGCGTACCGGGAGCGGCCCTGGCTCAGCTGGGTGCATGTGCACGTGGGTTCGCAGGGCTGCCCGCTGGAGCTGATCGCGCGCGGTGTCGCCACTGCGGTGGCCTTCGCCGACCGGGTCAACGGCGAGCTCGGCCGTCGCCAGGTGGTGGGCATCGACATCGGCGGCGGGCTTCCGGTCGACTTCGGCAGTGACGGATCCGGGCCCGGCTTCGACACGTACGCGGCCGCGCTGCGCAGGCACGCCCCAAGGCTGTTCGACGGTGAGTACCGGATCGCCACCGAGTTCGGCCGCTCGCTGATCGCCAAGCACGGCTTCACCGCCGCGTATGTCGAGTACACCAAGACCACCGGAGGGCGGCCGATCGCGATCACCCACGCCGGCGCCCAGGTGGCCACCCGAACCGTGTTCGCGCCCGAGGCATGGCCGCTGCGGATCAGCGCGCACGATCCGTCCGGGGCCCGCAAGGA
Source organism: Streptomyces palmae (assembly GCF_004684805.1). Taxonomy (GTDB): domain Bacteria; phylum Actinomycetota; class Actinomycetes; order Streptomycetales; family Streptomycetaceae; genus Streptomyces; species Streptomyces palmae. The sequence goes on from NZ_SRID01000046.1 coordinate 2,145, forward strand.
CGGCGAACCGCTGGCGCAGGACATCGCGGGCCCGTGCTGCTTCGCCGGAGACCTGCTCGCCCGGGCCCACCCGCTGCCCCGGCTGGATCCGGGCGACATCGTGGCGCTCCTGGACACCGGGGCGTACTACTTCTCCACGCCGTTCCACTACAACAGCCTGCCCGAGCCCGCGGTGCACGGCGCCCGCCTCGACGCCGAGGGCAACGTCCACTTCCGACTGCTGCGCCCGGCGCAGACCCTCGCCGAGCTGCTGGACCGCAGCGGCCGATGAGCCAGGTCACCGCGCCGGCCCCTCCGGCGCGGTGGCCGCGGCCCGGGAGTTGCCGGCGGCGTGCGGCGCGCCGCTGGACGGCACCTACCGCGCGTCCCGGGAGGGTGCCTTGGCGCATGAACTGGTTTGCCTGCGGAGAGAGGACTGTGCGAGCCTCTTACGGCATCTCTCCGAAAGGGCTGGTCATGGTATTCGGCATGGTGCTCGGCGACCTCTCCTCTCGCACTTCGACGCGGGAACGGTAGCCCTGCCTGCCTGAACACGCCCGTGCTGTAGCACGGGTCGTTTCTCCTGCTCCTCGTCGAAGTGCTCTTCGTGCCCCGCACGTTCGAACACGAGGAGTACCTGGTGTCCACGATCCACTGGACCGAGTCTCACGCCCCCCTTTCCGCCCGCTGGCATTCCGAGAGCGCGACCCCGCCTCCCCGCAGGGTCGTCAGGGCGGACGACCGGCTGAAGGCCGACACCGCCTACCGTCTGGCCTGCGAAGGTACCGCCCTGCTGTGGCGGGGCGACTTTCACAACGCACGTCAACTGCTGCGGGCGATGGGCCGCCGCATCGACCGCAAGCCTCCCCGGCGAGGTGACAAGCCGTCAGAATCCTTCCATCTGCACCGTCGTTACCGCGGCCACCGCGCCCGGGTGCTGGGCAGGCTCCTTGTCCTGCTGGAAGACGACTACCGCCTGAATCTGCGCAGAGCCCCCGAGGTGGGCCGCGCGTGCATCGAGGCGTACGGTCCGCCCTCCGCGCCGGTGGCTGTCTCGCTCACGGAACTGCTGGGCGTGATCGGAGCGCACCAGTGGCGCGCGAAGGGTGTGGAGGTATCGGCTCTCGGCGCTCGTATTCACCCGCACTACGGCGTGTTCTCCCCGGTCAGGGGCGAGTACGTCGACCTCGTCGCCCAGACGCCGCTCCCCGCACCGGCGGATCCCCGCCCGGGCCGCCGCACCGCGTTCGACCTCGGTACGGGGACGGGGGTGCTCGCGGCCGTCCTGGCCCACCGGGGAATCGACCGCGTGGTGGCCACCGACATCAGCCCGCGGGCGCTGGCCTGCGCGGGCGACAACCTCCGCCGACTGGGCCTGACGGAGCGCGTCGACATCGCCGGCCCCCGGCTCTTCCCCGAAGGGCGCGCGAACCTCGTCGTCTGCAACCCGCCCTGGATCCCGGCCCGGCCGACCTCCGCCGTGGAGCAAGGCGTCTACGACTCGGACAGCGGCATGCTCCGCGACTTCCTGGCCGGACTCACCGCCCATCTCGAACCGGGAGGTGAGGGCTGGCTGATCCTGTCCGACCTCGCCGAACTCCTCGGGCTGAGGACACGCGGCGAGTTGCTGGCCGGCATCGAGGCGGCGGGCCTGCGCGTGGTGGACAGGATCGACACCAGGCCGCGGCACCCGCGAGCCAGGGACACCACCGATCCCCTCCACGCCGCCCGGGCCGCGGAAGTCACCTCGCTCTGGCGCCTCGCCTCCACCTGACGTTCACCGCCGGCTGCCGCCCGGGACGAGGAGGGCTCCAGCGGCACCAGGGTGAGTAGACACTGTCTACTCACCCTGGTAGACAGTGTCTATGAGCGAGTCGGACGCGGGACTGCGGGCCCGCCTGATCGAAGTCGGCGTGGAGCTGGTGGCCCGGGAAGGGGTGCAGGCCCTGACGCTGCGGGAGATCGCGCGCCGGGCCGGCGTCTCCCATGGCGCCCCGCGCCGGTACTTCCCCACCCATCTGGAGCTGCTGTCGGCCATCGCCCGCCAGGGGTTCGCCCAGTTGGCCGAGCGCGCCGGCCAGGTGTTCGGCGACCAGGAGGCCACCCCGCGCGCGCGGCTCCTGGCGCTGGCCCGGGTCTATCTGGACTTCGCGGAGTCCAACCGCGGCATGTTCGAGCTGATGTTCCGCCACGACCTGCTGGAAAGCGGCCGGCTCGGCCTGCGGGACGCCAGCCTGCCGCTCTTCGGCGCGATGGCGGAGCTGGTCGCCCGGGCACGACCGGACTCCCCCGAGCCGCCCTCGGTGGCTGCCGGGGCCCTGTGGGCGAACCTGCACGGCATCGCACAGCTGTGGCTGTGGGGCAGCCTCCGGCTGGCCACCGGCGCCGAGGACGTCGAACCGCTGCTGCGCGCCGCGCTCGACGCCCATCTGGGCCCGGAGGACCGGTGAGGCCCCGGCACCGGCAGCACCTCACCCTCGCCGGCAGCGTCCTCGGGGCGATGATCGTGGCCCTGGACGGCACGGTGCTGACGGTCGCCCAACCGGAACTCCGCCACGATCTGCACGCCTCCCTGCCCCAGGTCCAGTGGACCAGCACCGGCTACCTGATCGCGGTGGCCAGCCTGCTGGTCTTCGCAGGCCGACTGGGCGACCGGTACGGCCATCCGCGGGTGTTCGCCATCGGCGCCCTGGGCTTCGGCGCCAGCTCGGCGGGGATCGCCCTGGCGCCCGCCATCGGCTGGGTGATCGGCCTGCGGATCGCCCAGGGAGTCTTCGGCGCACTGCTGCAGCCCGCCACCCTCGGCATGCTGCGCGCCGCCTTCCCGCCCGACCGGCTGGGCATGCCCATCGCGCTGCGTACCAGCGCCATCGGCCTGGCCGCCGCCGCCGGGCCGGTCCTGGGCGGCGCGCTGGTCACCGGCCTGGGCTGGCGGTCCGTCTTCCTGCTCAATGTGGTGCCGGCGATCCTGCTCACCGCCCTGGCCCTCGCCCTGCGGGACCCGGCACCACGGGCCGCCGACGGGTCCCGGCTCGACCTGGCGGGCGCCGGACTGCTCGCGGTGGCCCTGGTGTGCCTGGTCCACACCCTGGTCGCCATCCCGGAGGACGGCTGGACGGCGACGACCGCGCTGGGCTGCCTCGGGGCGGCGGCCGCCGGCGGTGCGTTCCTCCGCCATGAGCGGCGTACCGTCCACCCGCTGGTGCCGCCCGGCGCCCTCGGCTCGCCGGCCGCGGGCTTCGCGCTCGGGGTGCTGGTGTGCGCCTCGGCGGCGATGTTCGGCGCGCTGTTCGTCGGCACCTACTTCCTCCAGGACGTCCTGGTACTCGATCCGCTGCGCTGCGGCCTCCAGGCGCTGCCGCTGGCGGTGATGATGGTGGTGGGCGCGCCGGTCTCCGCACTGCTGCTCCGCCGGTACGGGGCACGCCGCACGACCGTGGTGGCGATGGCCCTGCTCGCCCTCGGCATTCTGCTGCTGTCCCGCCTGGACCGGTCCTCCGGTCCGGCGGCCATCGGCGTCGGCTTCCTGGCGGTGGGGGCCGGGTTCGGGGCGGTGATGACCACCGCGACCTCGGTCGTGGTGCGCGGCGCCGCCACCCGGGACGCCGGGGTGGCCGGCGGGCTCCAGCAGACCGCCATGAACATCGGCCCCGCCCTGGGAGTCGCCCTGGCCACGGCGCTGCTGACCCTCACCGCGCCTGCCTCGCCCGCCGGTCACCCGCCCTCGGGGAGCCACCGCTGGAGCGGCACTGCCCTGCTCTCCGCGATGGGCCCCACCCTCACCACCCTGGCGGCGACCGCCCTGCTCGGCGTACTCCTGGCGACCAGACTGCCCGCACCCCTCCCCGGAGCGGGCCGCCGACCCGGGTGAACACGGCGCCAGGCGGGGCGCGATCACCCCTCGGACGCCTCGGGTGGTCCCTCCGGACCCTTGGTCAGGTCGCTCCGCCTGGAGGACACGCTCGGCAAACGTCTGCTCGGTGACACTGTCCACCGGGCGGGGGGTGGGTTCGAGAGCGAAGGCGGCGGCCCCCGGGCCAGGGGCGGAAGGGCCCGGTGGTCGGTGGGAAGGGAGCCGGCCGACGCGGGTAGGGTCGACGCTCATGACCGTGCTCCGCTCCCTGGCCCTGTTCCTCTGTGCCGCGCTCTTCGAGATCGGCGGCGCCTGGCTGGTGTGGCAGGGCCTCCGGGAGCACCGGGGCTGGCTCTGGGCCGGTGCCGGCGCCATCGCCCTGGGCTGCTACGGCGTGGTGGCGACCTGGCAGAACGACGAGAACTTCGGGCGTGTGCTGGCCGCCTACGGCGGGATCTTCGTGGCCGGGTCGATCGTCTGGGGCATGGTCGCGGACGGTTACCGCCCCGACCGCTTCGACCTTCTGGGCGCGCTGATCTGCCTGGTGGGGATGGGCGTCATCATGTACGCGCCGCGCGGCCACTGACCTCGGGCGGGCGACTGCCGTGCGTCACCGCTCCTCCGGGGGCAGCGGCTGCTCCGCCCAGATGACCTTGCCCTGGGGGGTGTACCGGGTACCCCAGCGCTCGGTGATCTGGGCGACCAGGAACAGCCCCCGGCCGCCCTCGTCCTCGGTGGCCGCGTACCGCAGGTGCGGTGAGGTGCTGCTGCCGTCGGAGACCTCGCAGATCAGCGCGCGGTCCCGGAGCAGGCGTACGCCGACCGGCGGGGAGCCGTGCCGGATGGCGTTGGTGAGCAGCTCGCTGAGCACCAGCTCGGTGCCGAAGGCGAGCTCGTCCAGGCCCCAGGCCGTCAGCCGCTCGGCGACGCTCGCCCGCATCCCGGCCACGGCGGCGGGGTCGTACGGCACCTCCCAGGAGGCGACCCGGTCGCTGCCGAGTGTCCTGGTCTCGGCGATGAGCAGGGCCACGTCGTCCCTGGGCCGGGCGGGCAGCAGCGCCTCCAGCACCGTCCGGCAGCTGTCCTCCGGCGAGAGTCCGGGCCGGGCCAGCGCCTGGCGCAGCAGTTCCATGCCCTCGTCCAGGTCCCGGGTGCGGTCCTCGATCAGCCCGTCGGTGTAGAGCACCAGTCGGCTGCCCTCGGGCAGGCTCAGTTCGGCGGTCTCGAACGGCATCCCGCCCACCCCGAGCGGCGGCCCTGCCGGTAGCTCGGGGTACTCCACCGTGCCGTCCGGGTGCACCAGGGCGGGCGGGGGGTGCCCGGCCCGGGCCATGGTGCAGCGTCGGGAGACCGGATCGTAGATCGCGTACAGGCAGGTGGCTCCGGTGATCCCCGCGCCGTCCGCGGCGCCGTCGGGGTCCGGCGGTCCCGCTTCGCCGGACGGTTCCTCCAGGTCGATGCGGTTGACCAGGTCGTCGAGGTGGCCGAGCAGCTCGTCGGGGGGCAGGTCGAGGGTGGAGAAGTTGTGCACCGCGGTGCGCAGCCGCCCCATGGTGGCCGCCGCGTGCAGGCCGTGGCCGACCACATCGCCGACGACCAGCGCCACCCTGCTGCCCGAGAGCGGGATGACGTCGAACCAGTCGCCGCTCACCCCGGACTGGGCGGGCAGGTAGCGGTAGGCGACCTCCAGGGCGATCTGCTCGGGCAGCGCGCGGGGGAGCAGCCTGCGTTGCAGGGTGGCCGCCACGGCCCGCTCGCGGGTGAAGCGGCGTGCGTTGTCGATGCTCACGGCGGCGCGGGCGACCAGCTCCTCGGCGAGGGAGAGGTCCTCCTGGTCGAAGGGCTCCGCTCGGTCCGCGCGCCAGAAGTTGGCCACGCCCAGGACGGTGCCGCGCGCCTTGATCGGGGCGCTGATCAGGGAGTGGACGCCGGAGTCGAGGATGCGGCGGGTGAGTTCCTCGTCATGGGCCCGCCATCCGTGGGCGGCTGCCAGGTCGGGGACCAGCTCCGGCCGGCCGCTGCCGAATCCGCGCGCCTGCGGCGTGGTCGGTGCGAAGTCGATCAGTGTGCCGACCGTGTAGAGCGGTGTGTCGTCCCGGATTCCGCCGGCGGCGCTGCGCCGCATCCGCGCCCCGACGCCGGCCGGCTCGTCACCGCGCAGTACCGGCTCGGCCAGGTCGACCGTGACGAAGTCGGCGAACCGCGGGACGGCGACCTCGGCCAGTTCCTGAGCGGTGCGGACCACGTCCAGGCTGGAGCCGATGCGTACCCCCGCGTCGTACAGCAGATCGAGGCGGGTGCTGGTCGCCTCCATCCGCCCGGTCAGGGCGCGCAGCTCGGTGGAGTCGCGGAGGGTGACGACGGTGCCCATGGCGTCACCGTGCGGGTCGGTGGGGCGCTGGTTGACGGCGAGCAGCCGGTCGCCGGCGGGCAGCAGTTCGTCGTTGGCGGTACGGCCCGTGGCGACCAGTTCCGCCACCTCGGGCGCCAGCCCCGGCAGCTCGCGGATGCGCCGGCCCTCCGCGTTCGGGGGCAGCTCCAGCAGGCGCCGGGCCTCGTCGTTCGCCAGCAGCAGCGTGCCGTCCCCGTCGACGATCAGCACGCCCTCGCGCACGGCGTGCAGCACCGCGTCGTGGTGCTCGTACATCCGGGTCATCTCGGCCGGTCCCAGACCGCGCGTCTGCCGGTTGAGCCGGCTGGCCACCAGCCCGGTGCCGGTCATGGCCAAGGCGAGCGCGGCGGCTCCGGTGCCCAGGATGATCGGCAGTTGACGGTTGAAGGGGTGCGAGGCGTTGGTGACCTTCAGCCCGGCGGCGACCAGGCCGACCACCTTCCCACGGCTGTCGGTGACCGGGACGATGGTCTGGGTCTCCTTGCCCAGGGGACCCTGCACGCTCTCGGTGTGGGCGTGGCCGGCCAGCGAGGGGCCGATGGTGCCCACGAACTTCTTGCCGATCTCCCCGGGCTCTGGATGGGTGTAGCGGATCCCGTGGGTGTCCGTGACCACGATGAAGTCCATCCCGGCCTTCACCCGCGCCTGCTCGGCGGACGGCTGCAGGATCCGGGAGGGGTTCGGCGCGGCGAGGGCGGCCCGGATCCCCGGGGAGTGCGCGTAGGTCTGGGCGACGGCGGCGGTGCGTTTCCGGGCGTCGGCGTCGACCTCGTGCCGGGACTGGAGCAGCAGGGCCAGCACCGCACCGGCTACGAGCAGCACTACGACCGCTACCTGCAGGACGAAAACCTGCGCGGCAACGCTCCGTGGACGTCTCCCGATCAGTGACCTGGCCGATAGGCCCCGGAATCGGCCGAATCCATCGACCACATCGCCATTCTCTGCCACCCGGGCGGACGGGGCCATCGCGCCGGCGAGTGGATCACCCCGCCGACGGGGCCGCGGGTGAGCGGCAGCCGGGGCCGGAGACCGACGGGCCGGGCGACGCACAGGCTCGGCCGGGCCCATGGCGCCGCTCGGGACCCGCCCGAGCGGCACACGGCCGGTTCGTCCCCCCGGGCCGGCGGCGGCCCGGGGGGACGTCGCCGGCGGGCGGCGACGGCTTCCGCCGGGCGGGTGAACGGCGGCCGCTCCGCGGTCTCAGGCTCCGTGCGGCGGCGGGGCCGAGGGCGCCGCGGCGGTGACCCGGTAGTAGTCGAGCAACCCCTCCCGGTAGGCGGTGAGGAAGTGCCGCGACCAGGCGTCGGCGTAACCCACGGTGACCAGCCAGCGGTCCCAGCCGGGCCACACCCGCGGCCCGATGGACTCGGCACGCACCGACTCCAGTCCGGCGTCGCCGAGCGCACCGGTCAGCGCGTCGAGCGGGTGGGCCAGATCGAGACCGCTGGCGAAGCTGTCCAGCATCCCGGCGAGCCGGTCGGGGGTGTCCGGGGCGTCCCGCGGTGGGAAGAACCCGGCGACGACCACCCGGCCCCCGGGGCGCAGCACCCGGGCGGTCTCGCGGGCGAAGGCGCTCAGGTCGCGGAAGTGCTGGGCGGCCTCGACACTGTAGAGGGCGTCGAAACGACCGTCCTCGAACGGCATGCGCTCGGCCGCGCCCTGCCGGAAGGAGAGCCGGGCGGGGCGGTCGGCCAGCAGCCCTCGGTTCTCCCGAGCGGCTCGCTCCAACTGCTGCGGATGGATGTCCATGCCGGTGACCTCGGCGAAGCCGGACTCCTCGACGGCCAGGGCGCAGCCCAGCCCCAGTCCGCAGCCGACCTCCAGTACGCGGCCGGCCGGCCCGGCACCGCCCGCCCCGGGCGGGGTGAGTGCCTCGAACACCTGCCGGTACATCTGCCGCTGGCTGCGGACGCGGTCCGCCACGGTCAGCGGCCGGTCCAGGTCGATGCCGTCCCAGTAACCGAAGTTGATGAAGCCGCCGGCGAAGGCCGGGACCGAGCTGAGGTCGGCGGGTCCGTACACCTCGCGGACCTCGGGCGGGATGGACTCGGAGATCATCGGGTCGCCCCTCGTCTGCTACGCGGTTGGCGGTACGTGGCCCCAGCATCGTAGGGCGCGGAGCGCTCGGTAAGGAGGTGGTGACGGAAGACGGGCGGGGATCCGAAGGCGCGTGGCGCTTCGACTGAGGGTGGTGGCGGGAGACGGGCGGGACCCAAGGGCGGGGAGCGCTTCGTATGCGACGCCCGCCCGCACCCCGCCGGCGCCGTCTGGCACACCTGGAACGCCTGCCACACCTGCCAACACCTCGCGGCACCCACCCACGCCTGGTGAGCACCGCGAGATAATCGCTTGCCCCTCCCACCGCCGCAGAGCATCATCCGCCTGATGAGCGACATACCCGAGCGATGGACCCAGGCCAGCGTCTACCCCGATATGTGGGCGGACCCCGACAAGGACCCCCGCAACAAGGACGGGGTCGGCCCGGACGGTGAGTTGGCGACGCTGCGGGAGTTCCTGCGCGACTACCGGCTGACCCTGCGGATGAAGTGCGAGGGCCTGGATCCCGAGCAGATGGCGCGCCGGTCGGTGCCGCCGTCGACGATGTCCTTGCTGGGCCTGGTCCGCCATCTCGCCGAGGTGGAGCGGGACTGGCGCAACTGGATCGTCCCCGGGGACCCGGCGCCGAAGCTGTACGGGGCGCGCGATGCCGACTTCGACGGAGCCCTCGCGGAGCAGGCGCTGGTGGACGGCGCGTTCGCCGATCTGGCCCGCGAGCAGGAGGCGACCGACGCGGCCTTGGACGCCTACCCGGATCCGGGCGCGCGGGTGGGCAAGGACGGCGACTCCGTGCGGGCGCTGTGGGTTCACCGCGTGGAGGAGTACGCCCGCCACTGCGGCCACGCCGACCTGCTGCGCGAATGCGTCGACGGCCGGGTGGGGCAGTAGTCCGCGCCCCTTCGGCCGAGGCGCCCTCCGGGTGGAGACGCGGGAGCCCGTACACCGCCGGGCTCCCCTGGTGCCGGTGGCCGGCGCCGCGCCGCCGGTCCTCACCACGGCTCACCCAGCGGGTGAAGGGCGCCGGGTGCGGGCGGCACGGGCCGGGTCCGCGACGTCAGGTCAGGGTCTCGCCGGTCGGCCGCGTGTCGCCCGCGGCGGTCGCCGGCGTGCGGTGGGCGAGCCGGTCCGCCGCGTGCCGGCCGCGGCTCTCCACCGGCAGGACCCCGATGGCCTTCGCCAGCCCGGAGGGCGGCATGTCGAAGTAGATCGACTCGTGCGAGCCCTCCGGCACGATGTACGTCTCGTGCCAGAGCCCCACGTGCCCGCGGGTCTTGCCGGCGCGCACCTTGCGGTTGGCGATGCCCCACACCTTGTGGTGGAACGCGTCCGGCGCGGAGGCGTAGGCGTACAGCTTCTCCTTGGACTCCCAGTACTGGACCACGTAGTAGGTGCGGGGCGAGGCGGTCAGCAGCACCCGGTTGAGCAGGCCGCGGCTGGGGTCCTTGGCCAGTTCGCGGAGCATGCGGAACATGGCGAGCATCACCTGCGGCCACTGGTGGACCGCCCAGAAGTGGTTGATGCGCATACCGATCAGCAGGACCACCGCGTCGCCCTCGGTGGCCGCGGTGGTGTAGCCGGGACGTGGCTTGGCGAACATCACTGTCTCCCGATCACCCGTGACGGGCGTCTGTGTGCGGGCTCGGAGCCCCTTCCAGGTGCCGCTTGAGGCGCTGGAGCGTGGTGGCGATATGGGCGCTGTTGGCCCCGGGGCGATCGATGATGCCGGTGATCAGCATCGCGAAGGGGATGAACCAGAGGGGCGCCCGCAGCCAGCTGGTCTCGGTGACGGTGCAGCCCTCGGCGGCGGGTTTGATCTCGTAGCACCAGCGGGCGATGGGGATGCGCAGGGGCGACGCGGTCACCTCGTAGGCGAAGCGTCGCCCCGGGTCGGCATCGGTGATGCGGCAGGTGGTGACCCAGCGGCGGATCCCGTTGCGGTTGTAGCCGCGGAAACGCGCACCCACACGAGCGGAGGTGGCGCCGTACAGCCAGCGGGCGCGGTGGGCCTCCTCGGCGAGCCGGGCCATCGCGGGCGGGTCGCCGATGACCCGGTAGGCGTCGGCGGGGGTGGTGCGGATGGTGACGGCGCCGGTGGCCGCGGGCTCGGGGAAACGCGGGATGCGTGGTCTGCGCACGGAGTCGCCTCCTCACTCATGTAAGCAGTGATTACATCAGTGGGCGAGGAGGTGGTCAAGGTTTCGGCGGGCCCCGCCCCACACCAAGTGCCGGATGTTCAGGCGCGGTTGGTGATGCTGGGGCCGATGGTGTCCAGGACCTGTTCGGCCAGCCGCTCCGCGTTCTCCGCGGGCAGATAGCCGTCCACGATCATCTGGGACAGGCCGTAGACCAGGGCCTGTGCGGCCAGCCCCACCAGTGCGGGGTCGCCGGGGCGGACCCGGCCGGCCTCCTGGTCGGCCAGGATGACATCGGTGAGCCCCTGCTCGATCCCGGAGAGCCGCCGGCGCAGTTCGGGCGGCTGGGTGGCCGTGAACACCCGCGACCTGACCAGCTCGAAACGGCGCGGGTGGCGGACGGCATAGCGGACGAAGCCCAGGCCGAGCGCGCGCAGACCACCGCCCTCGGCCTGCCCGACCGCGGCGAGCTGCCACCGCTCGAAGTCCGCGAGCACCCGGTCTGCCACCGCCATCATCAGCGCCTGGCGATCCGGGAAGTGACGGAACGGCGCACCCGGCGACACTCCGGCCCGGCGCGCCACCTCCCGCATGGTCACCTTCTCCGCGCCATGCCTGTCCAGCAGTTCGAGGGCGACCTCGGTCAGGGCCTCGGGCAGTGAACCATGGTGGTAGCGGGCGCGTTCGGCGTGCTTGTCACTCATGCCCGCAGTGCTATCACAGGGCGGCGTACGGGCCTGTCCTCGCCGACCGGGGGTACGCCCGCTCCGGTCGGCGAGGGATCGGCCGCCGCGGTGGCGGCACGGGGACGGTCGGCGGTTTCACCTCATCCCGGCCCGCACCGAGGCCAGATGGCCGATCAGCGCCCCGGCGAGGGGCTCCACCGTCTCCGGCGCGATCAGGTGCCCCATGTCGGGGACGATGAGCAGCCGTGCGCCGCGGATCGCCTCGGCGATCAGCGGTCCGTGGCCCGGCTTGGCCGGTTCATGGCTGCCCTCGATCACCAGGGTGGGTGCCTGCACCCGCTCCAGCGCGCCGACCGGTTCGAACTCGGGCGCGGCCATTCCGGCCAGCCGGTGGTTGGCCGTGGCGCGCGGATCGCGGGCCCGGTCGAACAGCACCTCCTCCAATCGCCGTTGGGCGTCCTCGTCGAACGGCAGGGCGGTGCCGTTCAGCACCCGGGCCGCCTCGATCTGGAAGTCGACCGTCTCGGCGCGCCCGGACGGCGGCGGGGAGGTCATCACCGTGCGGTAGAACGCGGTGAACTCCGGCCGCGGCTCGGGCAGCGCGCCCGCCGGCTGCTCCTCTCCCATCAACGCCCGGACCAGTACCTGGCCCTCGCGTTCGCCCAGCGGCGAGGAGCCGATCACGGTGAGCGTGTCCACCCGGTCCGGGTGGTCGGCGGCGATCCACTGGGCGAGCAGCCCACCGGCCGAGTGGCCGACGAGGTGGGCCCGGTCGATGCCCAGGGCGTCCAGCAGTCCCAGCGCGTCGTCCCTGAGCGCCGCCCAGGTGTACGGGTGGGTGGCGAAGTCGCGGGTGGTGGACCGGCCCATGTCGCGGTGGTCGTACCGGATGACCCGGTACCCGGCCGCGGCCAGCTCGCCCACCAGGGCGTCCGGCCACAGCAGGCACTGGCTCATCGATCCGGCGATCAGCAGTACCGGCGGGTGGGCCGGGTCGCCGAACTGCTCGGTCCACAGCTCGATGTCGCCGACCCGTACCAGCTGTCCGTCTACCGTCATCCGTGTCTCTCCTGTGTCCGGGGTGCGATGTCCGTGCGCTGCGGGGCGGGCTCCGTGCCCGGGCCGCCCCGATGCGGAGAACTCTGCCGGGGCGCGCGCCCGCGGCCATCCGTAGGACCACTGGTGACCACTACGGGGCGGCCACCGGTGGACCCAGGGGGTGAGGTCCACCGGGCCGGCAGGGCGCCTCCCGGTGGGGCACGGGGGGCCGGAGCTAGGTCCTGTCCGGTCGACCATGCTGGATCAGGGAGCGGGGTCTGGTGCGTGCAGATGCAAGGCGGAGGAGGGAGCCACTGCGGAGCGATGGGGGTCCCTCCCTGCTCGAGCGAAGCCGAGAGCTCGGGGGAGACTGACGACAACGCCGCATGGGGGCACCCCTGGGGGCACCCCCAGCGGTAGCTGGGGGAGGTAGCTGGGGGAGTGCGTGCCAGGGCACGCGAGCCCAGCAATGATCGGCCGGATAGGGCCTAGGCGGCCGGTTCGGCGAGCAGGCGGGCCAGCTCGGTGCGGGAGGCGATGCCGAGCTTGGGATAGACCTTGTACAGGTGGTACTCGACGGTGCGGGGGCTGAGGAACAGCCGGGCCGCGACCTCGCGGTTGGAGGCGCCCTCGGCCACCAGCCGGGCGATCCGCAACTCCTGTGCGGTGAGGGCGGCCAGGGCCGTCGGCGCCTGCTCCTCGGCGGTCTCCCCAGCGGCCCGCAGCTCTCCCCGGGCCCGCCGCTCCCACGGCTCGGCACCCAGCTGCCGGAACGCCTCCGCCGCCTCCCGCAGATACCGGCGGGCCTCGGCGACCCGGCGGTCGCGGCGCAGCCGTTCGCCCAGCAGCAGCCCGGTACGAGCCCGGTCGTAGCCGGCGCCCGGGTCCGCGGCGAGCAGCCGCAGTGCCTCCTGGTACAGCGGCACGGCGCTGTCGTCGTCGGCGACCAGGGCCCGGCAGCGGGCCAGCAGCGCCCCCGGCCGGGGCGAGTTCGCATGGGCCGACCAGCGCTCCAGGAAGGCAACGGCCTCCCGGGCGGCGGCCTCGTCCCCCGCGGCCATCGCCGCCTCGACGCGGTCCCCCGCCGACCCCCAGACCACGATCGGGTGCCCGGCTCCGGGGCCCGCCGCGGTCAGCGCGGTGAACCGCTCGTGCGCCCGCGGGTACCGTCCGCCGGCCAGGTCGAGGATGCCGAGCGCATAGCCGGCCACACCGGCCCGCAGCCCCAACCGGTGCGGGATCGCGATGGCCAGCGCCCGCCGCGCGTACTCCCGGCACTCCTCCTCCCGGCCGCGTACCGCGGCGCACACGGCCAGGTTGGCCAGGTGCGCCGCGGCGGAGTTGTCCGCTCCGGAGGCCGTGGCCAGGGCGAGTCCCTCGGTGGACAGCGCGGCGCTCAGGGCGAACCGGCTGTTCATCCGCTCGGCGGTGGCGGTGTTCTCCAGGACGACGGGGAGGGTGCCGGTCATCCCGGAGACCCGGGCGACCGTCCCGGCCCGCGCCCCGTAGCCGGCGGCGGCGTCCCCCTCGCCGAGCAGGCTGGCGCCGGCCGCCGCCCACAGCAGGGTGGCCGCGTCGTCCTCGTCCGCCCGCACCCCGGACAGCGCCCGCCGCAGCAGCGGCACGCCCTGCTCGGCGTCCCCTTCCTGCAGCGCACCGCAACCGGCCAGTACGTCCCGCAGGAAGGCGGTCGCCCGGTCCCACGGCCCGGGCAGCGCCCCGGCCAGCCGGCCGATCCGGATGCCCGCGTCCGCGTCGCCCACGGCGGAGGCCGCCTCGGCCGCGTCGGCCAGGAGTTCGACGGCCCGCCGTGCCGCGGCGGCCCCGGTGGCAGGCGCGCCCTCGGCCGCGTCGACCGCACCGCCCGCCCGTCGGGGCTCCGCGGACCGCACCGCCTGTTCCGCCGCCTGCTCCGCCGCCGTGTGGAAGATCCGCAGGGCCTGGGCCGCGTCGCCCGCGGTCAGTTCGAAACGGCCGCGCAGCCGGGCGAGTTCGGTCCGTACCGCGGGATCCTCGGCGATCTCCTCCGCGGCGGCCAGGGCGGTTCTGGCCTGGCCGGGGCGTCCGCCGAGCCAGGCCGCGGCGGCCGCGTCGGCCAGTCGGCGGGCGCGCGGTCCGCGCTCGGGCGTCAACCGGGCGGCGAGGGACAGGGTGTCGGCCGCGTCCGCGTATCCGCCCCGGTCCCGGGCCCGTTGGGCGGCGGCTGCCAGGTCGGCGGCGACCTCCTCGTCCGGGCCGAGGGCAGCGGCGGCACGGTGCCGGGCGCGCCGGTCCGCGTCGCCCGCCTCGTCCAGCAGCGCGGCCAGCGCCTGGTGGACGGCCCGGCGGTCGGCCGGGCTCGCCGTGGCCGGGACGGCCGAGCGGATCAGCGGATGCCGGAAGGCGATCTCGGTGCCGGCCGACACGAGCCCGGCCGCCTCCGCGGCGTCCAGGGCCCGCGGCGCCACGCCCAGCCGGGCCGCCGCACCGAGCACCAGGTGCGGATCGCCCCGTCCCTCCAGCGCGGCGACCAGCAGCAGCCGGCGGGTGTCGGCGGGCAGTCGGGCGATCTGCGCTCCGTAGACGGTGTGCACCCCATCGCCGATCGGCAGCGGCTCGGGCAGCGGCTCGCGGCCGGTCAACTGCTCGGCCGTCAGGAGTTCGGCGGTCTCCCGCATGGCCAGCGGGTTGCCACCGGTGGCGGCGGTGAGCCGCTCGACCGCCTGGGGTGCCGGCTGAACCCCGGTCCAGCCGACCAGCGCGGCGGTGGCGTCCGCCGCGCCCAGCCCGCCCGGGCGTACCTCGGGCAGCTCGCGCAGCAGATGCCGGGCCTCGGGGGTGTCGCGGGTGCCGATGAGCAGCCCCACGCCCTCGGTGTCCAGGCGCCGGGCGGCGAAGAGCAGGGCGTCGGCGGAGGCGCGGTCCATCCAGTGGAAGTCGTCCAGGACGCAGAGGAGTCCCCGCGGCTCGGCGGCCTCGGTCAGCAGCGACAGCACCCCGGCGGACACCAGGAACCGGTCCGGTGCCCCGGCCGGGGCGGGCAGGCCCAGCGCGGCCCGTACCGCGTCACGCTGCCCGTCGGGCAGGGCCTCGGTGAGCGCCGCCACCGGGCGCAGCAGCTGGTGCAGGGCCGCGAACGCCAGCCCGGTCTCGGGCTCGGCCCCGGTGGCCCGCAGGACGCGGACGGGTGCCGCCCGGTCGGCGGCGTGCCGCAGCAGCGCGGACTTGCCGACCCCCGCGTCACCGCGCACCACCAGCGCCCGCCCGGTGCCCGAACGCACCCCGGTCAGCAGCTCCGCCACCGCGGCACGTTCATGGTCCCGCCCGGCCAGTACGTCCATCGCGCACCCGCTCCCCCGGTCTTCGGGGGACCTCGTGCCACCCGCCCGGGCCGAACTGTACCGACCCGACGATCACCCACCGGGCGAGGGCGAACCCTCTCCCTTCGGTCTCGGGGGCGATCGGCGTGGGGACGCACTGGCTTCGCAGGGGAGCACCGGCTCCGGCCCGACTTCCGCGGTGCCGTCACCTCGGGGTGATCATGCCGGCCAACAGGCCCATACGCGCGGTGCCGCCAGGCGCTTCCGGGTCCGGGCCGCGCTCGGCCGCCGCGTTGTGCCAACGGACCTCAGGAGTCGAGCACGGCGGCGACGGCCTCGATCTCGACGAGCTGGTCCTCATAGCCGAGGACAGTGACGCCCATCAAAGTGCTGGGGACGTCATGGTCGGCGAACGAGTCCCGGACCACCTTCCATGCGGACACCAGGTCCTCCCGCCGGGTCGAGGCGACGAGAACCCTGGTGCTGATGACGTCCTGGAGTGACGCGCCGGCGTCAGCGAGAGCAGCCCGCATGTTCTCGACGGCTTTCAGCGCCTGACCCGCGTAGTCCCCGATCGCTGCCGTTGAGCCGTCGTCGTTCAGGGGACACGCCCCGGCGAGGAAGATCAGGCGGGAGTCGGCGGGCGCCGTGGCCGCGTAGGCGTACTCGGCGACATCGGACAGGGAGGCGGAGCGGATCAGAGTGATGGCACGAGCCACGGTCATCGAGTCCTTTCCCATGGAATGTTGAGCGTGGACATCCTGCCAACGGCTCGTTGGCACCCGCCTTCCATTTTCTCCGGCGGGCTCGCGAGCGAGACCCGCTCCTCGCTGGCCACGCACTGCCCGCCGCGTCACCTTCCGTCCCGTTTGCCCGGGCGGGTGGTGCGGGACGGGCGGCGGTCCTCGGCGTCGAACGCCGCCAGGGAGCGGGCCCCCGGCCCGAGCGCTCGCCGCAAGGCCGCCGTGAGCCCCTCGTCCAGTCCTCCCAGGCCCTCGGCGAGTTCCTCTGCGACGTCACGGACGATCTCCTCCGCGACGGTGTCCACCGGAGTGCGGGGGCCGAGCTTGCTCACCGCGGCAGCCGCGCGGGCCGGGGTCAGCAGTGCGGCCGCCTGGACCAGGAGCCAGGCGGGAAGCCCGGCCGCGCCCCGCGGCGGCACCGGATGGGGGCGTGCGCCGTCGTACCGCTCGTCCTCGGCGAAGGCCTTCTGCTTGACCTTCACCACCGGACGCGCGTCGGTACCCGTGGGAGCCTCGCGCCAGGGGCCGGCCGGTTTGAGGACGTACCCCTCGGCCAGGTTGTCTTCCAGTTCGGGAAGCCCGAAGAGGGCCGGGACCCTGGTGGGGAAGGCGCAGGGCAGCTCCTGGAGCGCGTGCCGCGCGCCGCGTCCGAGCGCGGGAGCGCACACCAGCCCGGCGGTTGCCGAGGCCGCGCGCAGCGCGCGGTCCGAGATCCACCAGCGGTCCTCGGCCGTCTCGACCGAGGCGTCGAACAGCAGCCACCGCAGGCCCGGCGCGTACCACACCCCGGTCTGCACCGGCTCGGCTCCCGCGACCGGGGGAACGTCCGGGTGCGGGTAGCGTCCGCCGGCCAGCTCGCCGTACACCGTCACCACCGCGCTTCCGCCCCATTCGGTGCGCAGCGCCGAGGCCAGACGGGCCGCCGCCACCGACAGTTCGGGCCAGATCCCGCTCACCCCGAAGAAGCCGTCCAGCATCTCCTCGCCCAGCAGTTCGCGCCGTTTGGCCGGATGGACCCCGGCGTGGTCGCAGACCACCGCGAAGTGCGCCCCGTGCACCTTCTCCACCGCGATCCACTCTCGGACTCCGGAGCCGGAGTGCCGTGGTCTCGCGGGGATCTTGGGGTACGGACGCAGTCGGGAACCGGCAGGCGCGGTGTCGGTCATGCGCAGGATCATCGCCGTACGTCCGGGCCTCGGGCAACCGGGATTCACCGCGCCGTCGTCCACCGGGCGCTGCCCCGGCGGCGGACGGCCGTGGGCGGGGCCCGGATCACCGGCCCCGCCCACGCGACACCCTCGTCGACGCCGTGAGTCGCTCGTTCAGCGGCCGTAGCGCAGGGGCAGACCCGTCAGACCGCGGAGGGAGTCCGAGGTACGCCAGCGGAGTTCCTCGCGGGGGACGGCGAGTTCCAGGGTGGTGAAGCGGGTCGCGATCTCGGACAGGGCGACCGTGATCTCCTGGCGGGCCAGGCGCTGGCCGAGGCAGAAGTGCGGGCCGTGGCCGAAGGCGAGGTGGGCCGGGGTGGCCCGGTCGATGTCGAAGGTGTCCGGGGCGGCGCGTACCGCCGGGTCCCAGTTGGCGGCGGACAGCAGGAACCGCACCAGCTCGCCGCGGCGGATGCGCACGCCGCCGACCTCGATGTCGCACAGCGCCACCCGGTTGGTGGTGGCCAGCAGCGAACCGCGGTAGCGCAGGCCCTCCTCGGCCGCGGCGGCGGCGAGCTTGGCGGGATCGGCGCGCAGCGCCGCCAGCTGGTCCTCGTGGGTGATCAGCTCCACCAGGGTGCTGGAGATCGCGTACGCGGTGGTGACATGGCCCGCGAAGAGGAGCACCGAGCAGAAGCCGACGAGTTCGAGGTCGGTCAGCGCGGTGCCGTCCTCGAAGGTGGCCGTCACCAGTTCGCTGAGCAGGTCCTCCGTCGGTTCCCCGCGCTTGGCCTCGACCAGGCTCCCGCAGTAGGCGAGGAAGGCGTCGAGGGCGGCCTGGCGTACCGCGCTGTGGGGGGAGTCCACGTTCTCCACCCGGTCCTTGAACACCGCCCGGTCGGCGACCGGGACACCCAGCAGTTCGCAGATCACCTCCAGCGGCAGGGGGTTGGCGAACTCCTCGAGGAAGTCGGCCGTGCCCGCGTCGCCGAGCCGGTCCAGCAGTCGGCGGGCGATGTCGACGACGCGTGCCTCCAGTCGCCGTACGGCACGCGAGTTGAAGGCGGCGCCCACCAGTTTGCGGTAGCGGGCGTGCTCCGAGCCGTCCTGCTCGAACAGGACGGTGCGGCCGTCCGGGGACTGGGCGGCGTGCGGGGCGTGCGGATGGAGTTCGTTGGAGACCCGGGAGTCGGCCAGCAGCTGCCGGACCAGCGGCGCGCTGAGTACGGTCCACGCCTCGGTGCCGCCGGTCTGGCGGGTGCGGATCACCGGGTGCCTGCGGGCCAGCCGGCCGAGTTCGCGTTCCGCGTCGGGGCCGGACGAGATCTGGAAGAGGTCGAGTACCGGGATCACATCGGCCTTCCTGGGGTGGTCGGGTCGGGGGCGGGCTGCCGGTCCGTGTCCAGAACGCCGTACAGCGGGGGAAGTTCCCGCAGCCACAGATGCCGGTCGGCGATCCGCCAGCGGTCGCCCTCCTTCGCCAGCACATCGGCGTAGACCCCGCTGCGGCTGAACTCCTGTCCGCCGTCGACGAGCGCGAAGCCGACGCACATCAGCGACCGCACCTCGGCCGTGTCCTTGCCCAGCCGGATGATGAAGGTGTTGGTGGTGAAGTGGCGCTGATGGGCCTTGCGGGTCTCCAGGTGGTGGCCGCGCAGCGCGGACATCGCGGCCACGATGTTCTCGCGGCCGGCGACATACGGGGGGAAGGAGTCCGGGGCCGGGGTGAAGGCGTACCGCGCGTCCTCGGTGAACAGGTCACCGAGCGTCGCGTAGTCGCCGCAGTCGTAGGCGAGGCTGTAGGCGGCGATCAGGTCGTGGATGGCGGCCCGGTCGGCGAGGTGGGCCGGGTCGGCCACCGTCCCGGCCTTGCGGTCTGTCGGTCGCGGCATGGGTGTCTGCTCTCCTTGGGCGGCTTGGGGCGGGTACGGGGCGTTGGGCGGTGGGTCAGGCCAGTTCGGGTCGTGGCGCGGGGCGTTGGGCGGCGCGGGCACGACCGGGTCAGGTCCCGGCGCGGACACGACCAGGTCACCTCCTGGCGCCGGGACGACCGGGTCACCTCGCGGCGCCCGCACGACCAGGCCCCCCGGCGCCCGCACGATCGGATCACCCCGCGGCGCGGGGCAGGTCGCGGATCCAGTCGCGAACCACCGTCGCGGTGTGTTCCGCGTGTTCGCCGATCATGGTGCAGTGGTCGCCTGGCACCTCGGCGGACCGGTGCTCATGGGGCCACCGGGACCGCCAGGCCACGTCCAGGGGCGGCTCCTCGGGGTTTCCGGGGACGCAGGCCCGGGGTCGTACCACCAGGGTGGGGGCGGTGCCCGGCGCCGGCTCCCAGCCGCGGAACATGGCGCGGTAGGTGCCGATGGCGGTGAGGCCGGTGTAGTCCAGGGCGGCGAACGCCTTCCGGCGCACGATCACCTCATAGTTCATGGCCTTGCGCAGCGCCAGGGGCATGCTGGCCGGCAGATAGGTGTCCAGCAGCACCACGCCTTCGGGGTGCTGCGCGGTGGCCGCCAGCCGACTGCCGACCGCGTGGGCGAGCCAGCCGCTGGAGGAGTAGCCGAGCAGGACGAAGGGCCGGCCGTCGGCGCAGCGTACGGTGGCCTCGGTGAGTACCTCGAGCAGCACCTCGCGGGAGGCGGCCAGCGGCTCGCCGGGGCGGAAGCCGGGGATGGTGAGCACCGAGGTGTCGCAGAACCGGTCGAAGAAGCCGGCCAGTCGGCCGAACTGGATGGCGCCCTCGACGGGGGCGAAGGGCGGGAAGCAGATCAGGGCCGGCTGCTCGCCGGTGCCGCGGGACAGGCGGGCGAACGGGGTAGGGCCGGCGAGCTGCTCCAGGTCCTCGAAGGTGTCCCGCAGGCTGGCGGCCCCGGCCAGCAGGCTCTCGGCGTCCTTCATCTTGCCCAGCAGGGCCAGGCGCCGGTAGAGCGAGCCGAGGAGTTCGTCGGACTCCGGTACGGCCTGCGGGTCGACGGCCGGCGGCTGGTCCGCGGGGCCGTCCAGGGCCGCCGCCAGGTGCTCGGCGAGTTCCCCGGGGGTGTCGTGGTCGTAGATCAGGGTGCTCGCCAGGTGCACTCCGGTTGCCTCGGTGAGGCGGTTGCGCAGTCCGACGGCGGCCAGGGAGTCGAAGCCGAGTTCGCGGAACGGCCGGCCCGGGTCGACGGCCGCCGCGCCGCTGTGGCCGAGTTGGGCGGCGACCTCGGTGCGGACCAGGTCGAGCAGGACCGCGGACCGCTCGGCGGGCGGGCGGCCGGCCAGCCGGTCGCGCAGGGCCCGCGGGCCCTCCCCGGCCGGGGTGGGCCGGGCCGGCCGCTCCCGCGGTGGGGCCAACTCGCCGATCAGCGGCCGGGGGCGGGCGGCGGTGTAGCCGGCGGCGAACCGCGGCCAGTCGACGTCCGCCACGGTCACACAGGTCCGGTCCTCCGCCAGGGCCAGCCGCAGTGCCTCCAGGGCGGTCTCCGGTGCCATGGCCGGTACGCCGATACGCTCCAGTTGCGCGGTGGCGGCGCCGGTGGCCATGCCGCCGCCGGCCCACTGCCCCCAGGCGACCGCGGTGGCCGGCAGCCCCTGGTCCCGACGGCGCTGGGCCAGCGCGTCCAGGAAGGCGTTGGCCGCCGCGTACGCACCCTGACCCGCACCACCCCACACCCCCGCCGCCGAGGAGAACAGCACGAAGGCGTCCAACTCGTCGCAGCGGGTCAGCTCGTCCAGCGCCACCGCCCCGGCGACCTTGGCACCCAGGGTCTCGGTGATCTCCTCGGGTCGGGTGTCGGCCAGGGCCGCCGTCCCGGCCACGCCGGCCGTGTGCACCACCGCGCGCAGCCGCCAGTCCCGCTCCCGTACCCGCGCCAGCACCTTGGCGACCTCCGCCGGGTCGGTCAGATCGCAGGCGGCGGTCATCACCTCGGCGCCGGAGGCCTCCAGTTCGGTCCGGAGCCGGTCGGCGTCCGGTGCCTGAGGGCCGCGGCGGCTGACCAGCACCAGCCGTTCGGTGCCGGCCTCGGCCAGTCGGCGCGCCACCCGGCCGCCCAGCGCCCCCGTGCCACCGGTGACGAGCACCGTGTGCGGTGCCCGCCAGGCCGGGGCGGTCGGTACGGTGCCGCCGTCGGCGCCGTGCGCCCGGCGCAGCCGGCGGGCGAAGACCCCCAGCGGACGGACGGCCAGCTGGTCCTCGGGGGAGCGCGCGGCCAGGGCCCCCACCACGGTGGCCCAGGTGCGGGTGTCCCCGGTGGCCGGCAGGTCGATCAGGCCTCCCCAGCGGTCGGGGTGTTCCAGGCCGATCACCCGGCCCAGGCCCCACAGCGCGGCGCCCACCGTGCTGTCCAGTTCCTCGCCGAGCACCGACACGGCACCCCGGGTCAGACACCACAGCGGTGCTTCCTCCCCCACGTCCCCCAGCGCCTGGAGCAGGGCGACGGTCGCGGACACGGCGCGGGTGAGGCCCGCGGCGTCCTCGGTCTCCCCCGCGCCCAGCAGGGACACCACCCCGCTCAGGCCGCCGTCGCCGAGGCGTTCGGCGAAGCCCTCGCGGGTCGCGGTGGCGGGATCGGCCTCCAGTACGACCGTCTCGGCGCCGTGCCGGCCCAGCGCGTCCACCGCCTCGGCGAGCGGCCCGGCCAGGTCCCGCCCGGCCGGCGTGACCACCAGCCAGCGGCCGGGCAGCCGTGGCTCCGGTTCCGCGTCCGACCAGGGCTGCCAGCCGACCTCATAGCTCCACGAGCGCGCGGTGGCGGTCAGCCGCTGCCGGGTGCGCAGCTCCGCCAGGGCCGGCAGCAGCGTGCCCGCGGTGGCGTCCTCCGGCACGCCCAGGAGTGCGGCCAGCCCCTCCGTGCCGGCCTCCTGGACCGCCTGCCACAGCATGCCGTCGGCCGTCTCGGCCGGGTCCTGCTCGGGCCGCGGCGGGCTGGACGGCTCCTGCTCCGGTTCGAGCCAGTAGCGCTGGTGCTGGAAGGCGTAGGTGGGCAGGTCGGCCCAGCGGCCCCGGCCGCCGGTCAGCCGCGCCCAGTCCACCGGCACCCCGTGACCGTACGCCTGCCCGAGGGCGGTGGCCAGCTGGGTCAGCGGGTCCCTTCCCCGGCGCTGGGCCGCCACCGCGTGCACCCCTTCGGCGCCGGCGGTGCACTCGGCGACCATCGCCGTGAGTGCCGCGTCCGGGCCGATCTCCACGAAGGCCGTCACCCCCTTGGCGCGCAGGGTGCCGACGGCGTCACCGAACCGCACCGCCTGCCGCACCTGCCGCACCCAGTGGTCGGGGTCGCGCAGCAGCGCCGCGGTGGCCACCTCCCCGGTGCCGTCCGAGACGTACGGGATCACCGGGGCGCCGAACTCCACGGTGCGCAGCACCTCGCGGAGCGGCTCCAGCACCGGCTCCATCAGAGCGGAGTGGAAGGCGTGCGAGACCCGCAGCCGGGTGGAGCGCCAGCCGTGTGCGGCGCACCGCTCGGCCAGCCAGGCCGCGCCGGGTGCCGTACCCGAAACCACCACGCTCGCCGGGCCGTTGACCGCGGCGATCTCCAGCGGTCCCTCGGGCGCCGCCGGCAGGAGCGCCGCCACCTGCTCCTCGGGGGCTCCCACCGCGAGCATCGCGCCCCCGGTCGGCAGCCCGCCCATCAACCGTGCTCGGGCCGCGACGAAGGCCGCCGCGTCCGCCAGCGGGAACACCCCGGCCACATGGGCGGCCGTGATGCCGCCGAGCGAGTGCCCGGTGACGAAGTCGGGGACCGCGCCCCAGGACTCCCACAGGCGGTACAGCGCCACCTCGTAGGCGAACAGCGCGGGCTGGGCCAGCGCGGTGTCGTCCAGTCCCAGGTCCTCGTCCGTCCCCAGTAGGACCTCGCGCAGCGCCTGGGGCAGCACCGGGTCGAAGGCGGCGCACACCTCGTCCAGCGCCCGGGCGAACACCGGGCAGGCGGCGTACAGTTCCCGCCCCATGCCCCGGTACTGGGCACCCTGGCCGGTGAAGACCGCCGCCCACTTGGCGCCCTTGCGCACCCCCGTCCGGGCGGCGGTCACCGGCGCCACCGCCGCGGCGCCGTCCTCCCCGGCCAGTGCGGCCAGGCCCCTGGCCAGTTCCGCGGTGTCCCGGCCCCAGACCACCGCGCGGTGTTCCAGCGCCGCACGGCCGGCGGCCAGGGACCATCCGATGTCCTGGGCGGGCTCCTCGGGGCGGGCCGCCAGCCACTCCCGCAGCCGGGCGGCCTGTACCCGCAGGGCCGCACCGGTACGGGCCGAGAGCACCCAGGGCAGCAGACCGCCCAGGCCCGGTGCCGCCTCCTGGTCGCCGTGCTCGGCGACCTCCTCGGCGGGCGGGGCTTGTTCGAGGATCACATGGGCGTTGGTGCCGCTGATGCCGAAGGAGGAGATCCCGGCCCGGCGCGGGCGGCCCGGCTCCGGCCACGGGCGGGCCCGGGTCAGCAGCTCGACCCGCCCGGCCGTCCAGTCGACGTGGGGGGAGGGCGCGTCCACGTGCAGGGTGCGGGGCAGCAGCCCGTGCCGTATCGCCATCACCATCTTGATCACGCCGGCCACTCCGGCGGCGGCCTGGGTGTGACCGATGTTGGACTTCACCGACCCCAGCCACAGCGGATCGCGGTCCGCCTCGCGCCCCTGCCCGTAGGTGGCCAGCAGCGCCTGGGCCTCGATCGGATCCCCCAGGGTGGTCCCGGTGCCGTGCGCCTCCACCGCGTCCACCTCGGATGGCGACAGCCTCGCCTGCTCCAGGGCGGCCTGGATGACCCGCTGCTGCGAGGGCCCGTTGGGGGCGGTCAGCCCGTTGCTGGCGCCGTCCTGGTTGACCGCGCTGCCGCGCACCACCGCCAGCACCGGATGGCCGTTGCGCCGGGCGTCGGAGAGCCGCTCCACCAGCAGCAGGCCGACGCCCTCGCCCCAGCCCGTACCGTCGGCCGCCGCCGCGAAGGACTTGCAGCGGCCGTCGGAGGCCAGGCCGCGCTGGCGGGAGAACTCCACGAAGGCGGTCGGTCGTGCCATCACGGTGACACCGCCGGCCAGGGCCAGGTCGCACTCGCCGGTGCGCAGGGCGTGGCAGGCCCAGTGCAGGGCCACCAGCGAGGAGGAGCAGGCCGTGTCCAGGGTGACGGCGGGCCCTTCCAGGCCCAGGGAGTAGGCCACCCGGCCCGAGACCACGGACATCGCGCCGCCGGTGACCCGGTGGCCGTTGAGATCGGCCGTGCCGGTGTGCATCCCGCCCCCGTAGCCCAGGGCGGAGGCGCCGACGAAGACACCGGTGCTGCTGCGGCGCAGTGCGGTCGGGGCGATCCCGGCGCGTTCGACGGCCTCCCAGGAGGTCTCCAGCAGCAGCCGCTGCTGCGGGTCCATGGCCAGTGCCTCGCGGGGCGAGACGCCGAAGAATTCGGGGTCGAACTCCCCCGCGTCGTAGAGGAATCCGCCCTGGTCGGTGGTGGAGCCGCCGGCCCGTTCCAGCTCGCGGCCGTAGACGCGGTGCGGGTCCCAGCCGCGGTCGGTCGGAAAGCCGGCGATGGCGTCGGCCTCCCGGGCGACCAGGTCCCACAGCTGCTCCGGGGAGTTCGCCCCGCCGGGGAAGCGGCAGGCGATGCCCACGATGGCCACCGGCTCCCGGGCGGCCTCCTCCCGTTCCTGGAGCCGGTTCCTGGTCCGGCGCAGGTCGGCCGCGGTCTGCTTGAGGAAGTGGCGGAGTTTCTCTTCGTTGGACATGGCTGATGACCCCTTGTCGCCGGGATGCCTGAGGGTGGACCGCATGTCAGGAGATCCCGAATTCCTTGCCGATGATCTCGAACATCTCGTCGTCGGAGGCCCGGTCCAGGTCCTCGCCGGATTCCGGCTCGGCGGCCGGGTCCTGCCGGCGGTAGCGCGCCAGCAGTTCGGTGAGGCGGGCGGCGATCCGCTCCCGGTCGGCTGCCTGCGCGCCGGTGCCGGCCAGGGTCCGCTCCAGCTGGTCCAGTTGGTCGAGGACGGAGGGGACCTCGGGTGTCCCGGTGGTCTCCGGGCCGCCGAAGAGCTCCTGGTGGAGGTGTTCGGCGAGCGCCTGCGCGGTGGGGTGGTCGAACACCACGGTGGTGGCCAGCCGCAGTCCGGTGGTCTCGGTGACGCGG
Source organism: Streptomyces palmae (assembly GCF_004684805.1). GTDB lineage: Bacteria > Actinomycetota > Actinomycetes > Streptomycetales > Streptomycetaceae > Streptomyces > Streptomyces palmae. Next base: position 27,566 of record NZ_SRID01000046.1, read on the forward strand.
TTGCGGAAGCCGACGGCGGCCAGGGAGTCGAAGCCCAGTTCCCTGAAGGGCCGGTCGGGTTCGACGGTGGAGGGGTCCGCGTGGCCCAGTTGTACGGCGACCTCGGTACGGACGAAGTCCAGCAGCTCCCCGTGCCGCTCGGCCGGGGAGAGGCCGGCCAGTCGGTCCCGGAAGGTGTCGGGCCGCGCGTCCCGCTCCGTCCCGGCCGCCCGCTCGGGCGGCGCGGTGTGCTCCGCGGCCAGGAGTGAGATCAGCGGCCGGGGGCGGGCGGCGGTGTAGCCGGCGGCGAACCGCGGCCAGTCGACGTCCGCCACGGTCACACAGGTCCGGTCCTCCGCCAGGGTCAGCCACAGGGCCTCCAGGGCGAGTTCGGGATCCATGGCGGGCACCCCGATGCGGTCCAGGTGCTCCCCGGCGGCGCCGGTGGCCATGCCGCCGCCGGCCCACTGCCCCCAGGCGACCGCGGTGGCCGGCAGCCCCTGGTCCCGACGGCGCTGGGCCAGCGCGTCCAGGAAGGCGTTGGCCGCCGCGTACGCACCC
>NZ_SRID01000470.1 GCF_004684805.1 Streptomyces palmae
GGGGGAGACGGCAGGGTGGGTCCGCGACGGGTGTCCCCCCGGGCCTGCGCCCAGGGAGTGTCCCGAGGCGGGAGGGTCAGCCCTTCTTGACGGCGGCGCGGCGCTTGGCAGCGCGCGCGGTGCGCGAAGGGGTGGACTGGTGAGCACGCGAGCGGTTGGCCAGCTCCTGCAGCTCACGCATGCGGGCGTAGGCCATCTCGATCGTGTACACGGTGACTCATCTCCTGAAGGATCGCCATTGATCGTATGACAGATTTGCAGGGGATCAGCCCCCGCATGCCTTAGATTCTACATGTAAACCCGCTTGATCGCAGAACAATGGAAGGCTCCAGGCATATGGACGCGGTGGATAGGCAGCTCATCCAGGCCCTGCGCGAGAACGGCAGGGCCTCGTACGCGGAGCTCGGGCGGCTGGTCGGCCTCTCCGGCCCGAGCGTCACCGACCGGATCAACCGCCTGGAGGCGGCCGGGGTGATCACCGGCTACCGGGCCACCGTGGACGCGGCCTCCCTCGGGCTGGGGGTCACCGCGCTGATCGGCATCCAGCTCTCCGACGCCACCGACCACGAGGACGTGGCCGAGCGGCTGCGCGACCTCGCCGAGATCGAGGACTGCTGGTTCATCGCGGGCGACGACTCCTACATGCTCAAGGTCCGCGCCGGCGACGTGGACGACCTGGAGCGCACCATCCGTCGGCTGTCCACCACCAAGGGCGTCTCCCGCACCCGCACCACCATCGTGCTCTCCACCAAGTGGGAGAACCGGGTCGGCGTACTGCCCGAGGACGTCTGAGGGCCTGCGCCCCGCCCGGAAGGCGGGGGAGTAGGCTCATCGAGGATCTTTCGGGGCGTACCGTGCCGTGGCCTACCGGCTCTGCGGCCCACCAGCAGACGTGACGTACGGAGGCGGCAGGGATGGCTCCATCCATCAACGACCCGGGGCTCAAGCGGGAGCTGGAGCAGAAGGTCCTCGCGGGCGAGCGGCTCACCCGCGAGGACGGCATCGCCCTGTACGAGACCGACGACCTGGCCTGGCTGGGCGGGCTGGCCCACGAGGTGCGGACGCGGAAGAACGGCGACGTCGTCCACTTCAACGTCAACCGCCACCTCAACATGACCAACGTGTGCACCGCCTCCTGCGCGTACTGCTCCTTCCAGCGCAAGCCGGGGGAGAAGGACGCGTACACGATGCGCATCGAGGAGGCCGTCCGCCTCGCCAAGGCGATGGAGGCCGAGAACCTCACCGAGCTGCACATCGTCAACGGGCTGCACCCCACCCTGCCCTGGCGCTACTACCCGCGCTCGCTCAAGGCGCTCAAGGAAGCCCTGCCGCAGGTGTCGCTGAAGGCGTTCACCGCGACGGAGATCCACCACTTCGAGAAGATCTCCGGGCTGTCCGCCTCGGAGATCCTGGACGAGCTGATCGAGGCCGGTCTGGAGTCGCTGACCGGCGGCGGCGCGGAGATCTTCGACTGGGAGGTGCGGCAGCACATCGTCGACCACGACACCCACTGGGAGGACTGGTCGCGCATCCACCGGCTGGCGCACCAGAAGGGTCTGAAGACCCCGTGCACCATGCTCTACGGGCATGTCGAGGAGCCCCGGCACCGGGTGGACCACGTGCTGCGGCTGCGCGAGCTCCAGGACGAGACCGGCGGCTTCCAGGTCTTCATCCCGCTGCGCTACCAGCACGACTTCGTGGACATGAAGGACGGCAAGGTCCGCAACCGGCTCCAGGCGCGCACCACGATGGCCACCGGCGCCGAGGCGCTGAAGACCTTCGCGGTCTCCCGGCTGCTGTTCGACAACGTCCCGCACGTGAAGGTCTTCTGGGTGATGCACGGGGTGCAGACCGCCCAGCTCGCGCTCCAGCACGGGGCCGACGACATGGACGGCTCGGTGGTCGAGTACAAGATCACCCACGACGCGGACAACTACGGCACGCCGAACAAGCTCACCCGCGAGGATCTGCTGGAGCTCATCCGCGACGCGGGGTTCCGGCCGGTGGAGCGGAACACGCGCTACGAGATCATCCGCGAGTACGAGGGGCCGGACCCGGCCCGGCGTGACTCCCCGCAGCCGATGCGGGTGTGACTTCGCCGGGGGCGTGAGGCTGCCCTGGGGGCCTTGTCGGCTGCGGGTTGTTCGTGGCTGGTCGCGCATTCCCCGCGCCCCTTCGGGGCGCGGGGACGGCGGGGGGTTCCGGCGTGGCCGGGGCCTGAGTGCTCCGTCGGACAGGTGCTTCCTGAGCTGCGGGTTGTTCGTGGCTGGTCGCGCAGTTCCTCCCCCAGACTTCGTCCGGGGGGATCCCAGCGCCCCTTCGGGGCGTGGGGTGTGAGCCTGGCCCTGTGGGCCCCGCGAACCCGGAGGGGCGTGGGTGTGAGCCGGAGATCTCTGGGTACCCGGCGCGCATGGCGGATGGCCGCAGGTCACCGGATTCCGTCTCCTCGCCGGAGGAGGGATACAGCGCGGCGCCGTTCGTGCCTGAGGGGGCGGATCTGGCGGCGTTGCGCTCGGCTGCCGCCGGGTGCCGCGGCTGCCCGCTGCACGGCCCGGCCACCCAGACCGTCTTCGGCTCCGGGGAGGCCTCCGCGCGACTGGTCCTGGTCGGTGAGCAGCCCGGTGACCAGGAGGACCGCCAGGGCCGGCCGTTCGTCGGCCCGGCCGGCAAGGTGCTGACCCGGGCCCTGGACGAGGCCGGGATCGACCCGGACGAGGCCTACGTCACCAACGCGGTCAAGCACTTCAAGTTCGAGCTGGTCCCCGAGCGCGGCAAGCGCCGCATCCACAAGGCCCCCAACCTCCATGAGCTGACCGCCTGCCGGCCTTGGCTCGCCGCCGAGCTGCGGCTGATCGAGCCCGAGATGATCGTCGCGCTGGGGGCCACGGCCGGCAAGGCCCTGCTGGGCTCCTCCTTCCGGGTGAGCAGGCAGCGCGGCATGCTGCTGCCCTGCCCCGATCTGGACGGCTACCAGTCCTCCGGCGACTGCGTGGTCGCCACCATCCACCCCTCGGCGGTGCTGCGCGCCGACGACCGGGAGTCGGTCTACCAGGGGCTCGTCTCCGACCTGCGCGTGGTGGCGCGGGCGCTGGGCTGACCGCGCGCCCTTCCACGCGATCTTCCGCGAGCCGGCGGCCGTACTCCTCCGTACTGCCCGGGGCGTCGGTGCGCCCGGTCGAATGTAAGGGCTAGTATCCGCCCATGACACTTACCTTCGTCCGTGATCCCGAGCTGACCCCTGCCCTGGAAGAGGAGATAGTCCGGCTCTGGACCGACGCGACCAACGGGGGAGGGGCCGTCGGTCTGGTGCCGCCGGTCACCGCGGAGGACGTACGGCCGCTCGCCGAGGGGCAGGCCGCCGGGGTGCGGGCGGGCACCCAGCGGCTGCTGGCCGCCTACGAGGGCGGTGCGCTGGCCGGCGTCGCCTATCTCAAGCGCAACCTGGACCCGCTGTGCGAGCACTGGGCCACGGTGGTCTGCGTGATGGTCCGGCCCGAGCTGCAGGGTGGCGGGCGCGGTGCGCGGCTGGTGCGGGAGATCGTCAAGATGGGCCGCGAGCTGGGATTCCGGGGACTGCGGCTGAGCGCGCGGGGCGGCCATGGGCTGGAGCACTTCTACGCCCGGGCCGGCTTCAAGGAGGTCGGGCGGATGCCGGAGGGGGTCCACGCCGGGGGCGGCGACTACCGCGACGAGATCATGATGTGGCTGCAGCTGGCCTGACTCCGTGCCCTTGCGGGTCCACCGTGCCGGACCGCTGGTTTGGCCCGGAAGGCGGCGTGCTTCACTGGATGTCTGGTTGTGCAGGATCTCCGCGTAGAAAGAAGTCCAGCCGTGTCTCTCAAGCCGAGCGCGACCTTCCGCTACACCGCCCTGCGACTGGGTATCTTCGCCGGCTGCTTTCTGGTGATGTGGGGCCTCGTCTACTTCGGGGTCGTCCCGTCCGGCGCCAACGACTCCAACTTCTTCTGGGTGCTGCTGCTGGCGCTCGTGGTCTCCGCCCCGCTGAGCCTGGTGCTGCTGCGCAAGCAGCGCGATGAGATGTCCGAGCAGATCGTGGGCAAGGTCGACCAGGTCAAGGAGCGGCTGGAGGCCAACCGCACCCAGGAGGACGGTGTGTAAGACCGCTCACAGCGGCACCCGTCCCCACCCGCACGCTCACCCCGGCGCCCCGCAGGCCAGCACCCGCTGGCCTGCGGGGCGTTGGCGTTTCCGGGGCCGGCGCGGGAGGCCCGCGCGGGGCGTGGAGCGGCCGGGGCGGCCGGTGGATCAAAGAATGCCTTGGGGATCCCCAAAGAGTTGGTGTTAATGTATGCCTTATGAAGACAGCAGCCGCGCATCGAGACCCCGTGGGCGCCCCGCCCGGGGTGCGCCGGCCTGCCGGTCCCCGCTTCCTCCGCGCCTGCGGCCCGGCCCAAGCGGGGGAGACCCCCCGTCCGCGCGCCGCGTGTTGTTGTCGCCGCCGCTGACCTCCCCGTCCCCGTACGTACAGCGCCCGGAGCTCCACGTACCGCCGCCCGGCCCGGCCCGCCCGTTCTCGCCGGCGCCGGCATCGCGCGCCATCGGCTTTGCCGCTTCTCGCGCTTCCCGCC
>NZ_SRID01000471.1 GCF_004684805.1 Streptomyces palmae
GTGGGCGGCCGGGGCCGGGTCCGGCCGCGGGACGGCGTCCCGTCCCGCGGTGCCGAAGGGGCGCCGGGGGCGGCAAGCCGGAGACCCGGGCCGGCCGGGGACGGCCCCCCGGGGTGCCCGGTGGGGCCCGGGACGGTAGGCACCGGGGGACCCGGCAGGGCCGCGGGACGGCACCCCCCGGGGCACCTGGTGGGGCCGCGCGCGGGACGGCAAGGGCCGGGGCACCCGGCAGGGCCGAGGACCGGCAGGCGCCCGGGGCATCCGCTGGGGCCGAGGGCAGGTGCGGCGGCCGCCCCCGGCCGGGTCAGCGCACCGCCTCCAGGACGTCCGTACAGCCCAGCGCGTCGGCGATGGCGCCGAGCGCGTCGGTGTCCAGGGACAGCAGCTCCTTCTCGTCCACTCCGAAGTCGGCCAGCAGGGCCAGGTCGCCCAGCGGCCCGTTCGGCACCACCTCGGCATCCACCTCCGAGTCGTCCTCGGCCTCCGGCTCACCGTCCTCCGTGCCGTCGAGGTCCAGGCGGTCCAGTTCGTCGTCGGCGTCCTGGTCCTGACCGAGCAGCTCGTCGGTGAGCATGGCGCCGTAGGAGCTGCGGGCGGCCACGGCGGCGTTGGAGACGTAGATGCGCGGATCCTCCTCGCCGTCCAGGCGGACCACGCCGAACCACGCGTCCTCCTGTTCGATCAGTGCCAGCACCGTGCCGTCGTCGTCCACCGCGGCCTCACGGGCCAGATCGGCCAGGTCCGTCAGGGTTTCCACGTTGTCGAGCTCTGTGTCGCTCGCTTGCCACCCGTCTTCGGTGCGCGCGAGCAGTGCGGCGAAGTACACCGTGACTCTCCCACTGGTCATAGGCGTGCCGGGGCGGACGGGGAGGAGCCCCGTCCATTCGGAATCGTGGCAGAAACATCGCCGAAGCGAGAGGTCTTCCGCGCTGCGTCGTGGAGCAGACCCGCGAGATGACGCTCACTACCACCGGAACGTCCGCATGCGCAGGGTCCGACGCGCCCGCGCGCCACCGGCGCGCCGTGGCCGTACCCGCTCCGGCGGCGCCTCCCCCTCGCCCGACTCGCGCGGGAACACCGCCCGCCGCCTGCGGCGTTCCGCGTCCGGGCGCGCCGCACCGGCCTCGTCGGTCCCGTCCCGCGCCTCCGCGGCCGCCCACCACCCGTCCCGGCGACGCTGCCTGGGGGATCGGGGGAGGCAGTCGGGCCGGTCCCGGTCCCCGGCGCCCCGCACGACCTTTGGACCGCTTTCCCCCGCACTGGTGGTGCGATGCCACCGGAGAGGTGAACGGTGCGGAGGGTGGGGCTGGGTACTGGCGTCCGAAACTCGGTTAATGTCGTTGTCATGCGGATCCATGTCGTCGACCACCCGCTGGTGGCCCACAAACTCACCACGCTGCGCGACAAGCGCACCGATTCCCCCACCTTCCGGCGGCTCGCCGACGAGTTGGTCACCCTCCTCGCGTACGAGGCGACCCGCGATGTGCGCATCGAGCAGGTCGACATCGAGACCCCGGTGACGGCGACCACCGGAGTCCGGCTCTCGCACCCGCGCCCCCTGGTGGTGCCGATCCTGCGCGCCGGCCTCGGCATGCTCGACGGCATGGTGCGGCTGCTGCCCACCGCGGAGGTGGGCTTCCTGGGCATGATCCGGGATGAGGAGACGCTCCAGGCATCCACCTACGCGACCCGGATGCCCGATGACCTCTCCGGCCGCCAGGTGTACGTGCTCGACCCGATGCTGGCCACCGGCGGCACCCTGGTCGCGGCGATCAAGGAACTGATCTCCCGCGGCGCCGACGACGTGACCGCGCTGTGCCTGCTGGCGGCCCCGGAGGGCGTCGAGGTGATGGAGCGGGAGCTGGCCGGCACGCCGGTGACCGTGGTGACCGCCTCGGTGGACGAGCGGCTGAACGAGCAGGGCTACATCGTCCCCGGCCTCGGTGACGCCGGCGACCGGATGTACGGCGCGGCGGGCTGAGCCGGACGCCGACCCGCCCCGAACCGATCGCCCCGCCGCGCGAGACGCGCGGCGGGGCGATGTCGTTCCTCCGGGCGCCGACCGAGGCATCCGGGGCGGCCGCGGCGTCCGGGGCGGCCGGCGGTGCCTCGGGTCGGGTGCCCTGGGTGAGGCGGCCGGCGGTGCCTCGGGCCGGGCCCGATGGGACGGGGCGGTCAGTCGCCCGGGCGGGAGCAGCCGGCGGTGCCGCGGGCCGGAGCCGGGTGGGCCAGGGCGGTCAGCGCGCGGTCCGCGTCCCGCTGCCCGGACAGATCGGTGAACCGGTCGCCGAGGATGAGGTCCACGTCCTTGCCCGACCGCGCGTCATGCTGGGTGCGCGTGCCGGCCAGTTGGGTGCCCAGCACCTCGAACGCCCCCTGGGAGGCCGAGGGAGCGCCCAGCAGCAGGCCGGGCTCCTTGACCTTCTTGTCGTACGCGGCCGGGGCGTTGCCCACCTTGCCGATCCGGAAGCCGCGCTTCTTCAGCACGTCCGCGGTGTCCTTGGCGAGCCCGGAGCGCTTGGTCGCGTTGTAGACGTTGACGGTGATCTGACCGGGCTTGGGCAGGGCCTTGGCCCGTGCGGCGGAGGTGTGGGCGGCGGGAGCCTTCCGGCAGTGCGAGGCGTCTCGCCCGGCGGCCTGGGCCGTGTCGCTGCCACCGGTGAACACATCGATGAGCTGCACGGTGCCCCAGCCGACCAGCCCGAGAGACAGCGCCGCGCCGACACCGGCGAGCACCAGGCGGCGCCGACCCCGGGGCCGGCGCATCCGGGGATAGCGATTGCCCGTGATGCGGTACTTTCCGCCCATTCCAGGAGGCGTGAGCATGCTCATGAGCGCAGCGTAATCCTGTCGTCAGCTCATGCCTACTAAATGATCAACTGTTCGGGTGTGAGTAACCCGAACGAGCCACAAATCGGCCCGCCGACTGAGCGGATCGGCCCACCGGTCGGGTGGCTCAGTCCAGCTCCAGCACGCGCGCGTGCAGCACCTGCCGCTGCTGCAGTGCCGCCCGAACCGCCCGGTGCAGCCCGTCCTCCAGATAGAGGTCGCCCTGCCACTTCACCACATGGGCGAACAGGTCCCCGTAGAACGTCGAGTCCTCCGCGAGCAGCGTCTCCAGATCGAGCTGCTGCTTGGTGGTGACGAGCTGGTCAAGACGTACCGGGCGTGGGGCAACATCCGCCCACTGGCGGGTGCTTTCCCGGCCGTGGTCGGGGTACGGCCGCCCGTTTCCGATGCGCTTGAAGATCACACGGAAAGCCTACCGGTCAAGAGGGTTCCGGCGCAGCCAAGGCGGGGGAGTGCGAAGGTGGCAAACAGCGCATACCAGGAGAGACGCATGAACCAGAGTCCGCCTCCCGCCACCACCGGGCCCGCGGGAACCGCCTCTGACGGCCCGACGGCGGCCCTCGTGGCGGGCTACGCCGGCAGCGGACCGGCCCTGGACCTCGGCGCGCTGCTCTGGAAGGGCGCCTGCCTGCCCGACGTGCCCGTCAGGGTTCCGCTGCCCCTGCTGACCTGGCACGGCCTGATCACCGGCGCCGGGACCGATCGGACCAGAACGCTCCGGCTGATCGCGGAACGACTCTCGGCGCACGGCGTCCCGGTCCTGCTCACCGACCTCACCGGTGCCCTGAACGGCCTCGCCGACCCCGGAGAGGGCAGCGAACACCTGGAGCGGCGCGCCGCCGAACTCGGCGAGGAGTGGACCGCGCTCGGCTACCCCCTCCAGCGGTACGCCCCTGGCGGGGGTGGCACGGACGCGGGCCGGCCGTCGGACCCCGCCCTGGTCGCGGCGCTGAACTTGCTGGCTGCGATGGAGCGGGAGGGCGCGAGCGCGCTCTTCGGTACGTCGTCGGGGCCTGGTGAGTCGGCGGGGTCCGGTGCGTCGGGCGATTCCGCTGGGTCAGCGGGCTTGGGCGCGTTGGCCGATTCCGATGTGTCGGCGGCCACTGGCGCCTCCGCGGGTTCCGGCGCGAACGCGGGGTCCGACACATCGGCGGGGCCCGCCGCCTCCGCGCTCTTCGGCGCATCCGCCTTCGACGCCGACCGGTTCGTACGCACCGCCGCGGACGGGCGCGGGCTGGTCTCCGTACTGGACCTGTCCGCGCTTCGAGAGCAGCCGCGGCAGTGCGCCGCCCTCAGCGTGTGGCTGTCGGCCGGCCTCTGCCGGGCACTGCCGGAGGTGGGGAAGGTGCCGAAGCCCGCGCTGGTGTGCTGCCTCGACGAGGCGGGCCTGCTCTTCGGGAGCGGCTCACCGGGGCTGCGTGAGGCGGTCGCCCAGGCCCTGCGGCTGCTCGGCTCCCGCGGGGTCGGCGTGTTCCTGGCGGCCGGCTCCCCCGAGGAGATCCCGGCGGAGGTGCGCGAGCGGCTCGCCCACCGGGTGCGCCTCACGCCGGGCCCGGGGGAGGCCGTGGTCAGCGTGCTGGACGTGCGGGGCGAGCGCCTCCCGGAGGCCGCGGTACGGCTCCGCGTACCCCAGTCGCTGATGAGCCCCGCCGAGGGGGCCGAGTTGGACCGGGCGATCGGCGCCGCCCGCCCGCCCTCCGGTGCCGGGGGCCGTTCGGGGAGCTGAACGGGTGGGTGT
>NZ_SRID01000472.1 GCF_004684805.1 Streptomyces palmae
GGGCATGCGCCTGGACGCGGTGCTGGACCTGGAGGTCCCCGAGGACGAGGTGGTCAAGCGCATCGCCGGCCGCCGCATCTGCCGCAACGACTCCAGCCACGTCTTCCACGTCACCTACTCCGCGCCCCTGGGACATCGTCTACGCCCTCACCGGGGAGGGCCGCTGAGGGTCCGGACGCGGCCCCGCCCTCAGTCGGCGGCGGCCGCACCGCAGCAGCCGCGCAGTGCGGTCACCGCGGTGTGGCCGGTCGCGCCGATCAGGCGGTCGAGGTCGGCGCGGCGTTCGCCGAGGGCCGGGGTCTCCAGGAAGACCGCGACCGCGTAACGGCCGCCGTCCGGGTAGCGGACCACGCCGATCTCGTTGCGTACGCCGGGCAGGGTGCCCGACTTGGCGGCCACCGCGACCTCCTCCGGGAAGGCCGCGGCGAGCCGGTGCCAGTTGACCTGGTGGGCCATCAGCCGCCTGAGCCGGGCGCATGCCTCGGGCGGCCCGGCCCGGTCGGTCCAGACCAGGGTGAGCAGCCGGGTCATGTCCCGCGCGGTGCTGCCATTGGTGCGCAGCGGGTCGCGGATGCGCATCGCTCGCAGCCGCTCGGGCGCGAGCGTGGGGTAGACGGCGGCGAACTCGGCCAGGTCGCCCGCCCCGACGTCCTCCAGCATGTCGGCGAGCAGGGTGCTGGGCGAGGCGACCACTCGGGTGCGGTGCAGACCGAGTTCGGCGGCGAGCAGCCCCACGGTGTCCACGCCCACCCGGTCGAACAGCACGTCCGCGGCGGCGTTGTCGCTGACCGACAGGGCGAACCCGGCCAGGTCCCGCAGGCTCATCCGCACATCGTCCAGGCACCCGGCGGTGCCGGTGCCGCCCAGCCGCGCGGCGCTGGGCACCACCACCCGCTCGGTCCCGTCCAACTGCCCGGCGGCCATCTGCCGGGCGAACTCCAGCACCAGCAGGACCTTGACGACCGAGGCCAGCACCACCGGCTCGTCGGCCGCGCTGCCGGTCTCCCGGCCGCAGTCCACACAGCGGGCGTGCACCCTCAGCCGGGTGCCGGTGGCGGGCGGCTTCTGCTCCATCCCGGCATCCTGCTCCATCCCGGCATCCTGCCGCATCCCCGGGCCGCGGCTTCCCCCAGGTCACCGCCGCGCCGGGAGCCGCCTGCCGCGGCCAGGGGGTCGGCCCCCGCGCCCGTAGCCGCCTGCCGCCTCCGGGGGCGCCACCACCGGCGCCGCCTCCTCCTCGATGTCGCCACCTCGTCCGGGTCCGCCCCACCGCACTCGTGAGGTCGCCGTCAGGCCCGTCACCGCACCCCCGGGCCGCCCCCGCGCGGGCCACCCGTGGGGACACGTCCCGTCCACACCGTTGCCCCCACCCGTCACCCTGGGTAGCGTGCCGATCGCACACGACCGTTGGCCTTTTCTCTGGAGGGCACACGTGAGTGACCTGAGCAGACGCACCCTGATCGGAACCGCCGGGGCCCTGGGCACGGGGGCCGCGCTGGCCGGCGCCACCCCGGCCGCGGCGGACAGCGCGAAGGAGCCTGCCCTGCCCGCCCGGTCCGGCCGGTCCGAGCCGGCCGCCCCGTTCGACACCGCCCCCGCCCGCGCCGCGCTGGAGCGGCTGCTGCCGAGCCACGCCGACCAGTTCGAGCTGACCGCCCTGGACGGCGGCCCGGAGCGGTTCCGGGTCGGCGGGTCGACCGGCCGGGTCACGGTCGCCGGCACCAGCCCCGCGGTGCTGCTCACCGGCGTCAACTGGTATCTGAAGTACACCTGCCAGGCCCATGTCTCCTGGGCGGGCGACCAGCTGGAGCTGCCCCGCAAGCTGCCCGCGCCCCGCGCCCCGCTGGAGCGCTCCACCACCCTGCGGCACCGGTTCGCCTTCAACGACACCCATGACGGCTACACCGCCCCGTACGCGGACTGGGGCCGCTGGGAGCGGCAGATCGACATCGCGGCCCTGCACGGCTGCAACGAGCTGCTGGTCACCACCGGACAGGAGGCCGTCTACCACCGGCTGCTCAAGGACTTCGGCTACTCCGACGCCGAGGCCCGCGGCTGGCTCCCCGCCCCGACCCACCAGCCCTGGTGGCTGCTGCAGAACATGAGCGGGTACGGCGGCCCGCTCAGCCCCGAGCTGCTGGAGGTCCGCACCGACCTGGGCCGGCGGATCTCCGACCGGCTGCGCGAACTGGGGATGGCCCCGGTCCTCCCCGGCTACTTCGGCACGGTGCCGGACGGCTTCGCGGCCCGCAACCCGCAGGCGCGCACCGTTCCGCAGGGCGACTGGGCCGGTCTGCGGCGTCCGGACTGGCTCGATCCGCGGACGTCGGCCTTCCGGGACGTGGCCGCCGCCTTCTACCGCCACCAGCGGGACCTCTTCGGCTCCGCCGACCTGTTCAAGATGGACCTGCTGCACGAAGGCGGCAGCCCGGGCGACGTGCCGGTGCCGGACGCGGCGCGCGCGGTGCAGGCCGCGCTGCGGGCCGCCCACCCGGACGCCGTCTGGGTGATCCTCGGCTGGCAGGAGAACCCGCGGCGCGACCTGCTGGACGCGGTGGACCGCGACGGGATGCTGGTGGTGGACGGGCTCTCGGACCTGGAGACGGTCACCGACCGGGAGCGGGACTGGGGCGGGGTGCCCTACGCCTTCGGCACCATCCCCAACTTCGGCGGGCGCACCACCATCGGCGCCAAGACGCACATGTGGGCGCGGCGGTTCACCGCCTGGCGGGACAAGCCGGGCAGCAAGCTGGTGGGCACCGCGTACATGCCGGAGGCGGTGGAGCGTGACCCGGCGGCCTTCGAGCTGTTCAGCGAGTTGGCCTGGCGGGAGGAGGCGGTGGACCGGGCGGAGTGGTTCGACGGGTACGCCGACGCCCGGTTCGGCGGGCGGGACAAGCAGGCCCGGGAGGCGTTCGCGGCGCTGCGCGACACCGCGTACCAGATCAGCAGCCGGGACGGCCGACCGCACGACAGCGTCTTCGCCTCCCGGCCCAACCTGGCCGCCCGCTCCGGCACCACCTACGCCACCCACACCCCGGCCTTCGACCCGGCCGCCTTCGACACCGCGTTCGCCGCGCTGCTGGCGGTACGGCCCGCCCTGCGCGGCAGCGACGCCTACCGGCACGATCTGACCGACGTCGCCCGGCAGGCCCTGGCCAACCGCTCCTGGCAGCTGATCCCGCAGCTCCAGGCCGCCTACCAGCGGAAGGACAAGAGGACCTTCGGCGCGCTGTCCCGGCTGTGGCTGGAGCTGATGCGGCTGAGCGACGAGATGGCCGGCGCCCACCGGCACTTCCTGCTGGGGTCCTGGCTGGCCGACGCCAAACGGCTGGCCACCGGGGAGGCGGAGGCCGCCGACCTGGAGCGCACCGCCCGCACCCTGATCACCACCTGGGCCGACCGCCCGACCGCGGACGGCGGCAAGCTCGCCAACTACGCCAACCGGGACTGGCACGGCCTGATCGCCGACTTCCACCTCCCCCAGTGGCAGAGCTACCTGGACGAGCTGGCCGCCGCGCTGGAGGCGGGCCGGGCGCCGAAGTCCTTCGACTGGTACGCCATCGAGGAGCCGTGGACCCGGGAGCGCAAGGAGTACCCGGAGCAGCCGGTCGGGGACGCCCACCGGATCGCCACCCGGGTGCACGACGCCCTGGCCCGGGCCCCGTACCAGGGCACCGTGGAACTCACCGCCGAGCCGACCACCATGCCGCCCGGCGGCTCCGCCACCCTGACCGCCGTCTTCCGCAACACCAACGGGTTGCGGGGCACCGGGCGGGTGGACTTCGCGCTGGCCGGTCTGGGCGCGGTACCGCAGGGGTCGACCGTGCTGGACGGCGTCCCGGCGGGCGGCAGCGGCCAGGCGGTCTGGCGGGCCACCGCCTCCGCGACGCCGCTGGACCGGCCGCTGCGCCCGATGCCGTACGAACTCGCCGTGGACTACGGGCCGCGCGGCGAGGACCGGGTGCGGGCGACGCGCCAGGGCACCCTGTGGGTGGCGGGTCCGCTGGAGGCCGGGCTGAAGACGGTGACCGGCAACGACGCCGTCTTCGGGCAGTTGGGCGACCGCCTGGCGATCGACGGGGCGGGGCAGGACCTGTGGAAGGCCACCGCGGAGTTCGGCGCGGTCTACCGGAAGGCCGCCTTCTCCGTCGGCTCGCGGATGACGGTACGGGTGGACTCCCAGGCGGTCACCGGGTCCTGGGCGCGGGCGGGCCTGATGGTCCGGGACGACCTGGCCGCGGCGGGCTCGGGGGGCTTCCTCAACCTGGCCGCCACGCCGGGCAACGGCGTGGTGCTCTCCTACGACTCCAACGGTGACGGAACCCTCGACACCTACCAGCGGATCACCGGGGTGAAGGCCCCGGTCTGGCTGCGGCTCACCCGCACCGCGGGCAGCTCCTACACCGGCGAACTGTCCACGGACGGCACGACCTGGCGCACCGTGGCCACCGTCACCCTGCCGCGCGCCGCCACCACCCAGGACGCCGGGCTCTTCATGTCCGCCACCAACGGGGGAACGGGCGCCCGCGGCACGGTCGAGTTCAGCGCCTGGCGCCTCACCCCCTGATCCCGCCCCAGCC
>NZ_SRID01000473.1 GCF_004684805.1 Streptomyces palmae
CTTGATGGGGTAAGGCTCCCAGTAGACGACTGGGTTGATAGGCCAGATATGGAAGCCGGGTAACCGGTGGAGTTGACTGGTACTAATAGGCCGAGGGCTTGTCCTCAGTTGCTCGCGTCCACTGTGTGGTTCCCGGGTTGCGAACAGTCGCACCGGTGCACCACTTAAATTGAAAAGTGTGCTTGTTCGCTGCCCTAGCCAACAATCCGCTCTGCGGATGGCTAACAGGGTTTCGGTGGTTATAGCGTTAGGGAAACGCCCGGTTACATTCCGAACCCGGAAGCTAAGCCTTTCAGCGCCGATGGTACTGCAGGGGGGACCCTGTGGGAGAGTAGGACGCCGCCGAACAATCTTTCAGGACCCCTGGTCCCAGCGTTCAGCTGGGACCAGGGGTCCTTTTGTTTTGCCATAGCGCGCCGCTAAGCCAGGTGCGCGAGAATGATTGCAGTACCTCATGACAGGAGTCACGTCGATGTCCACCAACTCCCCTGACGACAGGCCGGAGCGCGAGTCGCGGTCCCGCGACGGCGGCTACCGGCGTGACTTCCGTGGCTCCGCCCCCCGTCGCGATGACCGGGACCGCGGTCCCCGCCGCGACGACGAGCGCGGTGGGCGCCCGTCCGGCGGTTACGGCCGCCGCGATGACCGTCCGGCCTTCCGCCGGGACGACCGCCCCGGATTCCGTCGCGACGACCGTCGTGACGACCGTCCGGGTTTCCGTCGCGACGACCGTCGTGACGACCGTCCGGCCTTCCGTCGGGATGACCGCCGTGACGACGGTCCGGGTTTCCGCCGCGATGACCGCCCGGGTTTCCGGCGGGACGACCGGCGGGACGAAGGGTCCCGCGGCCCGCGCCGTGATGACCGGGCCGGCGGCTTCCGCCAGGACCGTGAGCAGCGGGACGACCGTCCGCGCTTCCGCCGTGACGACCGGGACCAGCGGGACCGCGGTCCTCGCCGCGATGACGACCGTGCCCCGTTCCGCCGTGACGACCGTGCCCCCTACCGGCGTGACGACCGGCGGGATGAGCGCCGCGACGACCGGCGTGATGATCGGCGGGACGAGCGTCCGCGCGGGCCGCGTCGGGAGGACGACCGGGGCGGGCGTCCGGGCGGTGGCTTCGGACGTCGCGAGGACCGTGCCCCGTACCGCCGTGACGACCGGCGTGACGAGCGCCGCGACGACCGGCGTGACGACCGGCGTGACGACCGTCGGGATGACCGTTCCGGCTTCCGGCCGCGTGGGGAGCGCCCGGCCTTCCGCCGTGACGACCGTGCCTCCTTCCCCCGTGATGAGCAGGCTCCGTTCCGCCGGGACGAGCGTCGTGACGACCGTCGCGAGGGGCGCCGGGACGACCGGGCGCCGTACCGTCGGGATGACCGTGCGTCCTTCCCGCGCGACGAGCAGGCCCCGCACCGGCGTGACGACCGTCGGGACGAGCGGCCCCGAGGCCCGCGCCGCGATGACCGCGAGGGCGGCTTCCGGGGCCGGGACGACCGCGAGGGCGGCTTCCGGGGCCGGGACGACCGCGAGGGCGGCTTCCGGGGCCGGGACGACCGCGAGGGCGGCTTCCGGGGCCGGGACGACCGGGGTCCGCGCCGTCCGTACGGTCAGGGCCGGGGCCGGGACGACCAGGACCGGCGCGGTGGCGGCGGCTACGGGCGCCGGGACGACCGGTCCCGCGGCTTCGGCCGTCGGGAGGACCGTGAGCGGGACCGCGACCGCGAGCCCGTGAAGCGGCTGCCGATCCCGGAGGACGTGACCGGGTTCGAGATCGACAAGGACGTCCGGCAGGAGCTGATGAGCCTGCCCAAGACGCTGGCCGACGATGTCGCCAGGAACCTGGTCATGGTGGCCAGGCTGCTGGACGAGGACCCGGAGCAGGCGTACGGGTACTCGCGGGTCGCGCTGCGGCTCGCCTCGCGAGTGGCGGCGGTGCGCGAGGCCGCCGGCTTCGCCTCGTACGCGGTCGGGAAGTACGCGGAGGCGCTGGCGGAGTTCCGGGCCGCCCGGCGGATGACCGGCTCGGCGGAGCTGTGGCCGGTGATGGCCGACTGCGAGCGCGGCATGGGCCGTCCGGAGCGGGCGCTGGCGATGGCCGGTGAGCCCGAGGTGCAGCGGCTGGACCGGGCCGGGCAGGTCGAGATGCGGCTGGTCGCGGCCGGTGCGCGGCGCGACATGGGGCAGGCCGAGGCCGCGGTGGTGACGCTGCAGAGCTCCGAGCTGGCCTCGCATTCGGTCCAGCCGTGGACCGCGCGGCTGCGGTACGCCTACGCCGACGCGCTGCTCGCGGTCGGACGTGAGGACGAGGCCCGTGAGTGGTTCGCCAAGGCCCTGGAGGCAGACCAGGGCGGGACCACCAACGCCTCGGACCGGCTGGCCGAGCTGGACGGTGTGGAGTTCGTGGACGCCCTGGCCCCCGAGGACGAGCAGGAGGAGTCGGGGCCGGTGAGCCAGGAGCGGGACGAGGAGTCCGCGGCTGACGGTGCCTCCGCTGCTGAGGCGGAGGCGCACGACGCGGGTGCCGATGACTCGGACGACACGGACGTCGACGCCGCGGATGAGGACGACGCGGCCGACCGGGCGAGTGCCGAGGAGGCGGGGGCGGACCTGGCCGACAAGCCCGCCGAGCGGAATGTGGAACAGGGCGGCGCCGACGCCTGACGGCGGGGCGGTGCCGGCCGGCCCCGTCGCCGTACGTCGGTGACGGGGCCGGGCTCGCGTCAGTGCGGTGAATGAGGGCGGAACCCGTGTGCGGGTTCCGCCCTCATGGCGTGTGCCTCATGGCGGCGTGGTGCCGTGCGGCTGCGGGGAGCGGCGCTCCGCGGTCAGCCCAGGGCCAGGCTGCGCAGGACGAGCCCGGTGGCCGGCTTCGGGCCGAACGAGGTGGACTTGTGCGGCATGGCCACGCCCTGCCGGGCCAGCTCGTGCACCACGTCCTCCTGGACCGGGCGGAGCAGTACCGCGGTGCCGCCGTGCCGTTCCGCCTGGTCGACGGCGGCCGCCGCGTCATGGATGTAGCCGATGTGCGCGGGGTCGTCGGGCACCTTCCAGAGGTGTTCCAGCAGCACCGAGTGGAGCACCGTGGCGTCCAGGGTGCGCCAGGCCGCCGGGCGGTCGGCCGGGACGGTGCGCGCCAGCAGCTCCGGGTCCGGCCGGTCCAGCAGGTGGAAGCGGCCCTCCCCGGCCAGCAGGAAGGCGGTGCCGCCGAACGGGCCGGCTCCGCCGTGCGCACCCTCGGCCGCGGCGGCGTCCAGGGCCTCGAGCGCCCGCGGCAGCGGGCCCTCGACGGTGCGGACCCGGAAGGCTCCGCCGAGCGCCTCCAGCGCGGTGCTCGGCGGGAGCAGACGCAGCAGCCGGTGGATGGCGCGTACCCGCAGCGGGTAGCGCGCGGTGTCCACCAGCAGCACCAGCCCGTAGTCCCAGGGACCGGGCTCCGGGTGCTCGGCGCGCAGCCGCAGATAGGTGGCCCAGCGGTGGTGGCCGTCCGCGATCAGCGCCTGGTGCTGGGCGAGGTCGTTGGTGATCTCTGCGATCTCGGCCGGGGTGTCGGCCTGGGGGAGGATGAGCCGAACGATGTTGTACGGATCGGCGGTCTCCAGTGCGCGGAGTCCGTCCGGCCGCACCACCACGTCATACGGCGGGGAGGTGACGGCGGCGAGGCTGCCGACGCGCTCCGGCACGTAGCGCAACGCGCGGAACGGGGCGAGCTGAAGACCGTGCCCGACGGGCCCTGGAATGCTCATCGGGGAATGTTAAGCCTCCTGGGGCCTCAGGTGATGATCGGGAGCGTCCCCGAGCGGGGACGGCACGAGCCACGAGCCGGTTCACCAAGGACGCCGGCTCACTGATCCGCTAAGGAGCGGTCCTGATGAACGACACGGTCCGGACCCGGCCCGACGGCAGCGCTAGGCCGCTGAGCGGCCGTTATGACACCGCGCTGCTGGATCTGGACGGGGTGGTGTACGCGGGTGGCCAGGCCATCGCGCACGCCGTCGACTCGCTGGCGGCGGCGCGGCGGGGCGGGATGCACCTGGCTTATGTGACGAACAACGCGTTGCGCACCCCGCAGGCCGTGGCCGCGCACCTGACCGAGCTCGGGGTGCCGGCCGAGGCCACCGACGTGGTCACCTCGGCGCAGGCGGTGGCTCGGCTGATCGCGGATCAGGTGCCCGCCGGGGCACGGGTGCTGGTGATCGGTGGCGAGGGCCTGCGGGTCGCACTGCGCGAGCGCGGTCTGGAGCCGGTGGAGTCGGCGGAGGACGACCCCGCCGCCGTGGCGCAGGGCTACGGCGGGCCCGAACTGCCCTGGGGGCGGCTGGCGGAGGCCTCGTACGCGGTGGCCCGGGGCGTGCCCTGGTACGCCTCCAACACCGATCTGACGATTCCCAGCGCGCGCGGCATCGCGCCCGGCAACGGGGCGGCGGTGGAGGCGGTGCGCATCGCCACCGGCCGCGCCCCGCAGGTGGCCGGCAAGCCGCTGCCGCCGATGCACCGGGAGACGATCCTGCGCACCGGCGCCCGGCACCCGCTGGTGGTGGGCGACCGGCTGGACACCGATATCGAGGG
>NZ_SRID01000474.1 GCF_004684805.1 Streptomyces palmae
GGGGTGTCGGGTGCGATCCGCGGCTGGGGGTGGGCGGCGGCCAGGAAGGCCGGACGTTCGCCGCCGCCGTGCACCGCCAGGCTCGCCCCGCTGATGTATCCGGCCAGGTCGGAGGCGAGGTAGACGCAGGCGTCCCCGGCCTCGCCGGGTTCGGCCAGCCGCCGCAGCGGCACGGTGCGGCCGACCGCGGCCAGTTGCTCCGCGGTGCCGTAGTGCACCTCGGACCGCTCGGTGCGGACCATGCCGAGGACCACGGTGTTCACCCGGACCTCGGGCGCCCACTCCACGGCGAGCGAGCGGGCCAGGTTCTCCAGCCCCGCCTTGGCGGCTCCGTAGGCCGCGCTGCCGGGTGACGGGCGGCTGCCGCTGACGCTGCCCACCATCACCACGGCGGCACCGCCGGGGCAGCCGCGCAGCAGCGGGTAGGCGGCGAGCGAGACGGTCAGCGGCACCAGCAGGTTGAGCTCCACGATGCGAGCGGCCCGCCGGGCACCCCCCTCGGCGAGATCACCATAGGGCGTTCCGCCGGCGTTGTTGACCAGGGTGTCCAGCCGTCCGTAGTCGTCCCGGACGCGCTGGAGGAGGCCCGCCACCGCCTCCGGGTCACGGAGGTCGGCAGGCAGGAAGCGGGCGGTGCGGCCGGCCTCCGTCAGCGGCCCGTCCGGCGGGCGGCGGGCGCAGGCCACCACCTGCGCCCCGGCCGCCAGCAGGGCTCGGGTGATCCCCGCGCCGACGCCGCGGGTGCCGCCGGTGACCAGCGCGACGCGCCCTGCCAGGTCGATGGTGCGGGTCACCGGACACCTCCCGTGGGGGACGAACCGCTGCTACCTTCTGCCCTAACAAACGTTAGGTGGAAAGGTAGCTGATCCTGTCATGGGTGTCTCCACCGCCGTACCCGAACCGGGCATCGCCCGGGTCACCGTGGATGTTCCACCGGTCAACGCCCTGCCGGTACGCGTCTGGTACGAGCTGGCCGAGGCGGTGACCGCGGCCGGCGCCGACCAGCGGGTCCGCTGCGTGGTGCTGGACGCCGCCGGGCGCGGTTTCAACGCCGGGGTGGACATCAAGGAGTTGCGGCGCGACCCGGGCCACACCGCGCTGCTCGGCGCCAACCGGGGCTGCGCCGCCGCCTTCGTCGCCGTCCACTCCTGCCAGGTGCCGGTGGTGGCCGCCGTGCACGGGCACTGCCTGGGCGGCGGCGTGGGCCTGGCCGGCACCGCGGACGCCATCGTGGCCAGCCAGGACGCGTACTTCGGCCTGCCGGAGCTGGACCGCGGCGCGCTGGGGGCGGCCACCCACCTGGCCCGGCTGGTGCCCCAGCAGCTGATGCGCACCCTGTACTACACCTCACGCTCCGTCACCGCCGAGGAGCTGTTCCGGCACGGCTCGGTGTGGGCGGTGGTGCCGCGCGCCGAACTGGCCGCCGCCGCCCTGGCGCTGGCCCGGGAGATCGCGGCCAAGGACGGCACCCTGCTGCGTCTGGCCAAGGAGGCGATCAACGGCATCGACCCGGTGGATGTGCGCCGCGGCTACCGGTACGAGCAGGGCTTCACCTTCGAGGCGCAGCTGAGCGGGGTGGCGTCCCGGGTGCGCGGCACCTTCGGCGGTCCGGTGGAGCGGCCATGAGCCGGGACAAGACCATGACGGCGGACCAGGTGGTGGCGCGCCTGGCCAGCGGGATGACGGTGGGCATCGGCGGCTGGGGTTCCCGGCGCAAGCCGATGGCCCTGGTCCGGGCGCTGCTGCGGTCGCCGGTCACCGATCTGACGGTGGTCGCGTACGGCGGCCCCGACATCGGGCTGCTCGCCGCCGCGGGCCGGATCCGCAAGCTGGTGACGGCCTTCGCCACGCTGGACTCCATCCCGCTGGAGCCGCATGTCCGCGCCGCCCGGCAGCGCGGCGCCTTCGAGCTGGTGGAGTTGGACGAGGCGATGCTGATGTGGGGGCTGACCGCGGCGGTGCACCGGCTGCCGTTCCTGCCGGTGCGGGCCGGGCCGGGCTCGGACGTGATGACCGTCAACCCGTGGTTGCGCACGGTCCGCTCGCCCTACCCGGACGGCGAGGAGCTGGCGGCGGTGCCGGCGCTGCGGCTGGACGCGGCGCTGGTGCACCTGAACCGGGCGGACCGGCACGGCAACGGCCAGTACCTGGGCCCCGACCCGTACTTCGACGACCTGTTCTGCGCGGCGGCCACCGAGGCCTATGTGAGCTGCGAGCGCCTGGTGCCCACCGCCGGGCTGCTGGCGGCGGGCGGGCCGCAGACCCTGCTGGTGCCGCGGCACACGGTCTCCGGGGTGGTCGAGGCGCCGCGGGGTGCGCACTTCACCTCCTGCGCTCCGGACTACGGGCGCGACGAGGCGTTCCAGCGCGCCTATGCGCGGGCCGCCGCGGACCCGTCCGACTGGCGGGCGTTCGCCGACCGCTTCCTGGCCGGGGACGAGGACGCCTACCAGGCGGCGGTGGAGGCGTTCACCGAGCGGCACGGGCGGCACTGACCTGTCTTGACCGTCGTGACCAGCGACTCACTCGGAAAGGAGGCGGCGCCGGTGGAGGTGAGCCGAGCGGAGTACTGCGTACTGGCCTGTGCGGAGGTGTGGCGCGGCGAGGGGGAGGTGCTGGCCAGTCCGATGGGCACCGTGCCGGCGATCGGCGCCCGGCTGGCCCGGCTCACCTTCGCCCCCGAACTGCTGCTCACCGACGGCGAGGCGCTGCTGGTCGACGCGGCGGGGGCGGTGGAGGGCTGGCTGCCGTTCCGCCGGCACCTGGCCTGGGTGACCGGCGGCCGGCGGCATGTGATGATGGGCGCCGCCCAGCTCGACCGGTGGGGCAACCAGAACATCTCCTGCATCGGCGACTGGCACCGGCCGGCCCGGCAGCTGCTGGGCGTGCGCGGCGCCCCGGCCAACACCGTGAACCACGCCACCAGTTACTGGGTTCCGCGGCACAGCCCGCGGGTCTTCGTCCCCCGGGTGGACCTGGTCTGCGGGGTGGGGTACGACCGGGCGGCCGCGGCCGGCCCGGCGGTCACCCGCTTCCACCGCATCGCCCGGGTGGTCACCGATCTGGCCGTGCTGGACTTCGAGACCCCGGACCGCACCCTGCGGGTGCGGTCCCTGCACCCGGGGGTGACGCTGGCCCAGGTACGGGCCGCCACCGGCTTTCCGCTGGCCGCGCCGGACCGGGTGCCGGCCACCCGGGAGCCGAGCGCCGCGGAACTGCGGCTGATCCGGGAGGTCATCGATCCGGAGGGGAAGCGGAACCAGGAGGTGCCGGGGTGATGGAGACCGCGCTGACCCGGCTGGTGGGTGTGCGCCATCCGCTGGTGCAGACCGGGATGGGCTGGGTGGCCGGACCGCGGCTGGTGTCCGCCACCGCGAACGCCGGGGCGCTGGGCATCCTGGCCTCCGCCACCATGAGCCCGCCGCGGCTGCGGGCCGCGATACGGGAGGTCCGGTCCCGTACCGGCGAGCCGTTCGGCGTCAACCTGCGCGCGGACGCGGCCGACGCGGCGGAGCGGGTGGCCATCCTCATCGAGGAGGGGGTGCGGGTGGCCTCCTTCGCGCTGGCGCCCTCCCGCGAGCTCATCGCCCGGCTGCGGGACGCGGGCATCGTGGTGATGCCCTCGGTCGGGGCGCTCCGGCACGCCGAGAAGGTCGCCGCCTGGGGAGCGGACGCGGTGCTGGTGCAGGGCGGGGAGGGCGGCGGGCACACCGGCCCGGTGGCCACCTCGGTGCTGCTGCCGCAGATCGTGGACGCGGTGGACCTGCCGGTGGTGGCGGCCGGCGGCTTCTGCGACGGCCGCGGGCTGGTCGCCGCGCTCGCCTGGGGGGCCTCCGGAATCGCCATGGGCACCCGCTTCCTGCTGACCTCGGACAGCACCGTGCCGGACGTGGTGAAGGCCCGCTACCTGGCCGCCTCCGCGGCGGACGCGGTGGTCACCACCGAGGTGGACGGCCTGCCGCACCGGATGCTCCGCAGCGACCTGGTCGACGCCCTGGAGCGCTCGGGCCGCGCCGCCTCGCTGGCCCGGGCCCTCCGGCACGCGGCCGCCTTCCGCCGGGTGTCCGGGATGGGCTGGCGCGCCCTGCTGCGGGACGGACGCGCCCTGCGGCGGCACAAGGACCTCGCCTGGCACCAGGTGCTGCTGGCGGCCAGCACGCCGATGCTGCTCAAGGCGTCCATGGTGGACGGCAGGACGGACCTGGGGGTGATGGCCGCGGGCCAGGTGGCGGGCAGGATCGAGGACCTGCCGTCCTGCGCGGAGCTGGTGGCCCGGGTGATGGCCGAGGCCTCGGAGGTACTGGGGCGGCTGCCCGCCCCTCCGTGAGCGGGCACGTCATCGGGTGACCGGCCGGTGCGGCCGTACGGCGCCGGCGCGGGCGGCGTACGGGCCCCGCTCCGTCCTCCCTGGAAGGCCGCCATGTGCCTGTGGGACCGCCCCTCGGCGAGGGTCCCCGTCTCCGGTGAACCGCCGCGGCTTCGGAGAACCGGCGCACCGCCGCTCAGCCGACCCCCTCCCCCGAAATGCGGTCCGAACGGCCCGCGACCATCCCC
>NZ_SRID01000475.1 GCF_004684805.1 Streptomyces palmae
GTGGGGCGGCATTGGGGGCCAAGCGGACATCGTGCGGGCGCAAATTTACGTGCTGGTGTTCAAGTGGCTAGGGTGCGCGGTGATGGAGTGCAGCCATATTCCCCACATTCCCAGTAAGACGCGGGACCTGCTTACGAGGTTGCGTCAGGAGGCCCTGTGGACGACATGACAAGCGGACCACGCGGTGGCCAGCGCATGCCGCTGCCCCCGGCGCGCCAGGCCGACGACGTCGGTTCGCCACCTGGGCAGGCCGGTCCGGAACCGGCCGCGGCGGCAGGTTCGCAGCAGACCGCGACGGTGGGCCCCCGGCGCGCCCGGGCGGCGGGTGCGAAGCCGAGGCAGCGTGACGCGTTCTTCGACAACGCCAAGTTCATGGCCATCGTGCTGGTGGCCATGGGGCACGCCTGGGAGCCGCTGCGGGACGACAGCCGGCTGGCGTCGGCGCTGTACATCACCGTCTACAGCTTCCACATGCCGGCCTTCATCGTCATCTCGGGCTACTTCTCGCGCAGCTTCGACATGCGCCCGGACCGGCTCCGCCGCCTCATCACCGGCATCGGCGTGCCCTACGTCATCTTCGAGATCGCCTACACCTTCTTCAAGCGCTGGGCCGATGACGACCCGACCTTCGACTTCAGCCTGCTGGACCCCTGGTATCTGACCTGGTTCCTGATCGCCCTGTTCGTATGGCGGATGACCACGCCGCTGTGGCAGGTCATCCGCTGGCCGATCCCGGTCTCGCTGCTCATCGCGGCGCTCGCCGCCGTCTCGCCCGACATCGGCGACGACCTCGACATGCAGCGCGTCCTGCAGTTCCTGCCGTTCTTCGTGGTCGGCCTCAACCTCAAGCGCCACCACTTCGACATGGTGCGCGGCATCCGGGCCCGCAAGATCGCCATCCCGGTCTTCGCCGGCGCGCTGCTGGTCGCCTACTGGGCGGCGCCGCGGATGAACGCGGCCTGGTTCTACCGCCGCGACAGCGCCCAGGAACTCGCCGCTCCCTGGTGGGACGGCGTGATGATGACCGGCGCGCTCTTCTGCTGCTCGATGGTGCTCACCGCCTGCTTCTTCGCCTGGGTGCCCAAGCGGCGGATGTTCTTCACCGTGCTGGGCGCCGGCACCCTCTACGGCTACCTGCTGCACGGCTTCCTGGCCAAGGGCTCCCGTTTCTGGGACTGGTACGACCACGACTGGGTGCACGAGCCGCTCGGCGAGCTCGCCGTGACGGTCATCGCCGCGACGGTGGTCACCGTGCTGTGCACCTCGCCGGTCCAGCGGATGTTCCGCTTCGCGATGGAGCCGAAGATGACCTGGGCCTTCAGAAAGGATCCGGCACCCTCCGGCGGCGGCAAGCGCGGCTGACGGCAGGCTGAGGGACACGGCGGCGCCGGCCCGTACCGACCTGGTGGCCGATCAGAACGGATCGGCGTCCTCCGGGGTGGTACGGGCCAGCGCCGCCAACGTGTCCAGGGCCTTGCCGAGCACCTCGTGCGGAGGTGAGGCCAACCCGATCCGGACCGCCCCCGGGGCGCGGCCGGTGCCGGTGACGAACGCCGCGCCGGGGGTGACGGCGATGCCCCGGCGGGCGGCGGCGGCCACGAAGGTCTCGGCCCGCCAGGGGGGCGGCAGTTCCCACCAGCAGTAGTAGGCGGCCGGATCGGCGCGCAGGGCGAACCCGGCCAGCCGCTCCGCCGCGGTCCGCTGCCGAGCCTGGGCGTCCTCCCGCTTGGCCGCCACGATACGAGCCACGGTGCCGTCCGTGATCCAGCGCGTGGCGGCGTCCAGCGCGAAGCGGGTCACGGTCCATCCGCCGGAGCGCAGCGCGGTCCCGATGCGCCCGGTGAGCCGCGCCGGGGCGACCGCGAACCCCGTGGTGAGCCCGGGGGCCAGGCGCTTGGAGAGGCTGTCGACCAGGATCGTGCGGTCGGGGGCGAAGGCCGCCAGCGGCGGCGGGTCCTCGCGCAGGAACGCCCAGACGGTGTCCTCCACGGCGCACAGCTCCAGCCGGTCCAACGCCTCGGCGAACTCCGCCCGGCGCTCCTCGGACATGGTCGTGGACAGCGGGTTGTGCAGGGTGGGCTGAAGGTAGACGGCATGCGGCCGGGCGGTGCGGCAGGCGGCGGCGAGGGCGTCCGGCCGCATGCCGTCCGCGTCGGCGGCCAGCGGCACCAGGGTGATGCCCAGCCGGCTCGCGACCGCCTTGACCACGGGGTAGGTCAGCTCCTCGACACCCAGTCGACCGCCCGGCGGCACCAGCGCCGCGATCGCGGCGGCGACGGCCTGCCGGCCGTTTCCGGCGAACAGCACCCGTTCCGGATCGGGGCGCCAGCCGGGCCGGGACAGCAGGTCGGTGAACGCCTCCCGGGCCGCGGCGGTGCCCACCGTCCCGACCGGCCGCAGTGCGGAACCGAGCAGGTCGGGGCGGAGCAGCGGCGCCAGCCCGTCGGCCAGCAGCTCCGTCTGGCCGGGCACCACGGGGTAGTTGAGCTCCAGATCGATGCGCTGGGTGGCCGGTTCGGCCAGGGCCGGCCCGGGGGCCGGAGGATCGGCGCGCACGAAGGTGCCGCGGCCGACCTCTCCCACCACCAGCCCGCGGCGGACGAGTTCGCGGTAGACCCGGCCCGCGGTGGAGTTGGCGATGCCATGGGCGCGGGCGAAGGCGCGCTGGGTGGGCAGCCGGTCGCCCGGCCGCAGCCGGCCCGCCGCGATGTCCCGGGCCACCGCGTCCGCGGCCCGCCGGTAGTCCTCCATGCTCCGATCCTTCCTCAAGTCGAATCTCCAGGCAATAACCCCGATTGCACCGAGGGCAAATCCATCATTGCACTCACCCGCGGGGCGTGCCTAGCATCCCGTCAACAGCACCGAGGAGATGGGGAAACGATGGACAGCGCACTGGTGGGCGGGATCGCCGTGGAGTACCAGGACGAGGGGCCCAGGCAGGCCGCGCCGCCGCTGCTCCTGGTACACGGCCACCCCTTCGACCGGTCCATGTGGCGGCCCCAGATCACCGAGGCGGCCCGTGCCGGACACCGGGTGATCGCCCCGGACCTGCGCGGGTACGGCGGCTCCGAGGTGGTCCCCGGCACCACCTTGCTCTCCGACTTCGCCACCGACCTCGCCGGGCTCCTGGACCACCTGGGCATCGACCGGGTGGCGCTGGGCGGACTGTCGATGGGCGGCCAGATCGTGATGGAGTTCCAGCGGCTCTTCCCCGACCGGGTCAGCGGACTGCTGCTGGCCGACACCGCCGCCGAGCCGGAGACGGACCAAGGCCGGGCCGCACGCCACGCGATGGCCGACCGGCTGCTGCGCGAGGGCATGGCCCCGTACGCCGAGGAGGTCCTGGACAAGATGATCTCCCCGGAGGCCATCCGGACCCTTCCCCAGGTCGCCACCCACGTACGGCTGATGATGGGCAGCACCGCCCCGCAGGGAGCGGCGGCCGCGCTACGGGGCCGCGCGGCCCGGCCCGACTACCGCCCGGTGCTGGCACAGGCGGCCGTGCCCACGCTGGTCGTGGTCGGCAGCGAGGACCGGTTCACCCCGCTGCGTGACGCCGAGACCATCCGGGACCTCGTACCGGGCGCGGAACTGGCCGTGATCGAGGGAGCGGCCCACATGCCCAACCTGGAGCGCCCCGCGGAGTTCACCGCGCACCTGCTGCGCTTCCTGGACCGCGTCCGGCGCCACGAGGGCAATCCGGCCCGGAGCTGACGCGGCGGTCGCGCCGCGCGCCGTGCCGCGAGAGGCCGGCGACCCATGGCACGGACCGCTGCGGCCACCGAGCGGCCGACGCCGTGAAACCCCCTCGCGCCGACCGCTGTCGGGAAGGGACCCTGGCGGCATGGAGTTCTTCTGCTACCACCGCGACCGGCCCGGCTCCGCAGCGCTCCGCCAGGAGCTGCGGGAGGAGCACTGGTCCTATATGGACGGCTTCGAGAAGGAGATGATCGCCCGCGGGCCGACCCTCAGCGGCGACGGCGGGATCCCCACCGGCAGCGTGCACATCGTCGACCTGCCCGACCCCGCGGCCGCCCGGGCGTTCGCCTTCGAGGAGCCGGGCTACCAGGCCGGCGCCTACCGGGACGTACTGCTGAGGAGGTGGCACAACGCCCTGGGGCGCACCATGTGGGACTTCCCCGGCGGCCGGACCGGCGGCAACCGGTACCTGGTGCTCGGCCTCGGCGCCGGGGAGGCCGTCGACCTCGCCGTACCGGCCGACCAGGACGGGCTGATCGCCTACGGGCCGCTGCTCTCCGACGACGGCGCCAACTGGCTCGGCACGGCGGCACTGCTCCGGGCTCCCGACCCTGCGACGGCACGGGACCTCCTGACCGCGGACCGGTACGCCAACATCGAGGTGCACCGCTGGCAGTTCGGCGGGCGGCCGGCCCAGTAGGCGCCACGGGCCCTCGCCGCGGCGGTGTTGCGGCGAGGGCCCGTCGGCACTCTCTCCAGCCCCACCCCCGACCGGGGCAGCCGGTGCGGCGCACCAGGCCCGTGGACAAGGGGGGCAGGTACACCCTCCCGAGTGGGGGAGG
>NZ_SRID01000476.1 GCF_004684805.1 Streptomyces palmae
GCCCCGGGCACCCCGGATGCCCCAGAGACCCCCGACCATGGCGACGACGAGGATCCGGCAGTGCGGGAACGGGACGATCGGGACTGCGATGGCCGGGGTGACGGCTGGGGCGTGGGGCGTGTCGTACCGCGCATACCTCCGCCCCGCACACCCGCCGATGACTCCGGCCGCTGGCCACCGGGGTCGGGCGCGCGCCCGCGCGGCGGCGCCCGGCCCCACCGGTCCGTACCGCCTCAGCCCCGGTCCCGGCCGGGCCGGGAGGCGCTCGGCCAGGGGTGCCGGCCGGCCGAGGCCGGATCGCGGCCCCGAGAGGATTCCCAGGTCCCCCTCGACGGCGTGGAGCCCATGGAGCGGCCGTACGCGCTCCCCTCGGACGCCGGTCCCCCGTCGTCCGCCCTCCCGCCGGCCGCCGTGGTGAGCGAGCCGCCGCCCGCGCCCGCGCACCGGGTGCTGCGGTCGCTGCTCGGCGCCTGGGCGCTGGCCGCCTGCTCCAGTGAGGAGACGGCGGCCGTCGAGGCACACCTCAACCACTGCGTGCCCTGTGCCGAGGAGGCGCTGCGGCTGCGTGACGCGGTCGGGCTGCTGCACCCCGAGGGCAGCCTGGACCTCGATCCGCTGCTCCGCTCGCGGGTGCTGGCGGGCTGTCTGGGCCGGCGGCCACCGCGTATCCCGGTGCCCGAGTGGGCCGGCGCCTTCGACGCGGAGGCCGCCCGGCTGGACGCGCTGCTGGGCGACATGGGAGCCGCGGAATGGCGCGCCCCGGTACGGCTGAAGTGGTTCGACGGGCAGTCGCTGGTCGAGCGGCGCACCACGGTCGCGGGGGTGATCGGGCACCTGATGGCGGTCGACGGCCTGCTGGCCGGCGCGCTCGGGCTACCGGACCCGCTGGGTGGCGCGCCCGGCTCACCGCTCGACCGTACCGAGGCCCTCCGGCGGACCGAGCCGCCCACCGTCCCCCTCCCCGGAGAAGAGGAGGCGCCCGAGGCGTCCGACGACGGACCCGACCCGGAGCCGGGTCGTCGCGGTCGCCGGGACCACCACCCCGGAGCGGTGCGCAAGCCCTGGCGTGCCCAGGTGCACACGCTGGTGCGCACCGTGTCCTTCGCGAGCCAGGAGGTCTGGGACCGGCCGGTGCCGCTGGGCGACCTGCGGCTGCGGGTGCGCGACTCCTTCGTGGACCGCGCCTTCGGCTGCTGGGTGCACGCCGGGGACATCGCGGAGGCGGTGGACTATCCGTACCGGCCGCCGGCCTCCGGCCACCTCCACCAGATGGTCGACCTGTACGCCCGGCTGCTCCCGGACACGCTCGCCGCCCGGCGCCGGGCCGGGCTCGCGGCACCGCCGCGACGGCTGGGCGCGGTGGGCGCCCCGGGGCGTTCGCTGCGGCTGGAGATCGAGGGCAGCGGCGGCGGCCACTGGTTCATCCCGCTGGACTCACCCGGCGCACTGGCCGGCCCGGAGGGCGAGGTGGCGCATATCGCGCTGGACCGCGACACGTTCTACCAGCTGGCGTCCGGGCATGTGCCGCCGCTGGACGCGGCGGCCGGGCAGGTCGGCGACCCGGAGGCGATCCGCGAGGTACTCCTGGCCACGGCCTCGCTCTCCCGCCTGTGACCCGGCGGGCCAGGCGGTCGGCCGGCCGGGCAGGGGCCTACGCGAACACCACCGTGCGTGCGCCGTTCAGCAGGACGCGGTGTTCGCTGTGCCACTTCACGGCTCGGGCCAGGGCCTGGCACTCCACATCGCGGCCGATCGCCACCAGCTGGTCCGGGGTGACCTCGTGGCCGACCCGCTCGACCTCCTGCTCGATGATCGGGCCCTCGTCGAGGTCGGCCGTCACATAGTGGGCGGTCGCGCCGATCAGCTTGACGCCCCGGGCGTGCGCCTGGTGGTAGGGGCGCGCGCCCTTGAAGCTGGGCAGGAAGGAGTGGTGGATGTTGATGATGCGTCCGGACAGCTCCTTGCAGAGCGCGTCGGAGAGCACCTGCATATAGCGGGCCAGCACCACCAGCTCCACCCGCTCGGTGCGCACCAGCTCCAGCAGCCGCGCCTCGGCCTCGTCCTTGTTCTCCTTGGTGACCGGGATGTGGTGGAAGGGGATCCCGTACGAGGCCACCAGCTCGGCGAAGTCGGTGTGGTTGGAGACGACCGCCGCGATCTCCACCGGCAGGGCGCCGATCCGGGCCCGGAAGAGCAGGTCGTTCAGGCAGTGGCCGAACTTGGAGACCATCAGCACCACGCGCATCTTCTCCTCCGCGCGGTGCATCTGCCAGTCCATGTCGAAGGATTCGCCGACCGCCGTGAAGCTGGCCCGCAGGCTGTCCAGGCCCACCGGGGTCTCGGCGCGGAAGTGCACCCGCATGAAGAACAGTCCGCTGGCCCGGTCGCCGTACTGCTGGCTGTCCTCGATGTTGCAGCCGGTCATGAAGAGGAAGCTGGACACGGCGTGCACCACGCCCTGCTTGTCGGGGCAGGACAGGGTGAGGATGTACTGGTCGGGAGCGGAGGGCTGCGGCTGGCTCATGGCGGATAGCGTCGCACACCGGCCGCCAATGTCAGACCGTACGCGTCCACATGGCGAGAACGTGGAGCGGATGGGGGGCGGCGTCCGGGTCGTCCCCGTCGTTGACCGCCAGCAGGACATGGGCCTCGCGGGCCGCCCGCACCGCCTCCGGCCAGCCGTGGTGCTCCATGTAGACCGAGACCGGCGCGTCCGCCCCCACCTGGTGCATGATGCGCAGCACCCGCAGTACGGCGACGTCCACCAGGGCCGCCTCCTGGGAGTCCCGGAAGATCGTGCCGACGTACTTCTCGGCGGACCAGTTGTCCAGCCAGGTGTCCTCGACCAGCCGGTAGACGGCGTCGGTGACGTCCCCGTATCCGTCCACCCCGGACAACCAGCACTGCTGGTGGAAGACCGGGTCGGAAAGCATGTGCAGCGCCGAGCGCACATTGCTGCGCCAGCGCCACCACGGCATGTCGTTCAGCGGCATGCCGCCCATGGTGGTCGAGCGGCGGGCACGACGGGAAGACTTCTCCGAACCTTGCACGGTGACCGATCGTACGTTCTTCCTACGTGACGATGTGGCGGCCCCCGCCATTTCCCGTCCCGGGGAGGCCGGTCACGGGGAGGGTCCGCGGCCCCGCGAACGCCGGGTTCCGGTTCCGGAGGCGGGGGCCTGGGCGCCGGCGGGTGGCCGGCGCCCGCTCAGAGCTGGCCGGCCTGGCGCTGGGTGAGCCCGTACTTCGAGGCGATGACGTTCCACAGCCCGGCCGCTTCCTTCTTGGCCGTGGTCGCCTGGACGCTGGCCCGCTCGGCGGCGCCGACCTGCGGCGTCCGGCGCGCCTGCCCCTTGTGGCAGCCCTTGCGGCCCTTCACCTGGTCGGCCCAGGCCGCGTAGTGGTTGTCCGCCGCGGCCGAGGACTGCCATGCCTTGGTGAGCGCCGCGGTGAGCTTCTCGTGGTTCGGCAGCTTGTCCACCGAGATCTTGCCGAGCCGGGTCACCAGGTTGTTGCGCTGCCCGGCGGCGGTCCGCAGGTTGGTGCCCGCGTTGGCGAGGTCGCTGCACGTCTTGATGTGGTCCACGGCGCTGATCACCGAGGCGCGGCTGTTGTTGCTGTCGGCCAGCAGCGTGTCCAGCGCCTTGGCCTGCTCCTTCGCCGGATCGACGGTGGGCGTGGGCTTGGTCGGCGGGGAGCTGGGCTCCTTGCTGGCCGCCCGCTCCGTCTTCTCCTGGTCGCCGTCCTCGTCACCGCCACCGCCGGAGCTGATCGCCGCGCCCGCCGCCAGACCGGCGACGGCGCACCCCGCGACCACGATGCCGATGAGCGCGGCCGGGGAGAGCTTGCGGCGGCGCCCGCCGCCGTCGCCTCCGCCGTGGTGCGGAGCGGCGGGCGGGGCACCGTGCGGGCCCATGGCGTCATCGAAGACCGGCAGTTGCTGGGTGGAGTCGGGGGACTCGGCACCGTCGGCCCGGAACAGGCCGTCGAACTCGGCGAGCGGCTGCCGCCCCTCCGGGCCACCGGTCTGGCCGCCGTAGGGGGCTCCCGCGGCGCCGGGCGCCGGACGGCCGCCCGGCGCGTTGGCACCGTGTGCGCCGGGGGCGCCGGGCGGGGGCGCGCCGTGCGCCGGGATCGGACCCGGCAGCACCTGGGTCTCCTCGGCCGCACCCGGTGCGGCGGGTCCCTGCGGTGCCTGCGGCGCCTTGGGACGGACGGCGCGCAGTTGGGTGGTGGACTCGACCGGGGCCTCCGGCCGGCCCTGCCGGTAGCCGCCGTTCTCCGGGGGCAGCGGCACCGAACCGGTCTGCGGCGAGGCGCCCGGCGCGCCGCCGGGGCCGCCGGGGCCGCCGGGGCCGCCGGGCACCGGGGGTATCAGCTGGGTCGCGTCGGCGTCGCCGCCCCGCGCGGGGGCGGGCGGCGGGGTGTCGGCGGTGATGGGGCGCAGCATCCGGGTCTGCTCGGCGGCCTGCTGCGGCGGCTGCGCCTGGGG
>NZ_SRID01000477.1 GCF_004684805.1 Streptomyces palmae
CGGGGGCGGTGCCCGGGTGGGCCACCAGGGCGTCCAGTGGGGTGCGGGCGGCCAGCGCGGCGGTGTGCCGCCAGGCCGCGTAGGCGGCCAGGGCGCCGGCCAGGGCCAGGCCGGTGGTGAGGAGGGAGGTGGTGAGGGTCGGACCGAGCGAGCGGCCGTCGAACCAGTCGGGGAGCTCCCCGAAGAGCAGACCGGCGGCGAGGGCAGGGACGGCGAGCACCCACAGCACGACGTTCATCACGGTCGGGATCCGGGCCGGGTGGGCGGTCTGCGCGGCGGGGACGGCGTCGGCGGACATCCGCGCCCGGCCGGTCCGCCCGGGCGCCCCGACCAGCAGCCACAGCCGGGCCGCGTATCCGGCGGTGAGCACGGCGGTGGCCAGGCCGGCGACCAGGACGGTCCAGCCGACCCCGGCCGGCACCCCGGACTCGTGGCCGAGCGCGGCGTGCTCGGCGGCGCCCAGCACGGCCTCCTTGGAGAAGAAGCCGCTGAACGGCGGGATGGCGACCAGCGCCAGCAGGCCGATGGTCAGCGTCCAGTAGGCGTCCGGGGCCCGTTTGGCGACATCCCCCATGCGTCCCATCGCGGCCAGCGAGTTGGTGCCGACCGCGTGGATGATCACGCCCGCCGCCAGGAACAGCAGCGCCTTGAACGCGCCATGGCTGATCAGGTGGAAGACCGCGGCGCCGCGGTCGCCCACGGCCAGCGCCCCGGTCATGTAGCCGAGCTGGCCGATGGTCGAGTAGGCCAGCACCCGCTTGATGTCGTCCTGGGCGAGGGCGGCCAGCGCCGACCCGATCATGGTGATCGCCGCCATCACGGCCATCACCACCAGCGCGGCGGCCGAGGCGGTGAAGACCGGCAGCAGCCGGGCGACGAAGTAGACGCCGGCCGCGACCATGGTGGCGGCGTGGATGAGCGCGGAGACCGGGGTGGGACCGGCCATCGCGTCGGGCAGCCAGGTGTGCAGCGGGAACTGCGCGGACTTCCCCGCCACCCCGGCCAGCAGCAGTAGCGCGATCAGGGTGGGGTGGTCCAGCTGGAAGTGCGCGGCGGAGCTGGTCAGCCGGGTGTAGATGGTGCTGATCCGGAACGTGCCGGCGTCGGCGGCGAGCGCGAAGACGCCGATCAGGAACGGCACGTCGCCCAGCTTGGTGACCAGGAACGCCTTCAGCGAGGCGGACCGGGCGGCGGCGGTCTCCCAGTAGTGGCCGACCAGGAAGTACGAGCAGATGCCCATGACCTCCCAGCCCACCAGCAGCACGATCAGGTCGTCGGAGTAGACGACCAGCAGCATCGCGGAGGTGAACAGCGAGACGATGGCGGCGTACGAGGGGTAGCGCGGGTCCTCGCGCAGATAGCCGGTGGAGTAGATCTGCACGGCGGTGGCCACCACCCCGACCAGCACCGCGACCAGCGCGGCGAAGCCGTCGACGTGCAGGGCCAGGTCGATGGGGACGGAGCCGGTGTCGGTGAGGCGGGTGGCGGAGTCCACCGGCGTCCCGCCGCCCTGCCGTACGGCGACCACCACGGCCAGCGCCGCGGCGGTCGCGGTGGGCAGCACGGCCAGCGGGCGGGTGAAGCCGGGGGCCCGGCGGCCCAGCAGCAGGCCCGCGAGGGCCCCGAGGAACGGCAGCAGCGGGACGAGTACGGCGGTGGTCGTGATCGTCACGCGGCGGCCTCCGCCTTCTCCGTGCCCGGGCCGCCGTCGGCCGCACCGGCCTCGGGCCGCTCGGCGAGGTCGGTGAGCTTGTCGATGTCCGCGGTACCGCGGCTGCGGTAGACCAGCAGCGTGATGGCCAGGCCGATGCCGATCTCGGCGGCGGCGACGGCGATGACGAACAGGGTGAGCGCCTGTCCCGCGTGGAGGGTGTCGCGCAGCCACACGTCGAAGGCGATCAGGTTGAGGTTGACGGCGTTGAGCATCAGCTCGACCGACATCAGCACCAGGATCGCGTTGCGGCGGGCGAGTACCCCGTACAGCCCGACGCAGAAGAGCAGCACGGCGAGGACGGCCGGATAGGCGAGGTGCATCAGCGCGTCTCCTTGCCGGCTCGGCGGGGCGCGCCGGGGTCGCGAGGGGCGCCCGGGTCGCGGGCGGTGCCGGGGGCGCGGGGGTCGGTGTCGGACTCGGTGGCCGTGCCGCGCCTGCGGGACAGCACGATCGCCCCGACCAGCGCGGCCAGCAGCAGCACCGACAGCGCCTCGAAGGGCAGCACCCAGTGCCGGAAGAGGCTCTGGCCGGTCACCGCGGTGGTGCCCTGGACGGCGCCCTGGACGTCGATCCAGGTGGTGCGGAAGGCGTCCACCACCACCCAGACCAGGGCGGCGGCAGCGGCCAGGGCCACCGCGAGCGCCGTCCAGCGGTTGCCGGAGTCGGCGTCCGGGGAGCGTCCGATCGGCGCCCTGGTCAGCATCAGTCCGAACAGCAGCAGGACCACCACGGATCCCACATAGATCAGCACCTGGACCCAGGCGATGAACTCGGCGGTGAGCAGCAGGTACTCCACGGCCAACCCGCCCAGCGCCACCACCAGCCAGAGCGCGGCGTGCACCAGTTGCCGGGTGGTGACGGTGATGACGGCCGCGCCGAGGGTGGCGATGCCGACCAGCAGGAAGGCGATCTCCACCCCGGTCGGCGAGAGGAAGCCGGGGTGTGCGGCGGCGAGGATCACGCGTCGCCCTCCCCGGGTCGTCCGGGCTGCTCGGCCTGGGCCTGGGCGGCCAGCTTGTCGGCGGCCTTGCGGGCCGCGGCGATCTCCTTCGGCTCCTCCGCGGCCGGGTCGAGCGCGGGCGGTGCGGGCACCGTCCACATCCACTCCCGCAGCCTGTCGCGCTCATGGACGAGTTCGCGGATGTCTGTTTCGGCGTACTCGAACTCCGGCGACCAGAACAGCGCGTCGAACGGGCAGACCTCGACGCAGATCCCGCAGTACATGCACAGTGAGAAGTCGATGGCGAACCGGTCCAGGACGTTGCGGCTGCGCTCGCGCCCTCCCGGCGTGGCGGGCGGCACCGTCTCCTTGTGCGAGTCGATGTAGATGCACCAGTCCGGGCACTCGCGCGCGCAGAGCATGCAGACCGTGCAGTTCTCCTCGAACAGCCCGATCACCCCGCGGGTACGCGGCGGAAGCTCGGGCTGGACGTCCGGGTACTGCCTGGTCTGCGTCTTGCGGGTCATGGTGCGCAGGGTGACGGCCAGGCCCTTGGCCAGCCCGGATCCGGGGATGGTGAAGCGCCCGGCGGGCTTCCCCGCGGAGCCGGCGGCGGAGGACGGACGGGACATCAGGAGATCACCACCTTGACGATGCCGGTGAGGGCGATCTGGGCCAGTGCGAGCGGGATGAGGGTGGTCCAGGCGAACTTCTGCAGCTGGTCCTCGCGCAGCCGCGGATAGGTCACCCGCAGCCAGATCACCACGAAGGCGAGCAGGGCGGTCTTCAGCAGGGTCCACAGCCAGCCGAGCCCGTCGGCGTACGGGCCGTGCCAGCCCCCGAGGAACAGCACGGTGGTCAGCGCGCAGAGCACCACGATCCCCGCGTACTCGGCGAGCAGGAACATCGCGAAGCGCAGCCCGGTGTACTCGGTGTACGCGCCGAAGATGATCTCGGAGTCGGCGACCGGGGCGTCGAACGGCGGGCGCTGGAGTTCGGCCAGCCCGGCGGTGAAGAACACCAGCCCGCCGACGATCTGCCAGGGCACCCACCACCACTCGAAGGCGTCCACGATGCCGGGCAGCGAGACGGTGCCGGCCGCCATCGCCACCGAGGCCGCGGTGAGCAGCATCGGCAGCTCGTAGGACATCAGCTGGGCGGCCGTACGCAACCCGCCGAGCAGTGAGAACTTGTTGGCCGAGGCCCAGCCCGCCATCAGCGCGCCGAGCACGCCCACGCCCATCACGGCGAGCACGAAGAAGATCCCGGCGTCCACGAAGCGCCCGACCGCGTTGCCCGGCCCGATCGGGATCACGATCAGGACCAGCAGGTACGGCAGCAGCGCCACGGCGGGCGCCAGCTGGAAGACGCGGCGGTCGGCCCCGGCCGGCACCACGTCCTCCTTCTGCGCGAACTTCACCCCGTCCGCGACCAGCTGCGCCCAGCCGTGGAAGCCACCCGCGTACATCGGGCCCAGGCGACCTTGCATATGGGCCATGACCTTGTGCTCGGTCTGCCCCACCAGCAGCGGGAACACCAGGAACACCAGGAAGACGGCGAGCAGTCTCAGGGCGACGTCGAGGACGTCGTTCACGCGTCGCCTCCAGTGCGGTCGTGGGGATCGTCGGGGGTGTCGCCGGTTCCGGGAGTGTCGGCGGCGCCGGGGGTCTCGGAGGCCTCGTCCTCGGGGGTGCCGGGGGTCTCCGCGGCATCGGCGCTCGGCGTCGGGGACTCGGGTTTCGGTTCCGGTTCCGGGCGGGGGCCGGGCTCGGCGCTCGGCGTCGGGGACTCGGGTTCCGGTTCCGGGCGGGGGCCGGGC
>NZ_SRID01000478.1 GCF_004684805.1 Streptomyces palmae
GCTGGGGGCAAATGGCGCTGGAGCATCCGTTGCTGGGGGCGGCGGTGGAGCTGGCCGGTGGCCAGGGGACCGTCCTCACCGGCAGGATCTCCCTCGCCACGCACGCCTGGCTGGCCGACCACACGGTGCTGGGCATGGCCATCGTGCCCGGAAGCGTCCTGTTGGAGCTCGCCCTGTGTGCCGCGGCGGAGGTGGGCTGCGCCCAGGTCGCGGAGCTGACCATGGAGGCGCCGCTGGCCCTGCCCGCCGATGCCGGGGTCCGGCTCCAGGTCACCGTGGCGGCTCCGGACGAGGCGGGGGCCCGGGCGGTCGGTATCCACTCCCGTGCCGAGGACGGGACGGACGGTCAGGGCTGGACCCGGCACGCCGCCGGCACGGTCGTCCCCGATGCGCCGCCGACCGCCGGTGATCGGACGGTGTGGCCCCCGAGCGGGGCGGTGCCGCTGGCCGTGGCGGAGGTCTACGAGCGGTTGTCGGAGTCCGGCGTCGACTACGGACCGGCCTTCGAGGCCCTGCGCGGGCTGTGGCGACTGGACGACACCTACTTCGCTGACCTCGGACTCTCCGCTGAACAGGAGCCCGATGCGGCCGGGTTCACCCTGCATCCGGCGCTGCTCGACGCGGCGGTGCGCGGTTGCCTCCCGGACAGCTCGGAGCCGGACGAGGTGGCGCTGGTATCCGTCTGGCGGCAGGTGGCCCTGCCCGACCGCGCCGGGGTGCGGGCGGCACGGCTGTGCCTTCGAACCGCGGGGACGGACGGGGTGTCCCTGGAACTCCTCGACGACTCCGGTCAACTCGTCACCGCCGTCGGGCTGGCAGAGCCGCGCCGCTGGTCGGCGGCGCGGTTGCGGTCGGCGACGCGGCAACGCCAGGAACGTCTGGCGGTGACCGACTGGGTGGTCCAGCCGATCGAGGAGGGGCCCGATGCCGATCCGGCGCGGTGGGCTGTGGTGGAGCCTGAGGGCTCCGGCGAGGCGACGAAGGCGCTGGGGGCTGCCGCGTACCCCTCGCTCGGCCGGCTGCTGACCGGGATGGAGGCGGGGGACCCCGTACCGGCCGTCGTCCTGGTGCCGCTGCCGGGCCTCGCGAATCGGGGCCAAGAGGACGGCGAGCCCGTGCCATCGCCCGAGAGGATCCGCGCCGCGGCCCGGGCGGCCCTCGCCGTCCTGCGCGCCTGGCTGGCGGAACCGCGGTTCGCCGACTCCCGGCTCGCTCTGCTGACCGGGGACGCGGTGCTCACCGAGGGCCGCTCGGGTCCGGACCTGGCAGCCGCGGCAGTCTGGGGGCTGCTGCGGGCGGCGCAGTGGGAGCACCCCGACCGGCTGGTGCTGGTGGACACGGACGGTCATGACGCCTCCTGGCGTGCCCTGACCGCCGCGGTGTCCACCGGTGAGCCGCTCTGCGCCCTGCGTGAGGGCACCCTGCTGGTGCCCCGGCTGCGCGCGATCCCGTCCGGCTCCTCGCCGGCCCCGGCCCTGGTGCTCCCCGCCGAGGGGACGGTGCTGGTGACGGGGGCCACGAGCAGCCTGGGTGCGCTGGTCGCCCGACATCTGGTGACGGGGCACGGGGTACGGCGGTTGCTACTGCTGCCGCAGCGGGGCGAGGACGCGACGAGCACGGCGGCGCTGGTGGCGGAACTCTCGGAACTGGGTACGCACGTGACGCTCGCCGACTGCGCGCCGGGTGATCGCGACGCGCTCGCCGCCGAGCTGGCGCGGGTTCCGGAGGACCACCCGCTGTCGGCCGTCGTACACACCCTCGGCGCCGGAGGTGGGCCGACCGCCATCGACGCGGTGGATCCGGACCGGATGGATCGGGCGCTGCGCGCCGATGTGGATGCCGCGCTGAATCTGCACGAACTGACCCGGGCCGGGGGCCTGTCGGCCTTCGTGCTCTGCTCCTCCCTGCTGGGGGTAGTCGGCGGCCCCGGGCAGGCGGGCCGCTCGGCCGCCGCCGCGTTCCTGGACGCGCTGGCCTCGCTGCGGCGGGCCCAGGGCCTGCCCGGGCTCTCGATCGGCTGGGGTCCCTGGGCCGACGGCGAATCCACGGGCGCCGTGTCGCAAGCCATCGACTCGGGCACGGAAGGGGCCGGAGTGGCCTCCGGTGCTTTGCCGGGCGTCCTGCCGCTCTCCGCGGCAGCGGGCCTGGCCCTGCTGGACGAGGCGCTGGGCCGGCCCGAGGCGGTCCTGGCCGCCGTGCGCCCCGACCCGGCGGCCCTGCGCCGGGCCCGGACCGTATCGCCGGTGCTGGCCGGGCTGGCGGGCACCGCACGCCGCCGGCCCGCCGACCGCACCGCCCCGCAGGCCGCGGCGGCCTACGTGGAACGGCTGCTGGGTCTTCCCGCGGACGAACAGGAAGCGGCGCTGACCGAACTGGTCCGGGAGACGGCCGCCGCGGTCCTGGGACACGGCGACGCCCAGTCGATCGAACCCTCCCGCGCCTTCAAGGATCTCGGTGTCGATTCGCTGACCGCCCTGGAGATGCGCAACCGGCTCAAGGCGGCCACCGGCCTGCGGCTGCCTCCCACGCTGATCTTCAGTCATCCCAACCCGCGGGCGCTCGGCAGCCATCTGGGCAGCCGGCTCCGCCAAGAACAGGCGGTCTCCTGGGAATCGGTGCTGGGCGAGATCGACCGGGTCGCCGCGCTGCTGCCGCTGCTGGCCGAACACGACCGGGCCAAGGCCGCCTCCCGCCTCGCCGAGCTGGTGGGCCCGGACGCGGTCCGTACCCGGCAGGCAGCGGAGCCGGCCGCGACCGAGAAGTTCCGGTCCGCGACCGACCAGGAGATCTTCGACTTCATCGACAAGAGCACCGGCCGCTGACCAGCCCGTCGCACATCCCCGCATCCTCGCAGCACACACACGTACGGAGACAATCGATGGCAAGCGAAGAGACGCTTCGGGACTACCTTCGGCGGGCCTCCGCGGAGCTCCACGAGACCCGGGTCCGCCTCCAGGACGCCGAGGACAAATGGCATGAGCCCATGGCCATCGTGGGGATGCAGTGCCGCTACCCGGGCGGCGTCACCTCCCCCGAGCAGCTGTGGGACCTGCTGGCCCGGGACGGTGACGCGATCACCGGATTCCCGCCGGGGCGCGGCTGGAACGCCGCAGCGGATGCCGACGGCGGTAGTCCCTACCAGGGCGGCTTCCTTGACGACGCCACCGAATTCGACCCCGAGTTCTTCGGCATCTCGCCGCGTGAGGCGCTGGCCATGGACCCGCAGCAGCGGCTGCTGCTGGAGACCTCCTGGGAGACCTTCGAGAACGCCGGGATCGACCCCGCCACCCTGCGCGGCAGCAGGACCGGCGTCTTCGTCGGGGTGATCGCCAGTGACTACCTCTCCCGGCTGGCCCATGTGCCCGAGGAGGTCGAGGGCCATCTGCTGACGGGCAGCCTGGTGAGCGTCGCCTCCGGGCGGCTGGCCTACACCTTCGGCCTGGAAGGGCCGGCGGTGACCGTGGACACCGCCTGCTCCTCCTCCCTGGTCGCCCTCCACCTGGCCTGCCAGGCCCTGCGCGCCCAGGAGTGCGACCTCGCCCTGGTCGGCGGGGTGACGGTGATGGCCACCCCCGGGGCCTTCGACGAGTTCGCACGGCAGCGCGGGCTGGCCGCGGACGGCCGCTGCAAGTCCTTCGCGGCGGCGGCCGACGGCACCGGCTGGAGTGAGGGAATCGGACTGCTGCTGGTGGAGCGGCTCTGCGACGCCCAGCGCAACGGCCACCGGATCCTCGCCGTGGTACGGGGCTCCGCCGTCAACCAGGACGGGGCCTCCAACGGGCTGACCGCGCCCAACGGCTCGGCGCAGGAGGACGTGATCACCCGGGCGCTGGCGCAGGCGAGGCTGTCCCCCTCCGAGGTGGACGCGGTGGAGGCGCACGGTACGGGGACGAGCCTGGGCGATCCGATCGAGGCGCAGGCGTTGCTGGCGACGTACGGGCAGGGGCGTGGCGCGGATCGTGAGCCGTTGTGGTTGGGGTCGGTGAAGTCGAACATCGGGCACACCCAGGCCGCGGCTGGTGTGGCGGGTGTGATCAAGATGGTGCTGGCGATGCGGCACGGGATGCTGCCGCGCACCCTGCATGTGGACGAGCCCTCGCCGCACGTGGACTGGAGCGCCGGGCGGGTCGAACTGCTGGCTCAGGCCCGGCGGTGGCCCCAGGGGGAGCACCCCCGTCGGGCCGGGGTCTCCTCGTTCGGGGTCAGCGGCACCAATGGGCACGTCATCCTCGAAGAGCCGCCCGAGGCCGCGGAGGACACCCCGGTCGACCGACCGGCCGACTCGCTGGGTGGGTTGGTGCCGTGGGTGGTGTCGGGTCGTTCGGTGGAGGGGTTGCGGGGGCAGGCTGCGCGGTTGGGTGCGTGGGCGTTGGAGCGTGAGGGGGTGTGTGCGGCGGATGTGGGGTGGTCGTTGGCCGCGGGGCGTGCGGTGTTGGAGCACCGTGCGGTGGTGTGGGG
>NZ_SRID01000479.1 GCF_004684805.1 Streptomyces palmae
ACACCACCGCACGGTGCTCCAACACCGCACGACCCGAAGCCAAC
Source organism: Streptomyces palmae (assembly GCF_004684805.1). Taxonomy (GTDB): domain Bacteria; phylum Actinomycetota; class Actinomycetes; order Streptomycetales; family Streptomycetaceae; genus Streptomyces; species Streptomyces palmae. The sequence continues at coordinate 45 of NZ_SRID01000479.1, forward strand.
GACCACCCCACATCCCGCGCGGACACGCCCTCACGGTCCAACGCCCACGCACCCAACCGCGCAGCCTGCCCCCGCAACCCCTCCACCGAACGAGCCGACACCACCCACGGCACCAACCCACCCACACCCGAGGCAGCCACCTCACCCGTCGAGGCGGCCACTGGTTCGTCCAGCGCGGGTGCCTCTTCGAGGATCACGTGTGCGTTGGTGCCGCTGGCGCCGAAGGAGGAGATACCGGCTCGGCGTGGCCGTTCCGACTGGGGCCAGGGCGTGTGCTCGGTCAGCAGCTCGACATGGCCGGAGGTCCAGTCGATGTGAGGTGAAGGGGCATCGATGTGCAGGGTGCGGGGCAGTTCCCCGTGCCGCATCGCCAGTACCGTTTTGATGATCCCGGCCACACCGGCCGCCGCCTGGGTGTGGCCGATGTTGGACTTCACCGAGCCCAGTCGCAGCGGCCGGTCCACCGGTCGGTCCTGGCCGTAGGTGGCCAGCAGCGCATGGGCTTCGATGGGATCGCCCAGGGTAGTGCCCGTGCCGTGGGCCTCCACGACGTCCACGTCGCCGGTGGTGAGTCCGGCGGAGGCCAGGGCCTGGCGGATGACCCGTTCCTGGGAGGGCCCGTTGGGGGCGGTCAGCCCGTTGCTGGCGCCGTCCTGGTTGACCGCGCTGCCGCGCACCACCGCCAGCACCGGATGGCCGTTGCGCCGGGCGTCGGACAGTCGCTCGACCGCGAGGAGTCCGGCGCCGTCAGCCAGGATGAAGCCGTCCGCCGCGGCCGAGAAGGGCTTGCAGCGGCCGTCGAAGGCGAGCCCGCGTTGCCGGCTGAAGTTGACGAAGATCTCCGGGGTGCACATCACCGTCGCGCCACCGGCCAGGGCCAGGTCGCATTCGCCGGCTCGCAGCGCGTTGACGGCCAGGTGCAGGGCCACCAGGGAAGAGGAGCAGGCGGTGTCGACGGTGACGGCCGGACCCTCCAGCCCGAGGGTGTAGGCAACCCGCCCCGCAAGCAGGCTCGCCCCGTTGGCCATGCCGAGGGTGCCATCGCGCCCCTTGGCGGTCCTGGCCAGCACCTTGGTGTAGTCGAGGCCGTTGATGCCGGTGTACACGCCGGTACGGCTGCCGCGCAGCGCCGAGGGGTCGATTCCGGCCCGCTCCAAAGCCTCCCAGGAGGTCTCCAGCAGCAGCCGCTGCTGCGGGTCCATGGCCGCCGCCTCACGCGGCGAGATGTCGAAGAAGTCGGCATCGAATTCCGCCACGTCATGGAGGAATCCGCCTTCGCGCACGTAGGAGGTGCCGAGGGTGTCAGGGTCGGGATCGAATATGCCGTCGATGTCCCAGCCGCGGTCGGTGGGAAAAGCGGAAATGGCGTCGCCGTCCCGCCGTATGAAATCCCAGAAGTCCTCGGGGGTGGCCAGCCCTCCGGGGAAGCGGCAGGCCATGCCCACGATGGCGATGGGCTCGCGTTGCCGGTCTTCCAGTTCCCGTACCCTGCGATGCGCACCACGGGCGTCGGCGATCGCCTTCTTGAGATATGAGCGGAGTTTCTCTTCCGACTCAGCCACGTACGTTCAACTCCTTGTGCCCATGGTGATGGTCGTAGTCGCCGGCGTGCCGGATCATTCGAAGCCCTGGTCGATCATTGAGAACAGCTCGTCGTCACTCGCCGAGCCAAGGTCGTCACCCGCCTCGTCGCCGAGGCCGGCCGAGTCGCTGGTGGAGTCCTCGCAGAGCGACAGGAGCTGCCGGAGACGGGCCGCGACCCGGTCGCGGGCGCCGTCCTGAGCGAGAACCGATGGCAGGACGGCACCCAGCCGGTCGAGTTCCGCCAGCATCGGGGCGGTTGCCGAAAGGGCCTCCGTCAGCTGCTCGTTCAGGTGGTGAGCCAGCCGGGCCGCGGTGGGGAAGTCGAAGACGAGAGTGGAGCGCAGCCGGGCTCCGGTGCAGCGGGTCAGCCGGTTGCGCAGTTCCACGGCGGTGAGGGAGTCGAACCCGACCTCCTTGAACGCCCGCTCCGGCCCGATCTCCTCGGTGCCGCTGTGTCCGAGGACCGCCGCCGCGTGCGTCCGTACCAGCCCGAGCAGTACGCGTTCGCGTTCCTCCTCGGTAAGGCCGGCCAGGCGCCGTTTGAGGGCCTCGGCGTCCTCCTCACCAGGCAGGGTGGAGGTCTCCGGAGTACCCCTCGGGGGAAGCAGGTCCCTCAGCAGCGCCGGGGGTTGCTCGGAACGCTTACGCAGCGCGGCCAGGTCGAGCGGGGCGGTGAGCAGTACGGCATCTCCCGCGGCCAAGGCGGCGTCGAACAGGTCGAGTGCCTGCTCGTGGCCGATCGGCAGGATCCCTGGGGCAGCGGCGGGGGCCTGATCGTCCAGCGGCCCCCAGGACAAGGCCGTCGCGGGCAGCCCCTTCGCCCGACGGTGTGCCGCGAGAGCGTGGTGGGCGGCGCTCGCCGCGGTACTGAACCCCTGCCCCGCGGCCCCCAGCAGGCCGGCCGCGGAGGAGAGGGTGATGAAGAAGAGCAGTGGCAGGTCCTCGGTGAGTTCGTGCAGATACCGAGCCTGGTACGCACCAGCCAGTACCGTCTGCCACTCAGGCTCCCGCTGCTGCGGCTGCTCCTCAGCTGGTGCTGCGACGGGCTTCCCGGCTGCCTGGTCCGGCCCGCGGTGTGCGCCGTCGTCCGTGATCTCCCGCCCGGTGGGCGGCCTGCCGCCCGCGGAGGTCGATCCGGCACCGGGACCGTCTGCCGCGATGTCGGAGGCGTGCACCACGCCGATCAACGGACGCTGTGCGGACACCTCGGCCAGCAGCTCGGCCATCGCGTCCCGGTCAGCCGGGGCACCCGTGGCCATCGACGCCCGCACCCCCAACGCATCGAGCTCCGTGACCAGTTCCCGCACCTCGGGCTCGGCACCACCACGTGGCACGAGCGTCACGTGCCGGATCCCGTGGGCGGTCACCAGATGCCGGGTCAGCGAAGCGGTGAGGCCACCGTCGACACCATTGACCAGCACCGTCCCCTCGGTAACCGATCCCTCTGCGCCCCAGGTTTCGCCCGCGTCGGAGTCGGCGGGAACCACCCTGGTGAGCCGAGGTGCCAGTGTCTGGCCACCCCGTACCGCGATCCGCGGTTCACCGGTGGCCAGCGCCGTACGCAGGGCCTCCGGCGGCACACCGCCCGCCTCCGCGTCCACCAGGACGATCCGGCCGGGATACTCCGCCTGCGCCGCGTGCAGTACGCCCAGTGCCGGTGCGATCCCCAGATCGGGCCTCTCGGGTACGTCCTGGTCACCGTCGACGGCCACGGCCTGCTCGGTGAGCACGAGCAGCCGGGCCGGGCTGAACCGATCGTCGCCGAGCCATGTGTGGGCGAGTAGCAGCAGGTCCGCCGGGTCGCCCGGGCGCACCACCACCGCGTCCGGCAGCGCGGCGCCGGACTCCAGGGCGGCGCCCAACGCGCTCAGGCTCGGATGACGTTCCCTGATGTCCGGGCCAGGGTCTTCACCGGTGCCGATCAGCGCCAGCCGGGGTGCCTCGTCCCGCTCGGCCTGCACCGTGCGCCAGACGATGCGGAAGAGGGAGTCCCGGCGCATGCCACCGGCGGCCCGCAGTTGTTCGGCCGAGATGGGACGGACCGCCAGTTCCTCGATCCGTGCCACCGGTCCACCGGCCTCGTCCGCCACCCACATCGCGACGGAGTCACCGTCCGAGGGCAGCAGCCGGACACGCAGGCGGACCGCGCCGGGTGTGTGGAGCCGCACCCCGCGCCAGGAGAAGGCCACCTGCGCGTCGTGCTCCTCGGCAGCGGATCCGGGGTCCACCCGCAGCACCTGAACAGCGGCGTCCAGCAAGGCGGGGTGCACCCCGAAGCCTCTAGCCTCCCGCTCCCGCTCGGTGTCGAGAGCGACCTCCGCGAAGAGTTCGTCACCCTGCCGCCATGCCGCCCGCACACCCTGGAACGCCGGGCCGTAGTCGACGCCGGCCGCCGCAAGCCGCGTGTAGAAGCCGTCCACCTCGATGGGGGTGGCACCGGTCGGCGGCCAGGTCGCCAGAGCATCCGTGTCCTCGGAGGCGATGGGTTCGGCCGTCAGGGTGCCGGTGGCGTGCTGGGTCCATGCCTCCTCGGCCCCCTCATGCCGGGAGTGGATCGTAACCGACCGCACACCCGCCTCGTCCCCGGCTCCCACGGTGACCTGGAGCTGCACGGCAGCGGTCTCGGGCATCACCAGCGGGGCGTGCAGGGTCAACTCCTCCACCACCGGACACCCCACATCGGCACCGGCCCGCAACGCCAGATCCAGGAACACCGTCCCCGGCACGATCACCGTGCCCAACACCGCGTGATCAGCCAGCCAGGCGTGCGAGGCCAGGGACACCCTCCCCGTCAACACCCGCCCCTGGCC
>NZ_SRID01000047.1 GCF_004684805.1 Streptomyces palmae
CCGCTCCCCCGGCGCCGCCCCGGTTCACGCGGCACGGCACGGCGCCCGCCCTCCGGGTGGAGAGCGGGCGCCGTGTGCCGTGCTCGGGTGCGGCCCGGGTGGGGGCCGCGGCGCTAGACCGTCAGCGCCCGATCGGTGGGGCGGATCGGGGCGGGCAGGGTGCTGGTGCCGGTCAGGTACCGGTCCACCGCGCGAGCCGCGGAGCGCCCCTCCGCGATGGCCCACACGATCAGCGACTGGCCGCGTCCGGCGTCGCCGGCCACGAAGACGCCGTCCACGGTGGTGGCGAAGTCCTCGTCCCGGGCGATGTTGCCCCGCTCGTCCAGCTCCACCCCGAACTGGCGCACCAGGCCGTTCTCCTGGTCGGTGCCGGTGAAGCCCATGGCCAGGGTGACCAGGTCGGCCGGGATGCGGCGTTCGGTACCCGGCTTCCGCTCCAGCCTGCCGTCCGTGAACTCGACCTCGACCAGGTGCAGGAACCGCACGTTCCCGGCCTCGTCGCCCTCGAAGTGGGTGGTGGAGACGGAGTAGATCCGCCCCTCCTCGCCCCCCGCCGGCGAGGAACCCGGCGCAGGATCGCCGCCGGCGCGCAGCCGCGCCAGTTCGATGGTCTCCTGGTGCGCGGAGGTGACCTTGTAGAGCATCGGGAAGGTCGGCCAGGGCTGGTGCGCGGCCCGCTCCTCGCCCGGCCGCGGCATGATCTCCAGCTGGGTGACCGAGGCCGCGCCCTGGCGGTGCGCGGTGCCCACGCAGTCCGCGCCGGTGTCGCCGCCGCCGATGACCACCACGTGCTTGCCCTCGGCGGTGATCGGCGGGGTGACGTAGTCGCCCTCCTGCACCTTGTTGGCGAGCGGCAGGTACTCCATCGCCTGGACGACGCCGTTCAGCTCGCGTCCGGGCACCGGCAGGTCGCGGGCGGTGGTGGCGCCGGCCGCGATGACCACCGCGTCGTACCGCCTGCGCAGCGCGGCGGCGTCGATGTCCCGGCCGACCTCCACTCCGGTGCGGAACTTGGTGCCCTCCGCGCGCATCTGCTCGATGCGGCGGTTGATGTGGCGCTTCTCCATCTTGAACGCGGGGATGCCGTAGCGCAGCAGGCCGCCGACGCGGTCGGCGCGCTCGTACACCGCCACGGTGTGCCCGGCGCGGGTCAACTGCTGGGCGGCGGCCAGTCCGGCCGGTCCCGAGCCGATGACGGCGACGGTCTTGCCGGACAGCCGCTCCGGCGGCCGGGGGATGACGTCCCCGGACTCCCACGCCTTGTCGATGATGCTGACCTCGACGTTCTTGATGGTCACCGGGGTCTGGTTGACGCCCAGTACGCAGGCGGACTCGCAGGGCGCCGGGCACAGCCGTCCGGTGAACTCCGGGAAGTTGTTGGTGGCGTGCAGCCGCTCGCCGGCTTCCCGCCAGTCCTCGCGGTAGGCGTAGTCGTTCCACTCGGGGATGAGGTTCCCCAGCGGGCAGCCGTTGTGGCAGAACGGGATGCCGCAGTCCATGCAGCGGCCGGCCTGCTTGCTGATGATCGGCAGCAGTGCGCCAGGGACGGGGACCTCTCGCCAGTCCTTGACGCGCTCGGTCACCGGGCGGGTCGGGGCGACCTCGCGGTCGGTGGTCAGGAAGCCCTTGGGGTCAGCCATGGTTCGCCGCCTCCATCATCTTCTCGGTGGTCTCGGACTCGGAGAGTCCGGCGCGCTCGGCGGCGTCCTTGGCGGCGAGTACGGCCTTGTACTGGGTGGGGATGATCTTGCTGAAGCGGGCCGCGGCGGCCTCCCAGTCCGCCAGCAGGGCCTGCGCCACGGTGGAGCCGGTCTCCTGGTGGTGGCGGCGCACGGCATCGTGCAGCCACTCCCGGTCGGCGTCGTCGAGGGCCTCGACGGCCCCCAGGTTGCCGGGGTTGACCTGGTCGCGGTCGAGGTCGATGACGTACGCGACGCCGCCCGACATACCGGCCGCGAAGTTGCGGCCGATCTCGCCTAGGACGACCGCCCGGCCGCCGGTCATGTACTCGCAGCCGTGGTCGCCCACGCCCTCGGAGACCACGGTGGCGCCCGAGTTGCGGACGCAGAACCGCTCGCCGACCCGGCCGCGCAGGAACATCTCGCCGCCGGTCGCCCCGTACGCCAGGGTGTTGCCGGCGATGGTGGAGTACTCGGCGAGGTGGGAGGCCGCGCGGTCCGGGCGGACCACGATCCGGCCGCCGGACAGGCCCTTGCCGACGTAGTCGTTGGCGTCGCCCTCCAGCCGCAGGGTGATGCCCCGCGGCACGAAGGCGCCGAAGGACTGGCCGGCCGACCCGGTGAAGGTGATGTCGATGGTGTCGTCCGGCAGTCCGGCGCCGCCGAACCTCCGGGTCACCTGGTGGCCGAGCATGGTGCCCACGGTGCGGTTGATGTTGCGGATGGCGACCTGGGCGCGGACCGGCTGGGCGGCCTCGGGGCCGTCCGCGGTCAGCGCGTCCGCCGCCAGCTCGATCAGCTCGTTGTCCAGTGCCTTCTCCAGGCCGTGGTCCTGGGCGACGGCCTGGTGGCGGACGGCGCCCTCGGGCAGGGCCGGGACGTGCAGCAGCGGGGCGAGGTCCAGGCCCTGCGCCTTCCAGTGGTCCACCGCCCGGTGGACGTCGAGGACCTCGGCGTGGCCGACGGCCTCCTGGAGGGTGCGGAATCCGAGCTCGGCCAGGAGTTCGCGGACCTCCTCGGCGATGAACTCGAAGAAGTTGACCACGAACTCGGCCTTGCCGGCGAACCGTTCGCGCAGCACCGGGTTCTGGGTGGCGATGCCGACCGGGCAGGTGTCCAGGTGGCACACCCGCATCATCACGCAGCCGGAGACCACCAGCGGCGCGGTGGCGAAGCCGAACTCCTCGGCGCCCAGCAGCGCGGCGATGACCACGTCGCGGCCGGTCTTCAGCTGGCCGTCGGTCTGCACCACGATGCGGTCGCGCAGCCCGTTGAGCAGCAGGGTCTGCTGGGTCTCGGCCAGGCCCAGCTCCCAGGGGCCGCCCGCGTGCTTGAGCGAGGTGAGCGGGGAGGCGCCGGTTCCGCCGTCATGGCCGGAGATCAGCACCACGTCGGCGTGCGCCTTGGAGACGCCGGCGGCCACGGTGCCCACGCCGACCTCGGAGACCAGCTTGACGTGGACGCGGGCCCGCGGGTTGGCGTTCTTCAGGTCGTGGATCAGCTGGGCGAGGTCCTCGATGGAGTAGATGTCGTGGTGCGGCGGCGGGGAGATCAGTCCCACCCCGGGGGTGGAGTGCCGGGTCCTGGCGACCCAGGGGTAGACCTTGTGGCCGGGCAGCTGGCCGCCCTCGCCGGGCTTGGCGCCCTGGGCCATCTTGATCTGGATGTCGTCGGCGTTGACCAGGTACTCGCTGGTGACGCCGAAGCGGCCGGAGGCGACCTGCTTGATGGCGGATCGGCGGGCGGGGTCGTGCAGCCGCTCCGGGTCCTCGCCGCCCTCGCCGGTGTTGGACTTGCCGCCCAGCTGGTTCATGGCGATGGCCAGCGTCTCGTGCGCCTCCTGGGAGATGGAGCCGTACGACATGGCGCCGGTGGAGAAGCGCCTGACGATCTCGGAGACCGGCTCGACCTCCTCCAGCGGGATCGCCGGCCGGTCGCTCCTGAACCCGAACAGGCCGCGCAGCGTCATCAGGCGTTCGGACTGCTCGTTCACCCGCTGGGTGTACTGCTGGAAGATGTCGTACCGGCGGGTGCGGGTCGCGTGCTGGAGCCGGAAGACGGTCTCCGGGTCGAACAGGTGCGGCTCGCCCTCGCGGCGCCACTGGTACTCGCCGCCGATCTCCAGCGCCCGGTGCGCGGAGGGCACTCCGGTGGCCGGGTACGCCTTGGCGTGCCGCTCGGCGACCTCGCGGGCGATCACGTCCAGGCCGGCGCCGCCGATCTTGGTGGCGGTGCCGTGGAAGTAGGCGTCCACGAAGGACTCGTCCAGGCCGATGGCCTCGAAGACCTGGGCGCCGCGGTAGGAGGCCACGGTGGAGATGCCCATCTTCGACATCACCTTGAGCACGCCCTTGCCCAGGGCGCGGATCAGGTTGCGGATGGCCTGCTCGGCGTCGAGGTCCGGGAGGTCCTGGAAGTAGGTGCCGGCCCGGACCAGGTCCTCCACCGACTCCATGGCCAGGTACGGGTTGACGGCGCCGGCGCCGTAGCCGATGAGCAGCGCGACATGGTGCACCTCGCGGACGTCGCCGGCCTCGACCAGCAGCCCGACATGGGTGCGCTGCTTGGTGCGGATGAGGTGGTGGTGGACGGCGGCGGTGAGCAGCAGCGAGGGGATGGGGGCGTGTTCGGCGTCCGCGTGCCGGTCGGAGAGCACGATCAGCCGGGCGCCGTCCTCGATGGCGGCGTCCGCCTCGGCGCAGATCTCGGCCAGCCGGGCGGCCAGCGCCGGCCCGCCGCCGCCGACCCGGTAGAGGCCGGAGAGGGTGGCGGCCTTCAGCCCCGGCAGGTCGCCGTCGGCGTTGATGTGGATGAGCTTGGCCAGCTCGTCGTTGTCGATGACCGGGAAGGGCAGGGTGACGCTGCGGCAGGAGGCCGGGGTGGGGGCGAGGAGGTTGCCCTGCGGGCCCAGCGCGGAGACCAGCGAGGTGACCAGCTCTTCCCGGATGGCGTCCAGCGGCGGGTTGGTGACCTGCGCGAACAGCTGGGTGAAGTAGTCGAACAGCAGCCGCGGGCGCGCGGAGAGCGCGGCGATCGGGGTGTCGGTGCCCATCGAGCCGATCGGCTCGGCCCCGGTGCGGGCCATCGGCGCCAGGATGACGCGCAGTTCCTCCTCGGTGTAGCCGAAGGTCTGCTGGCGGCGGGTGACCGAGGCGTGGGTGTGCACGATGTGCTCCCGCTCGGGGAGGTCCGCCAGCTCGATCAGGCCGCTGTCCAGCCAGTCGCGGTACGGCTGTTCGGCGGCGAGCGCGGCCTTGATCTCCTCGTCCTCGATGATGCGCCGCTCGGCGGTGTCGACCAGGAACATCCGGCCCGGCTGGAGCCGGCCCTTGCGGACCACCCTGGCGGGGTCGATGTCCAGCACGCCGACCTCGGAGGAGAGCACCACCAGGCCCTCGTCGGTGACCCAGTAGCGGCCGGGGCGCAGGCCGTTGCGGTCCAGCACCGCGCCGACCTGGGTGCCGTCGGTGAAGGCGACGCAGGCCGGGCCGTCCCAGGGCTCCATCATCGTGGCGTGGTACCGGTAGAAGGCACGGCGGTCCGGGTCCATGGAGGTGTGGTTCTCCCACGCCTCGGGGACCATCATCAGCACGCTGTGCGGCAGCGAGCGCCCGCCGAGGTGGAGCAGCTCCAGCACCTCGTCGAAGCTGGCGGAGTCGGAGGCGCCGGGGGTGCAGACCGGGAAGATCCGCTCCAGCGCCCCCGGGCCGAAGGCCTCGGTGGCCAGCCGGGACTCCCGGGCGCGCATCCAGTTGCGGTTGCCCTGGACGGTGTTGATCTCGCCGTTGTGCGCCACGAAGCGGTACGGGTGGGCCAGCGGCCAGCTGGGGAAGGTGTTGGTGGAGAAGCGCGAGTGGACCAGCGCGATGGCGGTGGCGAACCGGCGGTCGGACAGGTCCGGGAAGAAGGGCTCCAGCTGCCCGGTGGTGAGCATGCCCTTGTAGACGATGGTCCGGGCGGACAGCGAGGGGAAGTACACCCCGGCCTCCCGCTCGGCGCGCTTGCGCAGCACGAACGCCTTGCGGTCCAGTTCCAGCCCGCGGCTGGCCCCGTCCGCGACGAACAGCTGGGCGAAGGCGGGCATGGTGGCCCGGGCGCCGTTGCCCAGCAGTTCGGGGGCGATCGGGACCTCTCGCCAGCCGAGGACGGTCAGGCCCTCCTCGGCAGCGGTCTCCTCGATCCGGGCGGTGGCCGCGGCGCGCTCCCGCTCGTCCTGGGGCAGGAAGGCGATGCCCACCGCGTAGGCCCCGGCCTCGGGCAGGGGGAAACCGGCGGTCTCGCGCAGGAAGGCGTCGGGGACCTGGACCAGGATGCCCGCGCCGTCGCCGGAGTCCGGCTCGGAGCCGGTGGCGCCGCGGTGCTCCAGGTTGCGCAGCACGGTGAGGGCCTGCTCCACGAGCGCGTGGCTCGCCTCTCCGGTGAGCGTCGCCACGAACCCCACGCCGCAGGCGTCGTGCTCATTGCGCGGGTCGTACATCCCCTGTCGGGCGGGGTAGGACGCTGTGGACGCAGCGCGCATCGGCTCTCCCGTCGTCGTCATGGCATCTGGTGGGTGCCGAGGGACGACGTTGGCCCTCTGCGAAATGTGGTGCGGTTGTTTTACATGATGACCCGCATCTCTGGAAGCGGAACCTCCGTTTCATTATGTGGACGGAGTACCTGGCGGGCGATCACGAGGCGGCGAGGAGGCGGAACGGCTACCGCCGTCGCCGAAGGGGGCCGGGCGGCTCTGCCCAGGCGCCTGGGCCTTATACCCGGCGGTAAACGAACTGAAACCGCCGGGTAACACCGGTGCCGGCCATCCGGGTGAGGCCCGCCCTCCGGGCCGGGCGGCCCCGTTTCGGTACGGCACGGCCGCACGAGGGTGGGACCTCCGGGGCGGGTCAGCCCACGGCGGTGCCGAAGAGCGTGCCCAGGGCGTAGGTCACACCGGCCGCGGCCCCACCCAGGGCCAGCTGCCGCAGCCCGCTGTACCACCAGGAGCGGGCCGTCACCCGGGCCACCACCGCGCCGCAGGCGAACAGCCCGAACAGCGCCAGCAGCACCGCGGGCCACAGCGCGCTGGCCCCCAGCAGGTAGGGCAGCACTGGCAGCATGGCGCCCAGCGCGAAGGAGCCGAAGGAGGAGACCGCGGCCACCGTGGGCGAGGGCAGGTCGTCCGGGTCCACGCCGAGCTCCTCGCGGGCGTGTATCTCCAGCGCCTGCTCCGGGTCCCGGGACAGCTGCTCGGCCACCTGGCGGGCCAGCTCCGGCTCCACGCCGCGCGACTCGTAGAGCGCGGCCAGCTCCAGCAGCTCGTCCTTGGGGTGCTTGCGCAGCTCCCGGCGCTCCACGTCCAGCTCGGCCTGGACCAGCTCACGCTGCGAGGCGACCGAGGTGTACTCCCCCGCGGCCATCGAGAAGGCGCCGGCGGCCAGTCCCGCGAGCCCGGTGATCACGATCGTGTGCCGGTCCACGGATCCGCCGGCGACACCGGTCATCAGGGCCAGGTTGGAGACCAGGCCGTCCATCGCACCGAAGACCGCGGGACGCAGCCAGCCACCGTTCACATCGCGGTGGGTGTGGTTGTCCCGGTGCGCGGCGTGCAGCGACGCGGTGGTCTCGATGACGGACATGGCGGATGGTGCTCCCTTCACCGGGGCAGGCCTGGCGCCCGCACCCAAGACTTCGAAGGTACGCGCGAATTACCCCTCCCCGCCAGCAAGGAAGGCCGAACTTACCTCTCTGACCTGCGAGAACGTAAATGACCTAGGAAAATCGGGGGCGGCTGCGCACTCCCGTGCCAGGCGACTCAGGAGAGGCAAACCACACTGCCGGGGGCGGCTTCGAAGCCGAGCCCCCGGGGCCCGCCCCCGTAGCCGGCCATCCCCGACCTGTCCGGAAGCGGCAGGTCCGCCGGGCCCTGGCCTGAGTGGTCGCGGTACGGGAGGTAGCGCTGAGATGTGAGCACGGTCGGCCGGCGCACGGGGTGCGGCCGACCGGCGTCCTCCCGCAGGTGAGGAGTTCCGCGACGACCCGGACGAGGACGTCGTCCGGCTTTCCCCGCTTCGCGAAGAAGACAGCGCGGCCGGCCGGGCCGGTGAGCCCCGGCCCGACTGGACGGCTTCCCGGCCTACTTGGATTTCATGTCCTCGGCCCGGGTACGCCAGTGCGCGGCGACCCCGGGGATGTCGGGGTCCAGGTTCAGCGTCCTGGAGTCAAGGTGGGTGGGCTGGATCACGACGAAGCCCCGTGCGGCCCAGAAGTCGGCGAGCGGGGCGTAGCCGTTCAGTGAGGAGAGGTTGTTGGAGAAGCCGAGGCCGTGCGAGAGGAGAACGACCGGCAGCTCGTTCCCGGTCACCGGCGCGGAGACGCGCACCTGGAGGTCAACGGCGCGGCCGGGGGCCGGCAGCACCACCGGGCCGACGGAAAGGACGGGGGTGGGCGAGTGGAGGGTCTGGGCTGGGTGAGCAGGTGCACTCATGAGGAGCATGCCCTTCGATGACACCCGCCGCCTGGCCGCGTACGGCGGCGGGTACGGCGGAGCGCACTCGGCGCCCGGACGATCCCCTCACGCCGGACGAAGTCGACCTCCGACAGCTTCTTCAGGACCAGGCCCTCCAGCCCTCAAAGAGCCACTAGCCAGCAAGATCGATCAATGCTGCCCCGGGCCCCGGCACGCGAAGACCGCCGGACCCGATGGGGTCCGGCGGTCACGTGGCGCGATGGGGGTCCCTCCCGGACGAAGTCTGGGGGAGCCTTCCGTCGAGAGTGGCGGCGGGCGCCGCGGTCGGTCAGACCTTCTTGCCGGCCTCGGCCTTCGCCGGCTTCTCCGCCACGTCTTCCTCAGCCTTCGCGGCCTCGAACGCCTCGGCCTTCGCAGGCTCCTCCGCCGCGTCCGCCTCCGCCTTCGCAGCCTTCGCGGGCTCCTCCGCCGCGTCCGCCCCGACCTTCGCGGGCTCGGCCGCCTCCGCCTGCTCGGCGTCCGCCGGGGCGGCTGCCTCGGTCGGCTCGGCAGCCTCGGCGTCCTCGCGGTCCGTCCCGGCCGGCGCGGAGGCGTCCGCCGTACCGGCCTCGCCCACCGGCTTCCCGCCGTCCTCGGCGCCCTTGGCACCGCCCGACTGGGCCTTGGACCCGGACGTCCCGGAGCCCTCCCGCGCGCTCTTGCTCTCGGATGCCTCGGCCCCGGCGTCCTTCCCCTCCGAGGGCGTTCCCGCGTCGGAGGGTGCGCCGAGCGCGGCCGGTTCGACCACGGCCTCGCGGCCCGGACGCTTCTTGGCGGAGATCACGAGGTAGGCGACCGCGGCCAGGAAGACCAGGATCGCGGTCCAGTTGTTGAGCCGCATGCCCAGCACATGGTGGGCGTCGTCCACCCGCAGGGCCTCCACCCAGAAGCGGCCGACGGTGTACGCCGCCACGTAGAGCGCGAAGGCCCGGCCGTGTCCCAGCGTGAAGCGGCGATCGGCCCAGATCACCAGCAGCGCCACCCCGACGCACCAGAGCGACTCGTAGAGGAAGGTCGGCTGGTACGTACCGGCGATGTGCCCGGCGTCGCTGTCCGCGTCGATCTTCAGGGCCCACGGCAGGGTGCTCGGCTTGCCGTAGAGCTCCTGGTTGAACCAGTTGCCCCAGCGGCCGGCCGCCTGCGCGAGGGCGATGCCCGGGGCGATGGCGTCCGCGTAGGCGGGCAGCGGGATGCCCCGGCGGCGGCAGCCGATCCAGGCGCCCACCGCGCCCAACGCGATGGCCCCCCAGATCCCCAGGCCGCCCTGCCAGATCTTGAAGGCGTCGACCCAGTCACGGCCTTCACCGAAGTACAGCTCGTAGTCGGTGATGACGTGGTAGAGCCGGCCTCCGATCAGTCCGAAGGGCACCGCCCAGACGGCGATGTCGGCGACCGTGCCGACCTGGCCGCCGCGGGCGACCCAGCGGCGGCCGCCGAGCCAGACCGCGAGGAAGACGCCGATGATGATGCAGAAGGCATAGCCGCGCAGCGGGATCGGGCCGAGATCGATCACGCCGGTCGAGGGGCTGGGAATGTATGCGAGGTCCATGGCAGGTCCGACGCTACCCTGCCGGGCGGCCGGTGCGGCAACCCATCGGGGCAACGGCTGAGTAACAAGCTCAGCCCTTGGCCGCCTGCTCGACCAGGCTGCGCAGCCGCTGGGGGGTCAGCGGGTGCTTGGTGTCGGCGTAGACGTTCTTGCCGTTCAGCAGCACGGTGGGGGTGGCGTTGAAGCCAGAGTTGGAGAAGTCCTTGGTGGACTTTCTCACCCAGCCGTTGTGCACCCCTTCCCGGACGCAGCGCCGGAAGGCCGGGGTGTCCAGTCCGCCCACCGTGCCCGCCAGCTTGATCAGGGTGTCCTTGTCCGCGTAGGCGTCGTCGGTCTCGATGGGCTGATGGGTGTAGAGGACGTCGTGGTACGCGGGGAACCCGCCCAGGTCCTGGGCGCAGGCCGCGGCGTTGGCGGCGTTCAGCGAGCCGCTGCCGCCCAGGTTGCCGTCGATGATGGTGACCAGGCGGTACTCGGCCTTCATCGTGCCCTTGCCGGTCAGGTCGTGGATGGTGCCGCGGAAGGTGTCCTCGAACTGCTTGCAGGCCGGGCAGCGGAAGTCCTCGTAGACGCTCAGGGTGGCCGGTGCGCCCGCCCGGCCGACCGGGATCACCAGCTTGTCCGGGCCGGTGGCGCCGGCGGGCGCGACGACCGGGCCGGTGCCGCCCCCGCGCCCGCGGTGGGAGACCAGCACCCCGATGCCGGCGGCGGCGCCGAGTACGGCCACCGCGGCCACCGCCACCAGGAGGACGCGCCGGCGCTTGGCCCGTGCCCGGTCCCGCCGCTGCTGGGCCCGCAGCCGTGCCCGGGCGCCGCCCTGTCCCTCACCGTTTCGCTGGCTCACAGGGGCATACAAACGGGGCGGAGCGGCGCCATCGCGCCACCCCGCCCCGCTGTCCCTCGATCGGCAGTCGCCCGGATGGTCGGGCGGGCCCGCCCGTCTCCCGCCACCACCCTCAACCGAAGGCTCCCCCGTTCCTCGGCGGCCGGACTTCGTCCGGGAGGGACCCCCATCGCGACCCGTCTTCGACCGGTGCTCAGGCCCGGGCGCGTACGCCCTGGGCGAGGTCCGCGGCCAGCTCGCGGACGCCGGCCAAACCGCTGTCCAGGTCCGGGGCGTCCAGCAGCCGCTTGACGAACGCCGAGCCGACGATCACCCCGTCGGCGAACCCGGCGACCTCGGCCGCCTGCCGTGCGTTGGAGACGCCCAGTCCCACGCAGACCGGCAGCTCGGTGCCGGCCCGGGTGCGGCGCACCAGGTCCTGGGCCTCTCGGCCGACCGACTCACGGGTGCCGGTGACGCCCATCAGGGAGGCGGCGTAGACGAAGCCGCTGCCGGCCGCGGTGATCTTGGCGAGCCGCTCGT
Organism: Streptomyces palmae; assembly: GCF_004684805.1. GTDB lineage: Bacteria > Actinomycetota > Actinomycetes > Streptomycetales > Streptomycetaceae > Streptomyces > Streptomyces palmae. Next base: position 11,079 of record NZ_SRID01000047.1, read on the forward strand.
CCCGACTGCTGGGCGCCACCACGAACACGGTCGCCAGGCCGTGCTCCTCGGCCGCCTTCCGCCAGCCCTCGGACTCCTCGACCGGCAGGTCGGGCAGGATGCAGCCGGCGCCGCCCGCGGCGGCCAGGTCCGCGGCGAAACGCTCCACGCCGTAGCGGTCGACCGGGTTCCAGTAGGTCATGCAGAGCACCGGGGCGCCGGTCGCGGCGTGCACCTCCTGCACGGTGCGGATCACGTCCACGATCTTCACGCCGTTGCGCAGCGCGATGTCGTCGGCGGTCTGGATCACCGGGCCGTCCAGCACCGGGTCGCTGTGCGGCAGGCCGACCTCGACGATGTCGCAGCCGCCCTCCAGCATCGCGGTGATGGCCCGTACCCCGCCGTCCACGGTGGGGAAGCCGGCCGGCAGGTAGCCGACGAGCGCGGCGCGCCCCTCGTCCTTGGCCCGGGCGAGCACGGTCCCCAGCAGTTCGATGTTGCCGCTCACTTCGCCCCCTGGTCGTACAGCCCGAAGTAGCGGGCGGCGGTGTCCATGTCCTTGTCGCCGCGGCCGGAGAGGTTGACCAGCAGCAGGCCTTCCTCGCCCAGCTCGCGCCCCAGTTCCAGGGCGCCGGCCAGCGCGTGGGCGCTCTCGATCGCCGGGATGATGCCCTCGGTGCGGGAGAGCAGCCGCAGCGCCTGCATCGCCGCGTCGTCGGTCACCGCGCGGTACTCGCCGCGGCCGGTGTCCTTCAGATAGGCGTGCTCGGGGCCGACGCCCGGGTAGTCCAGACCGGCGGAGATCGAGTACGGCTCGGTGATCTGGCCGTCCTCGTCCTGGAGCACATACGAGCGCGAGCCGTGCAGGATGCCCGGCCGGCCCTCGCTCAGGGTGGCCGCGTGCTCGCCGGTCTCCACGCCGTGGCCGGCCGGTTCGCAGCCGACCAGGCGCACCGACCGGTCGTTGATGAAGGCGTGGAACAGCCCGATGGCGTTGGAGCCGCCGCCGACGCAGGCCACGGCCGCGTCCGGCAGCCGTCCGGCGCGTTCCAGGATCTGGCGGCGCGCCTCCACTCCGATGACCCGGTGGAAGTCGCGGACCAGGGTGGGGAAGGGGTGCGGTCCGGCGACCGTGCCGAACAGGTAGTGGGTGCGGTCCACGTTGGCCACCCAGTCGCGGAACGCCTCGTTGATGGCGTCCTTGAGGGTGCGGCTGCCGGACTTCACGGACACCACCTCGGCGCCCAGCATCCGCATCCGGGCGACGTTGAGCGCCTGCCGCTCGGTGTCCACCTCGCCCATGTAGATGGTGCACTCCAGGCCGAACAGGGCGCAGGCGGTGGCGGTGGCCACGCCGTGCTGGCCGGCGCCGGTCTCCGCGATCACCCGGGTCTTGCCCATCCGCTTGGTGAGCAGGGCCTGCCCGAGCACGTTGTTGATCTTGTGGGAGCCGGTGTGGTTGAGGTCCTCGCGCTTGAGGAAGATCCGGGCGCCGCCCGCCTGCTCGGCGAAGCGGGGCACCTCGGTCAGGGCGCTGGGCCGGCCGGTGTAGTTCACCAGCAGGTCCTCGAGTTCGGCGGCGAAGGCGGGGTCGGCCTTGGCCTTCTCGTACTCGGCGGCGACCTGGTCCACCGCGGCGACCAGCGCCTCGGGGATGAACTTGCCGCCGAAGGCGCCGAAGTACCCCTCGGCGCTGGGGACCAGACCCTCCGGGTCCGGGATGAAGAAGTCAGAGGACATCCGACGTACTCCTCGGTCGGGGCGTGCCGCCCCGGTGTCACGTGCTGATGAGGTCAACGGTATGCGGCGGCCGACGCGCGCACGGCGCGCCGCTCGGGGCCGCCGCCGCGCGCAGGGCGGCGCCGGCGGGGCATCCGAGGGACGGCAGGGGCTCAGGCCCTAGCCGCGGGGCGCGTGGTGGTCGGCCACCTCGCGCCATCGCATTCCGTTGATCTGTCCCGGCTCGCAGCCGATGTGGTACCGCACCCGGCGCCCGCGCACCCGGCGTGCGGGCGCGCGGCAGCCCCGGGGGCGGCACCCCCGGGCCAAGCGCGCGTACGCCCGCATCCTCCGGTCAGCTCCGTCCGTGCCGCAGCGCGGGGTGGGCGCCGGCGGCGACCAGGTCGGCCACCGCGCCCTTGGGGTCGCGGCCGATCACCAGCGACTCGCCGACCAGCACCGCGTCGGCGCCCTCGTTGGCGTAGGCGATCAGGTCGTGCGGACCGCGCACGCCCGATTCGGCGACCTTCACGATGTGGTCCGGGATCTCCGGCGCGACCTGGGCGAAGGTATTGCGGTCCACTTCGAGGGTCTTCAGGTTGCGGGCGTTGACCCCGATGATCTTGGCCCCGGCGTCCACCGCCCGGGCCACCTCCTCCTCGTCGTGCACCTCGACCAGCGGGGTCAGCCCGATGGACTCGGCACGCTCGATGAGGGAGACCAGCGCCTGCTGCTCCAGGGCGGCCACGATCAGCAGCACGAGGTCGGCGCCGTGCGCGCGGGCCTCCCACAGCTGGTAGGCGGTGACGATGAAGTCCTTGCGCAGCACCGGGATGTCGACCTTGGCGCGCACCGCTTCCAGGTCCGCCAGGGAGCCGCCGAAGCGGCGCTGCTCGGTCAGCACGCTGATCACGGCCGCGCCGCCCGCCTCGTAGTCGGCGGCGAGTCCGGCCGGGTCGGCGATCGCGGCCAGCGCGCCCTTGGACGGGCTGGAGCGCTTGACCTCGCAGATCACCTTGACGCTGTCACCCTTGAGCGCGGCGACCCCGTCCTTGGCCTGGGGTGCCTTGGCAGCACGCGCCTTGAGCTCGTCGAGGGTGACGCGCGCCTGCCGATCCGCAAGATCGGCACGGACTCCGTCGATGATCTCGTCGAGCACACTCACGCGAGCGGCCCCCTTCCGGACAGGGTGGCGTGTGGTGGTGCGGGCACCGCGGCCGAAACCACGTCATCCGCATTCTGTGATGGTATCCGGCTGAGGCCGGAGCTAACGCATCCGGTGGATCGAGGTCCCACTCCCTGGGACGGTCAGGGGGCCAGCGCGCGACCCGCCGGCAGGTTGCGCACCACCGTGAAGACCAGCACCAGGGCGGCCAGCGCCCAGCCGCGCGCCGCGGTCAGACGGGGCGCCGGGGCGGGGCGGCCGGTGGCCGAGCGCAGCAGCCATACGGTCCAGAAGGCGGCGAAGGCCAGGTAGCCGGCGAACGCCAGGGCGTTGGCGCCCAGTGCGGTCAGCGGGTGGCCGTGCGCCAGGGCGTGGGCACCGCGCAGACCGCCGCAGCCTGGGCAGAGGATGCCGGTGTGGCGCAGCAGCGGGCACACCGGGTAGTGGCCGGGCCGGTTGGGGTCGACCGCGGCCACCGCGGCGAAGGCCGCCAGCACCGCGGCGAGCACGCCCAGCGGCGCGGCCAGCCGCCGCCCCGCGGCGGTCGCCCCGGAGGGGGGCGGCGCGGTGTCCTCGCTCACCCGTCGAGTGTGCCCTGATGCGTCCGACGGCGCGCCCTGAGCGGCCGGACGCGGATGCGCGCCGCGCGCTCCGGCAGGCGGGGGACGTCACCGTGGCCATGAACCCCCCTGGCGCGGGTGCGCGCCCCGCACTCCGGCGCTCGGAGGGCGGTCACCGTGTCCATGAGCCACCCCGGCGTCCCCACGCGGACGCGTGCGGCGGGTTGGGCCGGGTCTCCGTCCGGGAAGGACGAATCCCTTCGGAAACGGCCGTACGGGCCCGGCCTGGTGGCCGGGCCCGTAGGGAGTGCGCACGCCGCCGCCCGCAGCGGGCGGCTCAGCTCACTGCTGCGGCTGTGCCTGCGACTTGGCGCCGCGACGCGGGTGCTGGCCGTAGCCCATCAGGCTCATGATGCCGCCCACGATGGCTCCGATCGCGATGATCACCAGGCCCGCGATGAAGCCGACCGGGTTCGCCAGCACGGTGAAGGCCGAGCTGACCATGAAGCCGATGAAGGCGATGATGACGCCGGTCCAGGCCGCCGGGGTGTGGCCGTGGTTGCTACCCGCCATGAGTACTCCTCGTTGCTGTGCTGCTGCCGCCCGTGACTCCGCCCGGACATGGTCCAGGTGCTGCGGCGCCGGGGCGCGGGGGCGAACGCTTCATGACCATTCTCCCCGATGGGCCGCCGCCGGTTCAGCGGGGGTCGGGGTGTTGGATCACGCGTCGGGTCGGTCGGTCCGGTGCCGGTCGGCGCCGGTGGGGTCCTCGCCCCGGTCCAGAGCCTTCCACAGGTCCTCGGGCCGGTCCGGGTCGACGGCGGGGGCGGCGCGGCGGGCCCGAGGCCGGTCGGTGCCGGAGCGCTCGTAGCGGGCGGACATGGCGGGCCAGTGCCGGCCGTAGCCCAGGGCCAGCAGCCCGGCCAGGAGCAGCAGCACGCCGCCGACCAGCGCCACCCAGGGCCAGACGGTGTGCGCCACGTCGTGGATGGCGCTGTCCGCCAGACCGGTGGCCTTGGACGCCTTGTCCTCCAGCGCCCCGGTGTCGGAGGCGCCGGCCACCGAGCTGACGGCGATGCCCGCGCCGCACAGCGCGAGCAGACCGGCGACCACCACCCGGCCGGCACGGCGCACCGCGAAGACGGCGACCAGGGCGGCGAGGCCGACCACGGCGAGCGCGCCGGGGAGGCCGGTGATGTCGTCGCCGTCGGCGCGCTGCGGAAGCGCTCCCTGGGCGACCGCGGCGGTGCCCTCGGCCCAGGTCCGGCTGGTGGCCAGAAGCACCAGCGCGGCGCCGGCCGCGCCGGACAGCAGGGCTAGGGCGAGACTGCGCCGGCTGTTGCGCTCCGTGGCGGCGGAGGGCTGGGACTGGGCGCGTGGCTGGGGTACGGCTGCTGCACTCACGCCTACCACTATCCCGTACGCGAAAGGGACAGCGCGGGCGGGTCGGCCATCAACGGCGCCCGAGGCCAACGCGGACGGGATTTCCGGACGATGATATTCCTTTTCTGGGGGCACTCCACCCGGGGCGCCGGCCCCACCACTACCGCCCCAGTCGGTTCGCGGTGTTCACCGCCCGCAGCACCGCCGCGGCCTTGTTGCGGCACTCCGCGTCCTCGGCCGCCGGGTCGGAGTCGGCCACCACACCCGCGCCCGCCTGCACGTACGCGGTCCCCTGGCGCAGCAGCGCGGTACGGATGGCGATGGCGGTGTCCGAGTCGCCGGCGAAGTCCAGATAGCCGACGCACCCCCCGTACAGCCCGCGCCGGACGGGCTCCAGCTCCTCGATGATCTGCATGGCGCGCGGCTTGGGTGCCCCGGACAGGGTGCCGGCCGGGAAGCAGGCGGTGAGCACGTCGAACGCGGTGCGGCCGGCGGCCAGCCGGCCGGTCACCGTGGACACGATGTGCATCACATGGCTGTAGTGCTCGATCGACATGAAGTCGACCACCTCGACGCTGCCCGGCTCGCAGACCCGTCCCAGGTCGTTGCGGCCGAGGTCGACCAGCATCAGGTGCTCGGCCCGCTCCTTGGGGTCGGCCAGCAGTTCGGCGGCGAGCGCCGCGTCCTCCTGCGGGGTGCCGCCGCGCGGCCGGGTGCCGGCGATCGGGTGCACCATGGCGCGCCCGTCCTCCACCTTGACCAGCGCCTCGGGGCTGGAGCCCACCACGTCGAACCCCTCGAAGCGGAACAGGTACATGTACGGGCTGGGGTTGGTGGCCCGCAGCACCCGGTAGACGTCCAGGGCGCTCGCCGTGCAGGGCGTCTCGAACCGCTGCGAGGGCACCACCTGGAAGGCCTCGCCCGCGCGGATGCGCTCCTTGATGTCCTCCACCGCCGCCTGGTAGTCCGGGCCGCCCCAGCGGGCGGTGTACTCCGGCAGCTCGGAGGGCGGCAGCACGGTGGGGTCGGTGGGCACCGGGCGGGTCAGATCGGCGGCCATCGCGTCCAGCCGGGCCACGGCGTCGGCGTACGCCTCCTCGACCCCGGTCTCCAGGTCGTTGTGGTTGATGGCGTTGGCGATCAGCAGGACGGTGCCGTCCCAGTGGTCGAGTACCGCGAGGTCCGAGGTGAGCAGCATGGTCAGCTCGGGCAGGCCCAGGTCGTCCCGGCCGCTGTCGCCGATCTTCTCCAGCCGGCGCACGATGTCGTAGCCGAGGTAGCCGACCATGCCCCCGGTGAACGGCGGCATGCCGTCCACCAGGTCGCGCGGGGTGTGCAGGGCCGCCACGGTGGCCCGCAGCGCGGTGAGCGGGTCGCCGTCGGTGGGCACGCCGACCGGTGGGCTCCCCAGCCAGTGGGCGGCGCCCTCGCGCTCGGTGAGGGTGGCGGCGCTGCGCACCCCGATGAAGGAGTAGCGGGACCAGGAGCGCCCTCCCCCGCTGCCCCCGGCGTGCGAGGTGCCCCCGGCCGCCGACTCCAGCAGGAAGGTGCCGGGCCGCTCGGCGGTGAGTTTGCGGTAGAGGCCGACCGGGGTGTCGCCGTCCGCCAGCAGCCTGCGGCTGACCGGGATGACGCGGCGGTCGGCCGCCAGCTTGCGGAAGGTGTCGAGGTCCAAGGTGGCTTCCCCCCAGGTCGTCGCCGTCAGGTCGCGGAGCCTACTGCCCGAGCGGCAGCTCGTCGGCATCGAAGCAGGTGCGGTCCCCGGTGTGGCAGGCCGCGCCCGTCTGGTCGACCCGGACCAGGACGGTGTCCCCGTCGCAGTCCAGGGCGACGGACTTGACCTGCTGGACATGGCCTGAGGTGTCGCCCTTGACCCAGTACTCCTGGCGGCTGCGGCTCCAGTAGGTGCAGCGGCCGGTGGTGAGCGTGCGGTGCAGCGCCTCGTCGTCCATCCAGCCGAGCATCAGCACCTCGCCGGTGTCGTACTGCTGGGCGATGGCGGGGATCAGGCCGTCGGCGTTGCGCTTGAGGCGGGCGGCGAGGGCCGGGTCGAGCGGGGAGCGGCGTACGGGGCGGTCAGGGCCTGTCATGCGGACCATTCTGCCTCGGCCGACTCGACGCACGCTGGGACCGCCCGCCTGGTGGGACGGGGCGGGGCCGGGCCGGGAGTCCGTACTCGGAGCCCCGGGCCGAGGCGTGTGCGGGGCGCGTCGGGCCGAAGCCCGATCGGGCCGTACGCGGGGGGCTTCCGCGCCGGGCGCACCGCAGGCGGGCCAGTCCGGACCGCACCGGGCCGGGCACGGGGCGCGTCGGGTGGAGGCTTCCCGAGGGCCACCCCGGGCGGCTCCCCGCGGCGCTGCCGGGCTTCCTTTTCGGTCAAGGCTTCGGTCAAGGCTCCGCCACCGCGTCCTCCGCCGAACGAGTGACGAGTCGAATACGGCATGCTTCGGGCATGACCTTTCCACCTCCGTCGAACCAGCCCGGCCCGCCCGCCGGCAGCGGGGGCTTCGGCCCCCCGCCGGACACCACCGGGAGCGCCCAGCCGCAGGGGTTCGGGCCGCCCGTGCCGCCGGGCGGTTTCGGCGCGCCGGGGGCGTTCGGCCCCGTGGTGCCGCCGCCTCCACCGCGCCGTGGCCGGGGCCGGGTGGCGGCGATCGCGGCCGGCTCGGTGGTCGCGGTGGCCCTGGTGGTGGGCGCCGTGGTGGTCGCCACCGGCGGCGATGACCACCCCGCGTCGGCCAAGCGCCGCCCGAGCCAGGGCGGCGGCACCAGCACCTCGGCCTCCGCCAGCCCCTCCGCCGAGCCGTCCACCAGCGAGGACCCCGGTCAGGGCGCTCCGCTGGGCGGGGGTCCCGGCCAGTCCGACGACGAGGAGCCGGGGCCTTCGGATTCCGCGTCCCAGTCCGCGTCCCCACCGTCCGACCTGGTGCCCTATGTGCAGCTCAAGCCGGGGCAGTGCTTCGACCACCCGGCGCTGGACAGCAGCGTGACCACCATCGAGACGCGGTCCTGCGATCGGCCGCACGACGGGGAGGTGATCGCCAACGAGACGCTGACCGGGGAGTTCGCGACGGAGGCGGCGATCCAGCGGAAGGCGATGTCGCTGTGCCGCGCCGATGCCGCCAAGCGGCTTCAGTCCATACCCAGGGACCGCATGTACTACTACTACGCGCTCTACCCGGCCCGGGACACCTACACCTACCAGGGCAAGAACAAGATCTCCTGCTCTCTGACGCTCAGCAGCTCGTTGAACGGGCCCAAGCTGGACAAGCCGCTGCCGGGCTGAGGCCCCGGCCCGGGGCGGGGTCCCGCTCGGCCTTCGCCAGGCCCCCGAGCCTTCCCCGGGGGCGCCCGGGCCGTACCACCCGCCTCGGGCCGTAGCCGCGGACCCTGGCCGCACCACCCGCCTCGGGCCGTACCACCGGCCTCGGGCCGTGCCCGCGGACCCTGGCCGCACCACCCGCCTCGGGCCGTACCTCCGGACGGGCGGGGCGCACACACCCCGCTCCAGGGCCCGCCGCTTCCCGTGGCACCGCCCCGAAGCCGCTCGTAACCTGGCCGTATGTCGACTCACGCGAAGCGCGAACGGCTGCTCCTCGCGGATCTCCTGGAGAGTTCCGGCCCCGAGGCGCCCACGCTCTGCGGCGACTGGACCACCCGCGACCTGGCCGCCCATCTGGTGGTCCGGGAACGCCGCGCGGACGCCGCCGGCGGCATCCTGTTCAAGCCGCTGGCCGACCGGCTGGAGCGGGTACGGGGGGAGTTCGCCGCCAAGCCCTACGAGGAGCTGGTCCGGCTGCTGCGCACCGGACCGCCCCGGATGTCGCCGTTCGCCCTGAAGCAGGTCGACGAGGCGGCGAACACCGTGGAGTTCTTCGTCCACGGCGAGGACATCCGCCGCGCCCAGCCCGACTGGGCCCCGCGCCCGGTGGATCCGGTGCTCGCCGACGCCCTGTGGGCCGCCCTCGAGCGCACCGCCCGGTTCCTGGGCCGCAAGGCCCCGGTCGGCCTGGTGCTGCGCCGACCGGACGGCCGCACGGCGGTGGCCCACCGGGGCACCCCCGTGGTCACGCTCACCGGCGACCCCGCCGAACTGCTTCTCTTCCTCCACGGCCGCCAACGCGTGGCCCGAGTGGAGGCGGCCGGCGAGGAGGCCGCGGTGGCCCGGGTCCGCGAGGCGGACCTGGGCATCTGAGCGGGTCCCGCACCCCGGCCCCGGCCCCTGGCACCCGGCCCCGGCGCTGTCAGCGGACCTGGTGGCCGGTCTCGGCCAGGGTCCGCTTGACGTCGGCGATGCGCAGATCGCCGAAGTGGAAGACGGACGCGGCCAGCACCGCGTCGGCGCCCGCGTCGATGGCCGGCGGGAAGTCGGCCAGCCGGCCGGCGCCGCCGCTGGCGATGACCGGGACGCTGACGTGCTTGCGTACCGCGGCGATCATCTCGGTGTCGTAGCCGTCCTTGGTGCCGTCCGCGTCCATGGAGTTGAGCAGGATCTCGCCGGCCCCCAGCTCGGCGGCGCGGTGCGCCCACTCCACGGCGTCCATGCCGGTGCCCCGGCGGCCGCCGTGGGTGGTGACCTCGAACCCGGACGGGGTGCCGGCGTCGGTACGGCGGGCGTCGACGGACAGCACCAGCACCTGGCGGCCGAAGCGCTCGGCGATCTCGCGGATCAGCTCGGGCCGGGCGATGGCGGCGGTGTTCACGCCGACCTTGTCCGCCCCGGCGCGCAGCAGCCTGTCCACGTCCTCGGCGGTGCGCACGCCGCCGCCCACGGTGAGCGGGATGAAGACCTGCTCGGCGGTGCGGCGCACCATGTCGTAGGTGGTCTCGCGGTTCCCGGAGGAGGCGGTGATGTCGAGGAAGACCAGCTCGTCGGCGCCTTCCTCCCCGTAGATCCGGGCCATCTCCACCGGGTCGCCGGCGTCCCGCAGGTTCTGGAAGTTGACTCCCTTGACGACCCGGCCGTTGTCCACGTCCAGGCAGGGGATGACTCGGACCGCCAGGGTCATGGTGTCTGTGCTCCTCTGAATGCTTCGAGTTCCACCTCGACCAGTACGCGGGAGTCGGCGAACCGCGAGACGACCAGCATGGTCGCCGCCGGGCGTACGTCGCCGAACAGCTCCTTGTGCGCCCGGCCTACCGCTTCCACATCGCGCAGGTGGGTGAGGTACATACGGGTACGGATGACGGAGTCGGCGCCCAGGTCGAACGCCTTCAACGCCTCCAGTGCGTTGCCGAAGGCCGCCAGTGCCTGCTCGTACGGGTCCCCCTCGCCCTGGAGCACCGTGCCGGTGAACGGCATGGTGCCCGCGACCAGGACCCGGTCCCCCGCCGCGACGGCGCGCGCCGAACCGATCGTCTCTGCCCAGGGGTCGTCGGTCTGCACGCGCCGCACGGCTTCGTTCATCGGGACACAGCCTCCAGGGCCTCTTCGAGGGTGAACGCCTTCGCGTAGAGCGCCTTGCCCACGATGGCACCTTCGACGCCCTGCGGTACCAGAGTGGCGATGGCACGCAGATCGTCAAGGGACGAAACGCCGCCGGAGGCGACCACCGGCTTGTCGGTCGCCGCGCAGACGTCGCGGAGCAGCTGGAGGTTGGGGCCCTGCAGGGTGCCGTCCTTGGCGATGTCGGTGACCACGTAGCGGGCGCAGCCCTCGGAGTCCAGCCGGGCCAGCGTCTCGTACAGGTCGCCGCCGTCGCGGGTCCAGCCGCGTCCGCGCAGGGTGGTGCCGCGGACGTCCAGGCCGACCGCGATCCGGTCGCCGTGCTCGGCGATGACCTTCGCCACCCATTCGGGGCTCTCCAGGGCGGCGGTGCCCAGGTTGACCCGGGTGCAGCCGGTGGCCAGGGCGGCGGCCAGCGAGGCGTCGTCGCGGATCCCGCCGGACAGCTCCACCTTGATGTCCATGGCGCCGGTGACCTCGGCGACCAGCTCGCGGTTGTCGCCGGTGCCGAAGGCGGCGTCCAGGTCGACCAGATGGAGCCACTCGGCGCCCGCCCGCTGCCAGGCGAGGGCGGCCTCCAGCGGCGAGCCGTAGGAGGTCTCGGTGCCGGACTCGCCGTGCACCAGGCGGACGGCCTGGCCGTCCCGGACGTCGACGGCGGGGAGGAGTTCGAGTGTGCTCATCGGTGCGGTCCTCGCGGGGATCGGGTTCGCGGGTGGTACGCGGGTCGGGGGATGGGGACCGCCGCGGTCGTCGACGGTCCTGCCGTCGGCGACCGGGCTTCGGCGGTCCGCACGCTAGAGGGTGCCGAGCCAGTTGGTCAGCAGCTGGGCGCCGGCGTCGCCGGACTTCTCGGGATGGAACTGGGTGGCCCACAGCGGGCCGTTCTCCACCGCTGCCACGAAGGGCTCGCCGTGGTCGGACCAGCTGACCTTGGGGGCGCGGATCCCGGGGTTGGCGGTCTCCAGGTCCCAGTGGCGCACCGCGTAGGAGTGCACGAAGTAGTAGCGCTCCGCGGCGTCCAGCCCGGCGAAGAGCCGGGAGTCCGCGGGGGCGTCCACGGTGTTCCAGCCCATGTGCGGGACGACGGGGGCGCGCAGCGGCTCCACGGTGCCCGGCCACTCGTCCAGGCCCTCGGTCTCGTCGCCGTGCTCGATGCCGCGGGAGAAGAGGATCTGCATGCCGACGCAGATGCCCATCACCGGTCGGCCGCCGGACAGCCGGCGGCCCACGATCCAGTCGCCGCGCGCCGCGCGCAGTCCGCGCATGCAGGCGGCGAAGGCGCCGACGCCGGGCACCAGCAGCCCGTCGGCGGCCATGGCGCGGTCGTAGTCCCCGGTGATCTCCACCTCGGCACCGGCCCGGGCCAGGGCCCGCTCGGCGGAGCGCACGTTGCCGAAGCCGTAGTCGAAGACCACGACCTTCTTGGGGCTGCCGGTCAACTCCAGACCTCCAGCCGCATCACACCGGCGATCAGCGACATGCCGGCGCCGATGCTCAGCAGGGTGATCATCGATTTGGACATGCCCTGCTTGGCGAAGGAGATGACCCCGCCGACCAGGAACAGGCCGAGGACGATGAAGACGGTGGCCGTGCCGTTCACGCCGTGCCCCCGTTCTCCGCCGGGGCGGACGCCTGGGAGGTGCCCCCGCCGCCGGTCGCGCGGGGCGAAGGCACCGCCGTGGTCGTTGTCTGCGGCCCGGCGGCCGTGCGTGCGTCGCTCACAGAGCACCCTTCGTGGACGGGATGATTCCGGCGGCGCGCGGATCGCGCTCGCTCGCGTAGCGCAGGGCGCGCGCGAGCGCCTTGAACTGGCACTCGACGATGTGGTGCGCGTTGCGCCCGTACGGTACGTGGACGTGCAGGGCCACCTGCGCCTGGGCCACGAAGGACTCCAGTATGTGCCGGGTCATCGTGGTGTCGTAGGAGCCGATCATCGGCGCCATGTTCTCCGGCTCGGTGTGCACCAGGTACGGGCGCCCGGACAGGTCCACGGTCACCTGGGCCAGTGACTCGTCCAGCGGCACGGTGCAGTTGCCGAAGCGGTAGATGCCGGTCTTGTCGCCGAGCGCCTGCCGGAACGCGGCGCCCAGGGCGAGGGCGGTGTCCTCGATGGTGTGGTGGCTGTCGATGTGCAGGTCGCCGTCGGTCTTGACGGTGAGGTCGAACAGTCCGTGGCGGCCGAGCTGGTCGAGCATGTGGTCGTAGAAGCCGACGCCGGTGGCGACGTCGACCTCGCCGCGGCCGTCGAGGTCGATCTCGACCAGGACCGAGGTCTCCTTGGTGGTGCGCTCGACTCTGCCGATGCGGCGCTCGTGGCTCATGTGGTGCTCTCCTTGATCAGCTCGCGCACCGCGTCGAGGAACGCGTCGTTCTCCTCCGGGGTGCCCGCGGTGACCCGCAGCCAGCCCGGCACTCCGTTGTCGCGGACCAGCACGCCCCGGTCGAGCAGGCCCTGCCAGGCCCGGTGGCTGTCCTCGAAGCGGCCGAACTGCACGAAGTTGGCGTCCGAGTCGGTGACCTCGACGCCCATCGCGCGCAGCTCGGTGACCAGGCGGTCGCGTTCGGACTTGAGCTGTTCGACGTACCCGAGGAGGGTGTCGGTGTGCTCCAGCGCGGCGAGAGCGGTGGCCTGGGTGACCGCGGACAGGTGGTAGGGCAGCCGGACCAGCTGGACGGCGTCCACCACCGCGGGGTCGGCGGCCAGGTAGCCGAGCCGCAGCCCGGCGGCGCCGAAGGCCTTGGACATGGTGCGCGAGATCACCAGGTTGCGGCGGCCCTGGATGAGGGGCAGCAGCGAGGGGCGGTGGCTGAACTCGCCGTAGGCCTCGTCCACGACCACCATCGCCCCGCCGCCCTCCGGTCGGGCCGCCTGGGCGGCCTCGTAGAGGGCCAGTACGGCCTCGGCCTCCACCGCGGTGCCGGTGGGGTTGTTGGGCGAGGTGACGAAGACGACCTCGGGCCGCTTCTCGGCGATGGCCGCGCGGGCCGCGTCCACGTCGATGGTGAAGTCCGCGCGGCGGGGCCCGGAGATCCAGCCGGTGCCGGTGCCGCGGGCGATCAGCGCGTGCATCGAGTACGAGGGCTCGAAGCCGATCGCGGTGCGGCCGGGCCCGCCGAAGGCCTGCAGCAGCTGCTGGAGCACCTCGTTGGAGCCGTTGGCGGCCCACACCTGGGCCGGGCCGACCGGGTGGCCGGTGCTGCGGGAGAGGTAGTGCGCCAGCTCGGTGCGCAGCTCCACCGCGTCCCGGTCGGGGTAGCGGTTGAGGTGGCGGGCCGCCTCGGCGACCCGCTCCGCGATCCGGGCGACCAGCGGCTCGGGCAGCGGGTAGGGGTTCTCGTTGGTGTTCAGTCGGACGGGCACGTCCAGCTGCGGGGCGCCGTACGGGGACTTGCCGCGCAGTTCGTCCCGGATCGGGAGTTCGTCCCAGGGGGTGGTGCTGTTGCCGGTCACTTGCTCTGCGGAACCTTTCCCCCGAACCGGGCCTTGAGGGCCGCGCCGTGCGCGGGCAGGTCCTCGGCCTCGGCGAGCGTCACCACGTGGTGGGTGACCTCGGCCAGCGCGTCCCGGCTGTAGTCGACGACGTGGATGCCGCGCAGGAAGGACTGCACCGACAGGCCGGAGGAGTGGCAGGCGCAGCCACCGGTGGGCAGTACGTGGTTGGACCCGGCGCAGTAGTCGCCGAGGGAGACCGGGGCGTGGGGGCCGACGAAGATCGCGCCGGCGTTGCGCACCCGGGCGGCGACCGCGGCGGCGTTCTCCGTCTGGATCTCCAGGTGCTCGGCGGCGTACGCGTCCACCACGGCCAGGCCCTGGTCGAGGTCGTCGACCAGCACGATGCCGGACTGCCGGCCGGCCAGCGCCTCGGTGATCCGCTGCTGGTGCCGGGTGGCGGCGACCTGGGTCTTCAGCTCGGCCTCCACCGCCTCGGCGAGCTCCACCGAGGGGGTGACCAGCACGGCGGCGGCCAGCGTGTCGTGCTCGGCCTGGCTGATCAGGTCGGCGGCGACGTGCGCGGGGTCGGCGGTGTGGTCGGCGAGCACGGCGATCTCGGTCGGGCCGGCCTCGGCGTCGATGCCGATACGTCCCTTGAGCAGGCGCTTGGCGGCCGCGACCCAGATGTTCCCGGGGCCGGTGACCAGCTGCACCGGACGGCACTCCTCGGTGCCGTAGGCGAACATCGCCACGGCCTGGGCGCCGCCGGCCGCGTACACCTCGTCCACGCCCAGCAGCGCGCAGGCGGCCAGGATGGTGGGGTGGGGCAGGCCGCCGTGCTCCTTCTGCGGGGGCGAGGAGACGGCCAGCGAGCCGACCCCGGCCTCCTGCGCGGGGACCACGTTCATCACCACGGAGGACGGGTAGACGGCGTTCCCACCCGGCACGTAGAGGCCGACGCGGTCCACCGGCACCCAGCGCTCGGTGACCGTGCCGCCGGGCACCACGGTGACGGTCTTGTCGGTGCGGCGCTGCTCGCGGTGGACCAGCCGGGCGCGCCGGATGGACTCCTCCAGGGCGGCGCGGACCTTCGGGTCCAGCCGCTCCAGGGCGCCGGTGATCGCCTCGACCGGCACCCGCACCCGGTCGATCTCCACCCCGTCGAACCGCCGGGCGTAGTCGATCAGCGCCGCGGTGCCGCGATGATGCACGTCCTCGCAGATGGGCCGCACCTTCTCCAGGGCGGCCTCGACGTCGAGCTCGGCACGGGGCAGCAGGTCGCGGTCGATGCCGCCGTCGGGGGAACCCTCCGGGCGGGCGGCACCTCGCAGATCGATTCGGGAGATCACGCGGTCAATTGTCTCAGACCGCTCGCCGGGCCTCTCCCCCGTATCACTCCGTGATACGTACCCCCTAAGTTGATCCTGACCGCCGGCATTCAACCGGTTACGCAGCGGGAATGGGGATCCGTGCGGGGCGTACGGAGGACGGGAGGGAAGCGGCTGTGACCGAGCCACGCGATGGTGATCCACCGGAGGGACTAGACCTGACCACCCCCGAGTGGGGGATGTGGCAGGCGTTCCGCAACGGCAGCACCCTCGATCTGCGCACCCCGCACCCCCAGCGCAACGACCCGACCGGCCCGCACGCCTGGGGCCCGGAGCGCAGCGTGCGGGCCCGGGTGGTGGCATTACTCCTGCTCGACGGGCCACCGCCGCAGCCGGGCCGGGTCGCCGCACTCAAGCTCAACGGGGTGCACATCACCGGCGCCCTGAACCTGGCGGGCGGCACCATCGAGCCCTTCGTGGAGATGCGCAACTGCCGCTTCGAGCAGGAGTTGCAGCTGCCGGAGAGCAAGTTCAGCACGCTGCGGCTGGTGGGCTGCGCGGTGCCGCGCATCGAGGCCGCCCGGCTGCACACCGAGGGCGACCTGCACCTGCCGCGCTGCGTGGTGGAGCACGGCATCCGGCTCACCGACGCCCAGATAGGCACCGACCTGCTGCTCAACCAGCTGGTGGTGCGGCGGGACCGGCGCGGCAGGTCGATCACCGCGGACGGGCTGACGGTCGGCCAGGACCTCCAGGCCGAGATGATCGAGTCCTACGGGGAGATGAGCCTGCGCGGCGCGAAGGTCGGTGTGTCGCTGAGCCTGCGCGGCAGCCAGCTGCGCAACCCGTACGGGCGGCGGGCGCTGAACGCCCCTCAGCTGACCGTGGAGCGCACCCTCTACCTGACCGCCGCCGGGGTCAGCGGCTCGCCGTTCTCCAGCGGTGCCACCCCGCCGTACGGCACCAGCAACACGCCGACCCGGGGGACGCGGATCCAGCGCTTCGAGTGCGAGGGCGGGGTGCGCCTGGACGACGGGCGGTTCAACGACGCCATCGACCTGGACCAGGCCCGGTTCATCATGGAGAACGACCAGGAGCTGTCGCTGCGCCGGGTGCAGACGCCCGAGCTGCGCTTCCTGGGCGAGCGGCCGCAGCGCGGGCGGGTCATCCTGTCCGGTGCCCGGGTGGTCAACCTGGTCGACCGGTCGGTCAGCTGGCCGGGTCCCGGTCAGCTGGCGATGGCCGGGTTCGCCTACGAGCACCTGATCCCGCGCGGCCACTTCCCGCTGTCCCGGCGGCTGGAGTGGGTGGCCGCGGCCACTCCCGAGTACCACCCCGACCCGTACGAGATGCTGGCCACCGCGCTGCGCGCCAGCGGTGAGGACTCCGAGGCGCGGGACGTCCTGCTGGCCAAGCAGCGGCGCCGGCGGGAGACCCTGCCGCTGGCCGGGAAGCTGTGGGGCTACCTCCAGGACTGGACGGTCTCCTACGGCTACCGCCCGGGGCGGGCCGCGGTGTGGATGGCGGTGCTGTGGGCGCTGGGCACGGTGCTCTTCCTGCGGCATCCGCCGGCCCCGCTGAAGGAGGGCGAGGCGCCGGCCTGGAACGCCTACCTCTACACCCTGGACCTGCTGCTGCCGGTGATCGACCTGGGGCAGGACAGCTACTGGCGGCCGGTCGGGTGGGCCCAGTGGGCGGCCTCGCTGCTGATCTGCCTGGGCTGGATCCTGGCGACCTCGGTCGCGGCCGGGGCGTCCCGACTGCTGCGGCGGGGGTAGCCGGCCGAGGGCACGGGCAGTGGGTCGCCCGGCCCGCCCCCGTGCTCCCCGGTGTCCGGGGGCGGGTGGCAGTGG
>NZ_SRID01000480.1 GCF_004684805.1 Streptomyces palmae
CCATTGTTCACCCCCCTCGAACACGGGGGCCGGGCCCTGCCCGGCCCCCGTGTTCGAGGGGGGTGAACAATGGGGGCGTGACCCGAGCATCCCTGGACAAACAGCCCGATGAAGTCGCCGCGATGTTCGACGGCGTGGCGTCCCGATACGACCTGGTGAACGACGTGCTCTCACTCGGCCAGGCCCGGCTGTGGCGCAGGGAGGTGGCCCGGGCGGTGGCCGCGCGGGCCGGGGAGCGGGTCCTGGACCTCGCCGCCGGCACCGGCACCTCCTCGGTGGCGTTCGGCGCGGCGGGCGCCACCGTGGTGCCCTGCGACTTCTCGCTGGGCATGCTGCGGGAGGGCAAGCGGCGCCACCCCGAGCTGCCGCTCACCGCGGGCGACGCCACCCGGCTGCCGTTCGCGGACGGCGTGTTCGACGCGGTGACCATCTCCTTCGGGCTGCGCAACGTCCATGACCCGGATGCCGCGCTGCGCGAACTGCTGCGGGTGACCAGGCCCGGCGGCCGGGTCCTGGTCTGCGAGTTCAGCCGGCCCACCTGGGCGCCGTTCCGGACCGTCTACACGGAGTACCTGATGCGGGCGCTGCCGCCGGTGGCCCGGGCGGTGAGCAGCAATCCGGACGCCTATGTGTACCTGGCCGAGTCCATTCGGGCCTGGCCGGACCAGGCGGGGCTGGCCGCCCGGCTCCAGCGGGCCGGCTGGAGCGGTGTGGCCTGGCGGAACCTCACCGGCGGCATCGTGGCCATGCACCGGGGGACCAAGCGCGGCTGAGGCGGACGGAGCAGGGGAGCGGGCGGCGTCCGGGGACGGTACGGAGGCCGGGGCGGGCGGCGTCCGAGGGCGGGCGGTGTCCGGGGAAGGGCGACGGCCTCACCCGCGGAAAGGGAACGCGCTCTCCGATTTGTGGTCTCCCGTACCACCCGCGGGAGAAACATCCACCGCCCTCTTAGACTGCTGCTGTCCAGTGGCCGGCGCGACCGGCTCGCCGTCAACAGATCCTCGGGAGTTCTCCGTGAGCGAGACCGCACCCACCGAGAGCGCTTCCGCGGAGCACATCGCCGCTGAGCGCCGCGCCGACGTGATCGTGGTCGGCGCCGGTCCGGCCGGTTCGACCACCGCGTACTACCTGGCCAAGGCCGGGCTCGACGTGCTGCTGCTGGAGAAGACCGCGTTCCCGCGGGAGAAGGTGTGCGGCGACGGGCTGACCCCGCGCGCCACCAAGCAGCTGGTCGCGATGGGCATCGACATCTCGGAAGAGGCGGGCTGGCTGCGGAACAAGGGCCTGCGCATCATCGGCGGCGGGGTGCGGCTCCAGCTCGACTGGCCGGACCTGGCCGCGTACCCGAACTACGGCCTGGTCCGCAAGCGCGACGACTTCGACGAGCAGCTGGCGCGGCAGGCGCAGAAGGCCGGCGCCCGGCTCTACGAGCGGTGCAACGTGGGCGCCCCCATCATCGACGACCGCACCCGCCGGATCACCGGCGTGCACGCCAAGCTGGGCGCGGAGAAGACCCCGGTCACCTTCCACGCGCCGCTGGTGGTCGCCGCCGACGGCAACTCCACCCGGCTCTCGCTGGGCATGGGGCTGCACCGCCGGGAGGACCGGCCGATGGGCGTGGCGGTGCGTACGTACTTCAACTCCCCCCGGCACGAGGACGACTACCTGGAGTCCTGGCTGGAGTTGTGGGACCGGCGCGGTGACCAGCCGCGGCTGCTGCCCGGGTACGGCTGGGTCTTCGGCATGGGGGACGGCACCTCCAACGTGGGCCTCGGCGTGCTCAACACCTCCTCCTCCTTCAAGGAGTTGGACTGGCGCGAGATCCTCAAGGCCTGGTGCGCCTCGATGCCGGAGGACTGGGGCTACACCCCGGAGAACATGACCGGCCCGATCCGCGGCGCCGCGCTGCCGATGGCGTTCAACCGCCAGCCGCACTACACCCGGGGCCTGTTGCTGGTCGGCGACGCGGGCGGCATGGTCAACCCGTTCAACGGCGAGGGCATCGCGTACGCCATGGAGTCCGGCCAGATGGCCGCCGACGTGATCGTGCAGGCGCACGCCCGGGCCACCGCCGCCCAGCGCGAACTGGCCCTCCAGCGCTACCCGAAGGTCATCAAGGACACCTACGGCGGCTACTACACGCTCGGCCGCGCCTTCGTGAAGCTGATCGGCAACCCCACGGTGATGAAGCTGGCCACCCAGCGCGGCCTCACCCACCCGATGCTGATGCGCTTCACCCTGAAGCTGCTGGCCAACCTGACCGATCCGCACGGCGGCGACGCCATGGACCGCATCATCAACGCCCTCACCAAGGTGGCCCCGCGCTCCTGACAGCGCCCCCGAGCACACCGATCGCCCACCGCCCCCGGACACCCCGGGGGCGGTGGCGTTTCCGGCACCTTCCGGCAGCGGTCGCGTGGTCCGGCCCGCGCGGTGAAGATGGAGGAGGGGGCACCGTGAGCGGATGCCGCGGTGACACCGGAACAGGGCCTGACGGGGCCGGTGTGCACCGGTGGGGCCCGGAGGAGGTACGAATATGACCACCGCCGCGGACATCATGCACCCGGGCGCGCAGTGGATCCCGCAGACCGAGACGCTGGACCGGGCGGCTCAGATGATGCGGAACCTGAGCGTCGGAGCCCTCCCGGTCAGCGACGCCAACGAGCGGCTGTGCGGGATCATCACCGACCGCGACATCGTGGTGGAGTGCGTCGCCATGGGGCACGACCCGTCCAAGGTGACCTGCGGCGACCTGGCGAAGGGGACTCCGCGCTGGATCAACGCCGACGCGGACATCAGCGAGGTGCTGCACGAGATGGAGAGCCACCGCATCCGTCGGCTGCCGGTGATCGACAACAAGCGGCTGGTCGGCATGATCAGCGAGGCGGACCTGGCGCGCAACCTCTCCGACGAGAAGTTGGCCGAGTTCGCGCACAACATCTACGCCGGCGCGTAACGCCGACCGCGCCGGTCCGTGCCCGTCCGTGCCGGCTGCGGCGTCTCGGGACGCCGCCCAGGGTGCGGCGGCGGCACGCGCGGCGCGTCGTGGATGTGCGCGGCAGGGTCGGCACTCGCGTGCACGGAGTGTGTACGCGAGAGCCGACCCTGCCGTCGTGAAGTGGGGGTGGGGTCAGAGGACCCGCACGGCGCCGGTCGGCGGGTCGTAGCTGAGCGGGCGCTCGACCACACCGGTGCTGGAGTTCTGCGCGCCGATGAAGTTGCCGCCACCGACGTAGACCGCGACGTGGTAGGCGCTGCCCGGGCTGCCCCAGTAGAGGAGGTCGCCCGGCTGCAGGTTGTTCAGCGAGACCTGGGTGCCGACGGTCGACTGCTGCTGGGAGATCCGCGGCAGGCTGATGTTGATCTGCCGGAAGGCGGTCTGGGTCAGACCGGAGCAGTCGTACGAGGAGGGGCCGGTCGCGCCGGGCACGTACGCCTTGCCCACCTGCGCGCGCAGGAAGTTGAGCAGCGTGGCCACGTTGCCCGAGGAGCTGGTGCTGGGCGCCTGGGTGCTGGTGCCGCTACCGCTGCCGGTGGACGGGGTGCTGTCGCCGAGCGGGGTGCGGTCCGTGGAGCGCGAGGAGCGCGCCTGGGCGGCCCGCTCCTCGGCCTTGCGCTGGGCCTCCTTGCGGGCGGCCTCCCGCTTGGCCTTGGCCTTGGCCTCCGCCTTCTCCTTGGCCTTCTTGGCCTCGGCGCGGGCGTGGTCGGCCGCCTGGTCCTGCTGCGCCTGGATCTCGTAGCCGGTCGCCGCCTCCAGGGTGGCGTCGGCGCTCTGCGCGGTGGTGGTCGCCAGCGCGGCGCTGACGGTCGGCATCTCCAGGGTGGACTCGGCCGCCGTCTGCTCGGATGCGCTGGCCTGCACCGTGGTGCCCGCCACCGCGAGGCTGAGGATGCCACCGGTCACTCCGGCGCGGAGTGCGCGCGTCGAAGGGGACGCGGCGCGGCGGGGCTTCCGGTGGCTCGGTATGTGTGCGACTGGGGACATGGGTAAACGGCTATCAGGGCGTACAGGTTGAGATCAACAAACGTGGCGTGCGTCACACTTGACGTGTTCGCGACGAAAATATGGCCGTCTTGCGGTGCTCAGGGGCCTCGGGGCGGACTGTCCGAGATCCTCGATCATGTCCATACGCATGGCTTTTGGCGCCTCGAGCGCAGTGTGTAGGCCGCTTATCACTTTCTGACGCCACGTGCCAAGGTTTCTCGCCGAATCGAGATCTACAAGTAGTGGGTGTGTGGGATACGTCACTCATGGTCCGCTGTCGTATTTTCGGGCCGCTGTATCTCCGTAGGTCGGCCGTCACTGCGCGTGTCCAAACCTTCGGGGGTCGCTCCGGGGTGGTCGGCGGGTGCCGGCGGGTGGTCCCCGGGGACTCGCCGGGTGCTCGCGCGCGCGTTCACGAACGAGGTGGGCTGGCTCTTATACACCTCTGACGCT
>NZ_SRID01000481.1 GCF_004684805.1 Streptomyces palmae
GGTGTGTATAAGAGACAGGGCGGGGGGTGCGAGGGGCGCCGAGGGTGCGGCGCCGGCGCTCGATGGCGGCGCGGTAGTGCTCGGCGGTGCCCCGGGCGGCCTGCTCCCAGGTGAAGCGGGCCAGTACCCGCTCCCGGCCGGCGGCGCCGAGCCGGCGGCGCAACTCCTCGTCGTCCAGCAGTCGGCCGAGTGCGGCGGCCAGCGCCTGGGCGTCGCCGGGCGGCACCGCCAGGCAGGTCTCGCCGTCGGGTCCGGCGACCTCGGGCACCGCGCCGCCGGTGGTGGCCACCAGCGGGGTGCCGGTGGCCATGGCCTCGGCGGCGGGCAGCGAGAAGCCTTCGTAGAGGGAGGGCACGCAGGCGATCTGGGCGCCGCGCACCAGGTCCACCAGTTCGGCGTCGCTGATGCCCTTGACGAAGCGGACGGCGTCCTCGTCCTGGAGTCCGAAGCGGGCCAGGGCGGTGGCCACCGGTCCCTCCTCGGGGCGCCTGCCGACCACCACCAGATGCGCCTGGGGATGTTCGGTACGCAGCTTGGCCAGCGCCTCGACCAGGTACACCAGGCCCTTGAGCGGGACGTCCGCGCTGGAGGTGGTGACGATCCGACCGGGCACCACGGGCACGGCCGGGTCCGGGCTGAACAGTTCGGTGTCGGCGCCGATGGGCACCACGTGAACGCGGTTCGGGCGCACCCCGAGGTCGTCGATGATCTCCTGGCGGGAGGAGCCGGAGACGGTGAGCACCGAGGGCAGCCGGGTGGCGACGCGCTTCTGCATCCGGGTGAAGCCGTACCAGCGGCGGACCGAGGCGCGGCGCTTCCAGTCGGCCGCGGCCTCCAGCTCCAGGCGCCGGTCCACGGTGATGGGGTGGTGGATGGTGGTGACCAGCGGGAAACCGATGCGGTCCAGGCCGAGCAGGCCGTAGCCGAGGGTCTGGTTGTCGTGCACCACGTCGAACTGTCCGCGCCGGGCGGCCAGGTGGCGGCGGACGCGCAGGCTGAAGGTGAGCGGCTCGGGGAAGCCGCCGGTCCACATGGTGCCGACCTCGAGGGCGTCGATCCAGTCGCGGTACTCCCCGCGTCCGGGGGTCCGGAAGGGGTCCGGCTGCCGGTACAGGTCGAGGCTGGGCAGCTCGGTGAGGACGACCCTGCCGTCGGGGTCCTCGTCCAGGACGGGGTACGGCTGGGCGCCGATGACCTCGACCCGGTGGCCGAGCCGCGCGAGTTCGCGCGACAGGTGGCGCACGTAGACGCCCTGGCCACCGCAGAACGGGTTCCCCTTGTAGGTGAGCAGGGCGATGCGCAGCGGCCTGTCGCCGGTCACTCGCGGCCCCCTTCTCGGTCCAGTTCAGCGGAGCGTATCCGCAAGCAAAAGGCTAGAACAAGTTTCACTTACGAATCGCCGGAGGATTCTCGAAAGATACCCGCCCGCCCCGGCGACCCCGGGGGCGGGCAAGGTGATCCGCGCCACTGCACGGGGGCGCCGCGCCCCACGGCCGGGCGGCCGGGGCGGACGGCGCCGAGTCGAGCCCGGGCGGGGCACCGGCAGATCGCGTACCAGCGGTGACGCCGGCGAACACCGCGCCCGAACGGCGACCGGGGGGCTCGGCCATCCCGGAACAGCGCGTTATGTGACCGACCGGTAGCGCAAGGTGCGGCAGGAACCTGTCTCGGCCACCGCGAGGGCGGTCAAGGAGACCGGCTGCGGCGTTAGCCTGGAACGAGTTTCAGTGACTCGCGCCACTCCCCGGGCCCTGCCATCATGCACGGTGTCCGCAGCCTGCCGACGGAACGCACCGAAGTAGGACAGATGACCGCAGAAGCCAAGCCGGCCCCCTCGCAGCTGACCGAGCGGCAGGAAGCGCGCCGTCGCCGGATCCTGCACGCCAGCGCCCAGTTGGCGAGCCGCGGCGGCTTCGACGCGGTGCAGATGCGGGAGGTGGCCGAGAACTCCGGCGTCGCCCTGGGCACGCTCTACCGCTACTTCCCGTCCAAGGTGCACCTGCTGGTCGCCACCATGCAGGACCAGCTCCAGCAGATGCACGAGACGCTGCGCAAGCGCCCGCCGACCGAGGCCGAGCCCGCCACCCGGGTCGCCCAGACCCTGATGCGCGCCTTCCGGGCACTCCAGCGCGAGCCGCAGCTGGCGGACGCCATGGTGCGCGCGCTGACCTTCGCCGACCGCTCGGTCAGCCCGGAGGTGGACACCGTCTCGCGGCTGACCACCGCCATCATCCTGGACGCGATGGGCCTGTCCGATCCGCCGACCGGCGAACAGCTCTCCGCCGTCCGGGTCATCGAACACACCTGGCACTCGGCCCTGATCACCTGGCTGTCCGGACGGGCCTCGATCGCCCAGGTGAAGATCGACATCGAGACGGTGTGCCGACTGATCGACCTCACGGCCCCCCGGGACTGACCCGGGCCGCGGGTCGCGGTTGCGCCGGCCTGGGGCGGTGGGCGGGCGCCCGGCCGCACACCGCCCCACCAGCCGGGCGTGCCCGAGGCCCCGGCCTCAGGCGCTTCGGGGTCACTCCTCGGGTGGGAAGACCGCCTCCCCGGTGTCCGAGAGGCGGAGCGTGATCGCCTCGACCGGGCAGCCCTCGGCCGCCGCCAGCACCGCCTCGGACCCGGTGGCACGCGGCCGTACGGGCCGGGAGCGCCGCGTGGCGTCCAGGCGGAACACCTCGGGCGCGGTGTGCGCGCACAGCCCCGAGCCCACGCACAGCCCGCGGTCCACCTCCAGCTCCCACTGGTCACCCATCGGCTCAGCCCTCCCAGCCCGGGGGCAGGTGCACGGTCTGGTGCTCCAGATAGGCGCCGAAGCCCTCCGGGCCGAACTCCCGCCCGATGCCGGAGTTCTTGAAGCCGCCGAACGGGCCGAGCATGTCGAGGCTGAAGGTGTTGACCGAGAAGGTGCCGGTGCGCACGCGCCGGGCGAAGTCCACGCCGCGCTCCACGTCCGCCGTCCACACGCTGCCGGACAGCCCGTACTCCGAGTCGTCGGCGATCCGCGCCGCCTCCTCCTCGGTGTCGTACGGCAGCAGGCAGATCACCGGCCCGAAGATCTCCTCCCGGGCGATCCGCATGGTGGTGGAGACCTCCCCGAACAGCGTCGGCTCCACGTACCAGCCGGTGCCCGGGGACGGGGGGCGGCCGCCGCCGGTCAGCACCGGTGCGCCGCCCTCCCGGCCGATGTCGATGTACTCCAGCGAACGCCGCTGCTGGCTCCGGGTCACCAGCGGCCCCACCTCGGTGGCCGGGTCCAGCGGATCGCCCACCACCAGCGCGGAGGCGGCGGCGGTCAACCGCTCGGCGATCTCCGCGTAGTGGCTGCGCGGGGCGAGGATGCGGGTGAGCGCCACACACGCCTGGCCGTTGTTCATCCAGGCGTTGGGCACGATGCCCGCCACCGCGGTGCCCAGATCGGCGTCCGGCAGGATGACGGCGGCCGACTTGCCGCCCAGCTCCAGGGTCACCCGGGTCAGCCGACGGGCCGCTACCTCCATCACCCGCTTCCCGGCCGCCACCGAGCCGGTGAAGGACACCTTGTCCACCCCGGGGTGGCCGACCAGGTACTCGCTGGTCTCCCGGTCCGCGGGGAGCACCGAGAGCACCCCCTCGGGCAGCCCCGCCTCGGCCGCCAGCTCGGCCAGCAGACAGGAGTCCAGCGGCGCCTGCGGCGAGGGCTTGAGGATCACCGGGCAGCCGGCCAGCAGCGCCGGGGCGAGTTTGGCCGCGGCCACGAACTGCGGGGCGTTCCACGGCACCACGGCCGCCACCACCCCGACCGGCTCCCGGCGCACCAGCAGCGGCCCCAGGATGCCGGCCCGCCGCTCCTCGTAGACCGTGTCGCGGGCCACGGTCAGCGCGGCCTCCCAGGCCAGCAGCGCGGCGAGCCCCTGACCGAGCACGCTCCAGGAGATCGGGCTGCCGTTCTGCGCGCTGATCAGCCGGGCCATCTCCTCGTGGCGCGCGGCGAAGGCGTCCTTGATCCGGGTCACCACCGCGATCCGCTCCTCCGGGCGCATCCGCGGCCACGGCCCCTGGTCGAACGCGGCCCGGGCCGCCGCCACCGCCCGGTCCACATCCGCCGCCCCGGCGTGCGGTACCCGCCCGATCACCTCTTCCGTGTGCGGCGACACCACCTCGATGGTGCCCGAGCCGAGCGGATCGACCGGGGTGCCGCCGATGAACAGCTGTCCGTACTCGATGAGATCGCTCATACGGGGTGCCTCTCCGGGAAGGTCCGGGCCAGCGCGCCGGGCAGAGACCTGACGGTCCATCAGAATTGGATACCAGGTGCGGCCCGCGGCGGCAATCGAGGCAGCGGACGGATTCGGGGCCGGTGCGGGGCGGCCCCGGGAAGGCGGCCCGGCACGGCGGCGGCGGTGCCGAGCGGGACCGAACGGACGCCCCGCCGCGCCCCCTCCCGC
>NZ_SRID01000482.1 GCF_004684805.1 Streptomyces palmae
CTCCGTGAGATCCGCCTCCGCCGCCGTCGGCGGGACCTCCGTCGAGCCGCGGCCCCCCGCCGCCACCCCCGTCTTCGCCGTCCGCAACCTGTGGAAGGTCTTCGGGCCCAAGGCCGACCGCGTGCCGGGCGGCCCGCTGGCCGAGCTGCCCCCGGACGAGCTGCGCCGGCGCACCGGCTGCACCGCCGCCGTCCGCGACGTCTCCTTCGACGTGCGGCCCGGAGAGGTCTTCGTGGTCATGGGCCTGTCCGGGTCCGGCAAGTCCACCCTGGTGCGCTGCCTGACCCGGCTGATCGAACCCACCAGCGGCGCCATCGCCATCGACGGCGAGGACGTGGTCGGCATGGACAAGGCCCGACTGCGCGATCTGCGCCGGCACCGGGCCGCCATGGTCTTCCAGCACTTCGGGCTGCTGCCGCACCGCTCGGTGCTCGACAACGTCGCCTACGGGCTGGAGATCCAGGGCGTAGGCAAGGCCCAGCGCCGCGCCCGGGCCGCCGAGATGGTGGCCAAGGTCGGCCTGGCCGGCCTGGAGCAGCGCCGACCGGGGCAGCTCTCCGGCGGCCAGCAGCAGCGGGTCGGACTGGCCCGCGCCCTCGCCGTCGACCCCGAAGTGCTGCTCTTCGACGAGCCGTTCAGCGCCCTCGACCCGCTGATCCGCCGCGACATGCAGGAGGAGGTCATCCGGCTGCACCGCGACGAGGGCCGCACCATGGTCTTCATCACCCACGACCTCGGTGAGGCGCTTCGCCTCGGCGACCGGATCGCCCTGATGCGGGACGGCCGGATCGTGCAGCTGGGCACCCCGGAGGAGATCGTCGGTTCCCCGGCCGACGACTACGTACGGGACTTCGTGCGCGACGTACCGCGCGAGCAGGTGCTGACGGTCCGTACCGCGCTGCGTCCCATCGCCTCCGGCGAGCCCGCCACCGGCCCCGCGCTGGCCCCCGACACCACGGTGGCCGCCGCCATCGAGGCGGTCGCCCGCTGCGGCGGCCCGGCCCGGGTGATGGACGGCCCCCGACTGCTCGGCGTGGTCGACCACCAGCGGCTGCTCGCGGTGGTCGCCGGCCTGCGGCCCGAGGAGGCGGCCGGATGACCTCCAGTACCGCGCCGCATCCCATCGGCCCCGAGCCCGGCCGGGGCACCGCGCCGCATCCCACCGGCCCCGAGCCCGGCCCGGGTACCGCGCCGCATCCCATCGGCACGCACACCGCTCCCGGCACCGCCCCACACCACACCGGCACCCAGGCCACCACCCACGCCACCCAGGCCACTTGCGCCCACGCCGCACCAGCGGCCACCCCCGTACCGTCGACCGCCGCCGCCCCGAGGGCCTGGCTGCGGTACCCGGCCGTCCGCAAGCTGCTGGTGCTGGCGGTGCTCGCCGCCGTGCTGGTCCCGGTGGCGCACAGCCGATGGACCAGCGGCAGTTGGCCGCACGCGCTGACCGTGGACGTGTCCGGGCCGCTCGGTGACGCCAGCGACTGGATCATCGACAACCGGGACAGCCACCCGGTGTTCCTCTACTTCTTCGGGCACATCAGCAACGCCATCATCGTCGCGGTGCGCGCCGTCTACCTGTCGCTGCTGGCCCTCGGCTGGGCCGGCACCACCGCCGCGGCCACCCTGCTCGCCGGGCGGGTCGCCGGCGCCCGGGTGGCGGCCGTCGCGGCCGGCTCGTTCGCGGCGTGCGGGCTGCTCGGCATGTGGGTGCCCACCATGCAGACGCTGGCCCTGATGGCCGTGGCGGTCACCGCCTCGGTGCTGGTCGGCGGGGTGCTCGGGCTGGCCGGCGGCCTGTCGCGGCGCACCCACCGGGCGCTGCGACCGGTGCTGGACACCATGCAGGTGCTGCCCGCCTTCGCCTATCTCCTGCCGGTGGTGATGGTCTTCGGCATCGGCGTGCCGGGCGCGGTGCTGGCCACCGTCGTCTACGCGGCGCCGCCGATGGCCCGGCTGACCGCGCTGGGGCTGCGGCAGGCCGACCCCGGCGTGCTGGAGGCGGTGACCTCGCTGGGCGCCACCGGACGGCAGCGGCTGCTGACCGCACGCCTGCCGCTGGCGCGCAGGGAACTGCTGCTCGGCGTCAACCAGGCGATCATGATGGCCCTCTCGATGGCCGTCATCGCCTCCGTGATCGGCGGCGGCGGCCTGGGGGACCAGGTCTACCAGGCGCTCTCCACGGTCGACGTGGGCCGGGCGCTGACCGCCGGCATCCCGATCGTGCTGCTCGCCGTCGTGCTGGACCGCACCACCTCGGCCGCCGGCGAACGGGCCGGGGCCGAACCCACCGGCCCGTGGCCGCTGCGCGGCCTGCCGGCCTGGGCCGGGGCGGCGCTGATCACCGCGGTGGTGGCCCTGGCCGGGCGCGCCGCGGGTGCGCTGAGCTGGCCGGACGGGTGGACGGTGGCCATCGCCGAGCCCGTCAACCAGGGCAAGGAGTGGATGGTGGACCACCTCTACTCCGGGGTGCCGGCCATCGGCGGCACCGCCGACTGGGCCTCCGCCTACGTCACCTGGGTGCTCAACCCGCTCCGCGACGGCCTTCAGGCGCTGCCCTGGTGGGCGGTGCTGCTGGTGGTGGCCGCGACGGCCTGGCTGATCGGCACCTGGGGCACCGCGCTGACCGCCACCTGCGCCATGGCCGCCATCGGCGTGCTCGGGGTCTGGGAGCCCTCCATGGACACCCTCTCCCAGGTGCTGGCCGCCGTCGCCGTCACCCTGCTGCTTGGCATCGCCATCGGCATCGCGGCGGCCCGCGCCCCGCGTCTGGAGCGGTCGCTGCGTCCGGTGCTGGACGTGTGCCAGACCATGCCGCAGTTCGTCTATCTGATCCCGGTGGTCGCGCTGTTCGGCGTCGGCCGGGCACCGGCGGCGGCCGCCGCCATCGTGTACGCGCTGCCCGCCGTCATCCGCATCACCACCCAGGGGCTGCGGCAGGTGGACCCGTCGGCCCTGGAATCGGCCCGCTCGCTGGGCGCCACCCCGGCCCAGCAGCTGTGGCAGGTGCAACTCCCGCTGGCCCGCCCCGCGCTGCTGCTCGCCGTCAACCAGGGCGTGGTCCTGGTCCTCGCCGTGGTCATCATCGGCGGCCTGGTGGGCTCCGGCGCCCTCGGCTACGACGTCGTCTACGGCCTGGCCCAGGGTGACCTGGCCACCGGGCTGGTCGCGGGCGCGGCCATCGTCTGCCTGGGACTCATGCTCGACCGGGTGACGCAGCCCACCGCGCGCCGCCCGGGAAAGGAGGCCTGAGATGCCTCACCCCGCCACCCGTATCCGTACCCGTCGCGCGCTGCTCGCGGCGGCCGTACTGACCGCCACCGCCGCCGCCACCGGCTGCGGTGCGGCCGACATGACCCGGCAGTCCTCCCCGTACGCGAACGCGGACGGCGCCAGGACCGTCACCCTGTCCGTCCAGTCCTGGGTGGGCGCGCAGTCCAACACGGCCGTCGCCCGGTACCTGCTGGAACACGAACTGCACTACCGGGTGGACACCGTGCAGGTGGACGAGGTCCCGGCCTGGGACGCGCTCAGCCAGGGCAGGGTGGACGCGATCCTGGAGGACTGGGGCCACCCCGAGCAGGTGCGGCGGTACGTCGAGGACAAGAAGACCATCACCCCCGGCGGGGACCTGGGCGTCACCGGCCACATCGGCTGGTTCGTCCCCAAGTACTTCGCCGACGCCCACCCGGACGTCACCGACTGGAAGAACCTCGACCGGTACGCCGACCGGCTCCGCACCCCGGAGAGCGGGGGCAAGGGGCAGTTGCTGGACGGCTCGCCCTCCTACGTCACCAACGACAAGGCGCTGGTGGACAACCTCGACCTGGACTACCAGGTGGTGTTCGCGGGGTCCGAGGCCGCCCAGATCACCCAGATCAAGCAGTTCGCCAAGGCGCGCAAGCCCTTCCTCACCTACTGGTACGCGCCGCAGTGGCTGTTCAACCAGGTGCCGATGGTCGAGGTGAAGCTGCCCCGGTACACCGACGCCTGCGCGGAGCGGGGCACCGCCGACCCGGCCACCGTGGACTGCGCCTACCCCACCACGCCGTTGCAGAAGTACCTCAACGCCGACTTCGCCCGGAGGGGCGGCGAGGCCGCGGCCTTCCTCAAGCGGTTCCACTGGACCGAGCGCGACCAGAACGAGGTCTCCGAACTGATCGCCGCCCGCGGGATGTCGCCCGAGGAGGCGGCCGAACACTGGGTCAAGGCACACCCCGACATCTGGCGGAAGTGGCTTCCCTAGCGACCGGCTGCCCAGCCGCGGGCCCTCCGAGGCCGGCCGCCCCGACCTCGTGGCCCGGCCGGCCTGGGAACCCCCGGGCCGGTCGCCGGGTCCCCGCACCCCCGGACCCGTCCGGACCTTCGAGATCCCGGGGGCCGGCCAACCGGCCCCGCCCCAGGCCCGGCCACCCGAATCC
>NZ_SRID01000483.1 GCF_004684805.1 Streptomyces palmae
ACAGACCACCGCGCGCTCAACAAACCACCGGCCCCAGCAGACCGCCGCGCACCCGACAGGGCGCCCCACGCCCAACAGACCACCCGGCCCCCACCAGACCGCCGCGCACCCGACAGGGCACCCCACGCCCGACAGGATGCCGGGCGACGTGGCCGAGGCCATACAGATTGGCGGTGCCGGTCGGCCCCCTCGCCTTTCTAGGCTGAAGCGCTCCGTCCGACCAGCGATCCGAGGTACGCAACGTGACCCTCACCGAACACTTTGAGGTCGTTCCCGACCCCGCGGCCGGCGCCGCCGTCAAGGCCGCCGATCGCGCGCACGTCTTCCACTCCTGGTCCGCCCAGGGGCTGATCGACCCGCTGGCCGTGGCCGGCGCCGCGGGTTCGTACTTCTGGGACTACGACGGGAAGCGCTACCTCGACTTCTCCTCCCAGCTGGTGAACACCAACATCGGCCACCAGCACCCCAAGGTCGTCGCCGCGATCCAGGAGCAGGCGGCCAAGCTGTGCACCATCGCCCCCGGCTTCGCGGTGGACGTGCGGTCCGAGGCGGCACGGCTGATCGCCGAGCGCACCCCGGGTGACCTGGACAAGATCTTCTTCACCAACGGCGGCGCCGAGGCCGTGGAGAACGCGGTACGGATGGCGCGGCTGCACACCGGGCGCAGCAAGGTGCTGTCCGCGTACCGCTCGTACCACGGGGCGACCGCGGCCGCGATCAACCTCACCGGCGACCCGCGCCGTTGGCCTTCCGACACCGCCTCGGCCGGTGTGGTGCACTTCTGGGCGCCGTTCCTCTACCGCTCGCCGTTCCACGCCGAGACCGAGGAGCAGGAGTGCGAGCGCGCGCTGCGGCACCTCGAGGACACCATCGCCTACGAGGGCCCGCAGACCATTGCCGCGATCATCCTGGAGACGGTGCCGGGCACCGCCGGGATCATGGTGCCGCCGCCCGGCTACCTGGCCGGCGTCCGGGAGATCTGCGACAAGTACGGCATCGTCTTCGTCCTGGACGAGGTGATGGCGGGCTTCGGACGCACCGGGCGCTGGTTCGCCGCCGATCACTGGGACGTCACCCCGGACCTGATGACCTTCGCCAAGGGCGTCAACTCCGGCTATGTGCCGCTGGGCGGCGTCGCCATCTCGGCCGAGATCGCCGCCACCTTCGACACCCGCCCCTACCCGGGCGGCCTGACCTACTCCGGCCACCCGCTGGCCTGCGCCTCCGCCGTCGCCACCATCAACACCATGGCCGAGGAGCGGATCGTGGAGAACGCCGCGGAGATCGGTGAGCGGGTCCTCGGTCCCGGGCTGCGGGAGCTGGCCGAGCGCCACCCCTCGGTGGGCGAGGTGCGCGGCATGGGCGCGTTCTGGGCCCTGGACCTCGTACGGGACCGGGCCACCCGGGAGCCGCTGGTGCCGTACAACGCGAGCGGGGCCGACAACCAGCCGATGGCCGAGTTCGCCGCCGCCTGCAAGCAGCGCGGGCTGTGGCCGTTCGTCAACATGAACCGGACGCACGTGGTGCCGGCCTGCACCGTCACCGAGGCGGAGGCCAAGGAGGGCTTGGCCATCCTGGACGAGGCGCTGACCACCGCGGACGCGCACACGGTCTGAGGCGCCGGAGGCCCGGCCGCCACCCCGCCGGGGCGGTCTGCCGGGGGCAGAGAGGTGCAGACCACGCGACGGCCCTCGCTTATCGTGAGGCGGGGGCCGTCTGCCGAAGCGTGCACACGGCCGTGCCGCAGCACGTTTCACATGTGAAGGAGACGGTCGTCGATGCCCGAGCCCGGCAGTAGTCCGGTCAGGCGCAGCACACTGCGTCAGCAGATCGCCGACGCGCTGTGCGACGAGGTGCTCGCGGGCAGACTCCCGGCCGGCCGGCAGTTCACCGTGAAGGAGATGGCCGACCAGTACGGCGTGTCGGCCACGCCCGTCCGTGAGGCGCTGATCGACCTGTGCTCGCAGGGCCTGCTGGACGTGGAGGAGCACCGCGGCTTCAGGGTGCACGAGTTCACCCTGGACGACTTCCGGTCGATGCTGGAGGCCCGCTCGCTGATCGCCGAGGGGCTCTTCCGCCGCTCGGTCACCGACATGGTGCACGCCGTCGCGCCGGAGGCCCTGGTCTCGGTACGGCGCCGGGCCGAGGAGGCCGAACGCGCCGCCCGCCTGGGCGACCTGGACATCCTCATCGGCTACGACCTGCGGTTCTTCCGCGAGTTGACCTCGCTGATCGGCAACAACTACATCACCGACTTCCTCCAGCGGATGCGGGTGCAGTCCTGGGTGTTCATGGTGCCCTACCTGCGCCGGCTGCCCGATCTCGCCGGGGTGCTGTGGGCCGAGCACTCCCGGCTCACCGACGCGGTGACCCGTGCCGACGGTGTGGAGACGGAGCGCATCATCAGCTCGTACAACTCCCACTCGCTGGTCCTGATCGAACGGCTCGCCCAGGGCTGAGTCCCCGCGGACCGCCCTGGTCCCCACCCGGGCGCGGAAGTCCCCGACGGCACCCTTCGCGCGGCGTACCCGGGGCACTACGCTGGCCCGACCGGGCCCCGCCGGGCCGACTGCCGACCCACCCTGGATAATCCCGGTCAACCACCATCGACTTCGAACAAGTCCAGTCCACTCCGTACGGCACCCGATAACTCCCGATTACTCCTCAGGAATCCGGCCGCTCCGGCCGACTTCGGTTCCGGTCGGGCTCGGTCGACTCCGGTCGATTCCGGCCCCCATTGCCGAAGCCGGAATCGAACCGATCGGTGCCCACCCCACAACGAGAGCGAGATCGCGTGGCATGTGACCTCTGGCTGGTCCCCCTCGTCGACGTGCTGTGCCACAGCCCCGACAACCCCTTCGCCGAGGAGATCGCGGCGTACGACAAGGTGCTCGGCGAGTCAGGACTGCCCCCGGTGCCCGTCTTCGGCTACATGCCGGGCCTGTCGGGGGACGTCGCCCCGGTCGCGGGCTTCGACTACGACGCGCTGCACTTCCTGCGCCGCGCCTACCTGCTGCACCTGTGCGGCCTCCCGGTCACCCCGGTCGACGAACTCCGCGGAGACTACGAACAGTTGCTGGAAATGTTCGAGAGCGCCGCGCAGCAGTCGCACCTGGTCTGGCACTACGACCATGCCGGGGCCTATGTGCCGGTGGACTTCGCGGCCCCGCTGAGCAGCGACGAACTCATGGAGGGCGGCGGCCCCCTGGGGTCCAGCCACGGCCTGCTGCGCGAACTCCAGACGGTCGCGCCGGCGCTGGGCATCGACCCGGTCAACCCGCCCGCGGCCCCGGCGCCGCCGTCGCGCCCCACCAGCCTGGAGGAGCCGGCGGCCACCACCCCGTACGAGGACGGGCCGTTCGCCCGGGAACGCCACGTATGGCTCGGCCTGCACGCGGCGGCGACCCGCAGCCTGGGCCAGGGCTCCATGATCGTCTTCAGCTGACGGCCTCGCCGGCGCAGGCCCGGAGCGCCGGCGCCGCCGCTACGGGACCCATGGCCCCGGACCGCTCAGCGGGGCGGCTCCGGGGGCCGCTGGCGGGGCATGTTGGGCCGGGTGACCGGCGGCAGCGGGAAGCGGCCGGCGGGGACCCCGCCGTCCGGGCGGGGGCCCCAGGCCGCCAGCGACTGGGTGTAGAGCGGCACCGGACCGGAACCGAACTCCACCAGCCAGCCCGCCGTTTCGATGCGCACCAGCTCCGCCATGTCCTCGGTGAACCGCCGCAGCACGCCCAGGCAGCGGTCGGCGGCCTCGCTCGCGGTGCCCTCGGCCGGCCCCAGCACCTCGCGTACGCACTCCGCCGCCCAGTCGAACTGCAGCGTCTCCAGCCGCCGGTGCACCGCCTGCGCCGTCGCCACATCCCGCATCCAGCCCGCGGTCAGCCCGAAGAAGCGGTCCCCGGCCACGCACGCCACCGCCAGCAGCAGCGGCAGCGCGGCCCAGGCCGCGCCGTGGTCCAGCACCCCGTTCAACTCCAGCAGCGGCAGCGCGGCCCCGGTCAGCGCCCCGGCCCCGGCCACGGCGCGCAGCGCGCATGCCGTACGCCGCTTCCACACCCGGTCGGCCAGGTACCACCGCACCACCCGCAGCGCACCGCGCTCCACCCACTGGTAGAGCTCGTCCAGCCGCGCCGCGGGCTCGCCCCAGTCGCCCAGCGGGAGGGGCCGGCCCAGCAGATCGCTCCGCCCGTGACCCGAGTCCGGGCGGGGCGGCCCCTCGGGTCGCATCTCCGGTTGGCTCACCGTGCACTCCCTGCTGCGGCTGCGATTCCTGACGGGAGTCACCTTCCTACCGCCGAACGGTGGGTCTTAACGGGTGGATCGGGGGTTTTCCGACCGTAAGAGGTGGTCGATCGGATAAACGGAGCGTTTCCGCCCCCACCCGCCCTCACCCGAAAGAGGACACCCGACCACTCCCCGCA
>NZ_SRID01000484.1 GCF_004684805.1 Streptomyces palmae
TCCTCGCTGTGTTTTTTCTTCAAAGGAACCTCGTCCCAGACCATCAGGCCCAGAGACGGGGTATCAACTAATCTGGCGTTGACTTTTGGCACGCTGTTGAGTTCTCAAGGAACGGACGCTTCCTTCGTACTCACCCTCTCGGGCTTTCCTCCGGGCGCTTCCCTTCGGTGTTTCCAACCTTACCAGATCCGTTTCGCGTTTCCGCTCTCCGTATCCGGCCCCCTGTTGGATCGGGGCGGCCTTCTCGCTTTCGCTTTCCGGCCTTTCCGACTCTATCAGATTCTTTTTCGTTCCGTTCCCGGCCCGAGTTCGTTTCCGATTCCCCGTCGGAGGGGGTTTGCGCCTTCCGGCGTGATCACTACGTTAGCGGTTTTCCTTGTCGGCTCATAATCGAGCCATTCGGTCCGAAATTCGGCATGCCGAAATTCATCCCGTTCAAGGGCCGTGCAGTAGTGGTTTGCCGCCGGTGCGGCGCGAGTGGTTGCCCTGCCGACCTTGATGGGGACGGCGTGACAACTCGAAGAACAATACATGACGCCCGGAGGGGATCGGCGACACCCCCCACCGGAAGCTCCGGGGATCGGCCTCAGCGGCCCATCGGCCAGGCGGGGTGCTGGTCCTGGTCGGTGCCGGCGAACTGACCCATGGCGTCGGTGAGCGCCTCCAGCAGGGTCAGCGGATCCGGCAACGGACGTTCGGGGCCGAGCAGCCAGGCCACCGTCCCGTCCCCGGGCAGTCGGGCGGGCGGCACCAGTACGTAGCTCCCCCGGCAGTGCCAGCGCAGTCCGGGATGCTCGTCCATGGTCTCGGGGTGGCAGTCCAGCTCACAGGGCCACCACTCGTCCTCGTCCTCGGGGGTGCCGCGGGTGGCGGTGAAGAACAGCATCCGGCTCGGCTGGAGGTCGGCGCTGGTGGTGGCGACCGGTCCGACCTCGACACCGGCGGCGCCCAGCCGGTCCAGGGCCAGCCGTCCGGCGTCCGCGGGCACGTCCAGCACGTCATGGACGATGCCGGTGGCGGTGATGAAGTTCGCCTCGGGCTGGTTGCGCAGCCACTGGGTGACCTGCTCGATGTCGGCGGTGGCCTGGGTCTGCCAGGCGAAGGAGACCGGGTGCCGGGCCGGGGTGGGACAGCCGATCCGGTCGCAGGAGCAGCCGTAGCCGGACGGATGGGCCGCCGGGGCGAGCGGGAATCCCGCCGCGGCGGCGGACAGGAGCAGATCCTCGCGCGCGCTTCCCGCGAGCGCTCCCGTGTCCCTGTCGCCACCCGCTCCGCTCCTGGGGCGGCGTAGCCACTGGGAGAACCTGCTCTTGCGTTCCATCCATCGCCTCGCTTCACGGCTGTCGTGCGGCACCGCCGGTTACCCGGTCAATGCTGCCACCATCCTGCTCCCGAAGGGGGCGGTGTCCGCATCCGGGGCGCCCGAAGACTGCCACCTATGGGTGCACTCGCCGGGCATAACCGAAATCTGACGCCTAGCGTTCCCCCATGGTCTCAAGATCTCTGCTGGCGGTGGCAGCGGCCCTGGCGCTGACCGCGGCGGGGTCCGGGCACGCGCGGGTCCGGCCCCGGGGGCCGTCGAGCGCACCGGGCCGGGCCGGCGTGGTCTACGCGGCACACCGCGGCGGAGCCCTGGAGGTCCCCGAGAACAGCCTGTCCGGGCTGGTCACGGCGGTGCGGCGGCACCAGGCCGAGGTGATCGACTTCGACACCCGGGTGCTGCGGGACGGCACACCGGTGGTGATGCACGACGCGACCTTGGACCGTACGACCTCCTCGACCGGCCGGGTGGCCGCACTGACCCCGGCGCGGTGGCGCGGGGTGCTGCTGCGCCCGGACCCGGCGCTGCCCGGACGGTGGCGCCCCGAGCCGCCTCCCACGGTGGCCGAGGTCCTGGACCGGCTGGGCGGGCAGCGCACGCTGACCATGGAGGTCAAGGACCCGGCCGGGCTGCCGCGCCTGGCCGAGATGGTCAAGGCGCGCGGGTTGGCCGGCTCGGTGTTCGTGAACACCAACAGACCGGCCCTCGCCCGGCGGGTCCACCGGCTGGGGCTGCGTGCCCAGCTGTGGCGTTCGGCGGCGCAGATGCGTACCGACGACTTCGCCGCCTGGCGCTCCTTCGTGGAGTTGCTGGACATCGACTACCAGGCCCGTGACCAGGACGTTCGGCGCGCGGTGCGGTCGGGGATCCCCCGGGTGTGGGGGCACACCGTGAACACTCCCGCGGACCGGGACCGGATGCTGCGGCTGGGCTGCGGCGGCATCATCACCGACGCCCCGGGGCTGCTCACCCGCACCCCCGTACGCCCCTGATCC
Organism: Streptomyces palmae; assembly: GCF_004684805.1. Classification (GTDB taxonomy): domain Bacteria; phylum Actinomycetota; class Actinomycetes; order Streptomycetales; family Streptomycetaceae; genus Streptomyces; species Streptomyces palmae. Next base: position 2,317 of record NZ_SRID01000484.1, read on the forward strand.
CCGGGCTCTGCCGGACCTTCGTGGGAACCCCCGTGCAGGGGTCATCAGAACGAGGGGGAAATCACTCGCACGGACCATGGACAGCGGCGCGTCAGGGTGGACCATGTGGATGGCGCGTACGTCGATCGCGTACGCGCTCAACACCACCGTGAGGAGCCCTCGTTGTCCTTGCGTACCATCGTGCGTCGTGCCACCGCGCGACGCTATCTGATGTGTCCACCGACCCACTTCAAGGTCACCTACTCCATCAACCCGTGGATGGACCCCGGCAAACCGGTGGACCTGCCCCTGGCCCTGGCCCAGTGGGAGGATCTGCGGGACCGCTACCGCGCCCTGGGGCACACCGTCGAGGAGCTCCAACCGCACCCGGAACTCCCTGACATGGTGTTCGCCGCGAACGGCGCGACCGTGGTCGACGGGCGGGTACTGGGCGCCCGGTTCGCCTATCCGGAGCGGACCGCAGAGGCGGCGGCGCATCTGGAGTGGTTCCGCGCCCGCGGATACCGGGACATACACGAGCCCGAGCACATCAACGAGGGGGAGGGCGACTTCGCGGTGACCGCCTCCTGGGTGCTGGCCGGCCGCGGCTTCCGCTCCAGCCCGCTCTCGCACCCCGAGGCGCAGGAGTTCTTCGGCCGACCGGTGATCGGCCTGGATCTGGTCAACCCGCGCTACTACCACCTCGACACGGCCCTGTGCGTCCTGGACGACACCACCGACAGCGAGGTCATGTACTACCCGGAGGCGTTCTCACCCGGGAGTCAGGCGGTGCTCGCCCGGCTGTTCCCGGACGCGATCATCGCCCAGGAGGCGGACGCCGAGGCGTTCGGGCTCAACGCGGTGAGCGACGGGAGGAACGTTTTGCTTCCGCAGGCGGCGGTCGGACTGTTCGAACCGCTGCGGCAGCGCGGCTACGAGCCCATCGGGCTGGACCTGAGTGAGCTGCTCAAGGGCGGCGGCAGCGTCAAGTGCTGCACCCAGGAGCTGCGCGGCTAAGCCTGGCGGGTCCCCCGGACGGATGATCCGGGGGCGCCTTCCCCGAGGGGGACGGTCCGGGCTCAGGACGGCCAGGCGTCGCCCCACTCGGCGTCCCGGGCGGCACGGTACAGCTCACCGTGCCGCTTGGTGACCGTCTCCCGGCGCAGCCCGTCCTGTTCCGTGCACAGGTCCAGCAGCACCATGCCCTTGCGGATCTGGGGTTTGCGGACCACCCTGGCCGCCGGCGCGGCGTCCGTGAGGCCCTCCGCGCCGTCCGCCCGGATCGCGGCCACGTAGCTGAACTTCTCGTCCTCGTACGGCAGCGTGCCGCCCTTCACCTGCCGGTGCAGGGAGGAGCGGTTGACCCGTGCCGCGAAGTGGCACCAGTCGCGGCCCACCTCGATGGGGCAGGTGTCGCTGTGCGGGCAGGGTGCCACCACCCGCAGCCCGGCCCCGACCAGCCGGTCCCGGGCCTCGCGGATCCGCAGATAGCCCTCGGGGGTGCCGGGCTCCACGATCATCACCGCTCGCCCGGCGCGGGCCGCCTCGTCCACCACCAGCCCGCGGTCCTCCGGGGTGAGCTCGCCCAGCACGTAGGAGACGGTGACCAGGTCGGTCGGGTCGATCCGCAGCCCGGAGCCGATGGCCTGCCGCCGCCACCGGGCGGCCCGCAGCGCGGGGTCGGGAGAGCTCGCGGCCAGCTCCTCGCCGAGCGCCAGCGCCGCCTGCGACCAGTCCAGCACGGTGGTGGTGCGCTCCGCGCCCGCCCAGGCGTCGGCCACCGCCCAGCTCGCCGCGCCGGTGCCGCCGCCCACGTCCACATGGTCGGCCGGCACCCACTCCGGCAGGCGGGCGCGCAGCGCGGCCAGCGCCGAGCGCACCGCCTGGTAGGTCGCGGGCATCCGGTACGCGGCGTAGGCAGCGACATCGGAGCGGTCCCGCAGTACCGGGGCGTCGGTGGGGGTGCGCCCCCGGTAGTTGGCGATCAGCCGGTCGACGGCCTGGGTCGCCTGCCGGGGCGGCAGCCCGTCCAGCAGCCGGGCCAGCGCGTCGCGCAGTTCCTCGCCGACGGGGGCACCGCTGGTGCGGGTGGCGTCGGTGGGGGCTCCGAGGGG
>NZ_SRID01000485.1 GCF_004684805.1 Streptomyces palmae
GTCCCCGGCCCTCCCGGCGAGCCGGCCACTCCACCCGCCCAACCGCCTGGTCTTCGTCCCCACGCAGGTCAGCAGGGGTGTGCGCGTAACGGACGGGAGGGGCGAACCGGGACGACACGGTGGAGTGAGCTGATGGAGAGTCGTCGCGGCCCGCTCAAGAGTGCGGTACCGTCCAACGTCGTGAGCCCTGTACGTCGCTGTTCGCGCACCGCGTGCGGTCGTCCCGCCGTCGCGACACTGACGTACGTCTACGCGGACTCGACCGCCGTGCTCGGACCCCTCGCCACCTATGCCGAACCGCACTGCTACGACCTGTGCTCGGAGCACTCCGAGCGGCTGACCGCACCGCGCGGTTGGGAGGTCGTACGCCTGGCCGTGAGCGCCGGGCCCTCCCGCCCCAGCGGTGACGACCTGGAGGCACTGGCCAACGCGGTACGCGAGGCGGCCCGCCCGCACGAGCGAGCGGCCGGCGGCGGCTCCGGCGCCCCGGGCGCCGGCGGTCGCGAGGTCGACCCCATGGAGGTCGCCCGCCGCGGGCATCTGCGCGTCCTTCGCTCCCCGGACTCCTGACGGGCGTGGCGCACCCCCTGTGAGCAGTGGTGATCACCTCCTGCGGGTAGGTTGAGGAACCCGTAGACATCTCCAGAAGGGGTGGGCCGTGCCCGACTTGTCGCAGATCGTTAAGGCGTACGACGTGCGCGGAGTGGTCCCGGACCAGTGGGACGAGTCACTCGCCGAGCTGTTCGGTGCCGCCTTCGCCCGAGTCACCGGTGCGACCGCGATCGTCACCGGTCATGACATGCGCCCCTCCTCGCCCGCCCTGGCACGCGCCTTCGCCCGCGGCGCGGCGGCCCTCGGCACCCAGGTGACCGAGATCGGCCTGTGCTCCACGGACCAGCTCTACTTCGCCAGCGGGCACCTGGACCTGCCCGGCGCGATGTTCACCGCCAGCCACAACCCGGCCCAGTACAACGGCATCAAGATGTGCCGGGCCGGCGCCGCCCCGGTCGGCCAGGACACCGGCCTCGCCGAGATCCGCGCCCTGGTCGAGGAGTGGGCGACCACCGGCGCCCCCGCGCCCGCCGCCACCCCGGGCGCGATCGACCAGCGCGACGTGCTCGCCGACTACGCCGCCCATCTGCGCTCCCTGGTCGACCTCGGCGGCAGCCGGCCGCTGAAGGTCGTGGTGGACGCGGGCAACGGCATGGGCGGGCACACCGTGCCCACCGTCTTCGAGGGGCTGCCCTTCGACCTGGTGCCGATGTACTTCGAACTCGACGGCACCTTCCCCAACCACGAGGCCAACCCGCTGGACCCGAGGAACATCGTCGACCTCCAGGCCCGGGTCCGCGAGACGGGCGCCGACATCGGCCTGGCCTTCGACGGCGACGCCGACCGCTGCTTCGTGGTGGACGAGCGCGGCGAGCCGGTCTCCCCGTCCGCGATCACCGCGCTGGTCGCCGCCCGCGAGCTCGCCAAGCACCCCGGCGGCACGGTGATCCACAACTGCATCACCTCCTGGTCCGTTCCCGAGGTGGTCAAGGAGAACGGCGGCACCCCCGTCCGCACCCGGGTCGGCCACTCCTTCATCAAGGCGGAGATGGCCCGGTCCGGCGCGATCTTCGGCGGCGAGCACTCCGCCCACTACTACTTCCGTGACTTCTGGAACGCCGACACCGGCATGCTCGCCGCCCTCCACGTGCTCGCCGCACTCGGCGGCCAGGACGGCACGCTCTCCCAGCTGGTCGCCCAGTACGACCGCTACGCCGCCTCGGGGGAGATCAACAGCACCGTGGCCGACCAGGCAGGGCGGGCCGCCGCCGTGAAGGCCGCCTACGCGGACCTGGAAGGCGCCGAGCTGGACGAGCTGGACGGCCTGACCGTCACCACCGCCGACTGGTGGTTCAACCTGCGCCCCTCCAACACCGAGCCACTGCTCCGGCTGAACGTGGAGGCTCGGGACGCGGGAACCGTCACCCGGGTACGCGACGAGGTCCTGGCGATCGTCCGCGCCTGAAACGCCTGGGGCGCGCCGGGCTGTCCCGCGCCCGGGAGCGCGCGGGCCGTGCAGAGGAAGGCGACGGGGCGATCGGCACCGCCCGACCGCCCCCGCCTCGCGCGGCCCGTCCCCGGGGCGCCTCCGCGTCGGCCCGCCACGCCTCCACCGAAAGACCCGCTACGCCTCCACCGAAAGAGAAGACGAGACCGCGGAGACCGGAAGCACCCCCTCCCGGATCCGCGGCGGCGTCCGCGCCCCCGGTCGGGCCCCGGGCGGCGCTGGGGCTGCCCACCCGGCGGTACGCTGACGAGGCCCAAACCATTCCCGAAGGGACACGCCGATGCCGCTCGAAGCCGGTCTTCTGGAGATCCTCGCCTGCCCGGCGTGCCACGCCCCGCTGCGTGAGGAGTCGGAGCCGGACACCCCCGAGCTGGTGTGCACCGGCCAGAGCTGCGGCCTCGCCTACCCGATCAAGGACGGCATCCCCGTCCTCCTCGTGGACGAGGCCCGCCGCCCGGCCTGACGGAGTTCGGGCACGAGCCGCCGCACACCATCCATCGGGCGTGGCCCAAGCCGACCCGGTCGGCGCGGATCCGGTCGGACTGTCCCTCCTCCTACGGGGAGCCGACAGCCTCGACACCTCAGAAGAGGGCGCGGCGCCGGCACCCCGGGCCAGGTGCAGGAACGGCAGAAACGGCCGGCAATGCCCCGGGGCCGACCCGGCACCCCCGCCATCCGACCGGTCCCGCCGGAAGAGCACGGGCACGGCGGGCGCCGGATCGACCGTCCGGGGTACTCGTCCGGGTACGCGTCCCGGACACGCGGTACACGGACAGAGCCGGCAACGACCGCCCCGGCGGTCGGCCCGGTCGGAGACGGCAGCCCGTACGGCAGGAGAGACGACAGCACGGCCGGTCGGAGACGGCGGCACGCACCGGCGAGACCGCACCGCCGCTCGAACCGAACAAACCGAATAAGCCGCACGACCCAACCGCCAGCCACGGCGAACGGAGGCCGAAGCACGATGCTCGACGAATCCCTCCTCGACGCCCCAGAGGCGCTGGCCCGCGCCGATGTCCGCGGTCTGCTGCGTGCCACTGCCGAATCCGGCGCCCGGGTACGGGCCGCCGCCCGGCACGCGGCCGAGGCGGGCGTCCCGGAACTGCGGCCGGACGGCCGTCCCCGCGGGGTGCTGGTCGCCGGTCCCGGTGCCGCCGGCAGCTGCACCGCCGACCTGCTGGCCGCGCTGAGCGGTGGAGTCTGCCCGATCACCCTGATCGGCCCCACCGGTGTCGCCCCCGCCCCCGGCGCGCTCCGCTGGACGCTGCCGGGCTGGGCCGGCCCCCTGGACCTGCTGCTGATCGCGACGCCGGACGGCACCGAACCGGGCCTGCCCAGCCTGGTCGAACAGGCCTACCGCAGGGGATGCTCCATCGCCGCGGTCACCCCGGCCCGCTCGCCGCTGACCGACGCCGTGGCCCAGGCACGCGGACTGGCCGTCCCGCTGGCGGCGTCCCCGTACGCCACCGAGCCGTACGCCACCGCCCCCTACGACACCGAGGAGGCCGAGCCACCCCAGCCGCCGGTCGCCGGCGCGGTGGACGCCCCGGCGCCGGGCACACCGGGGGAGGCCGAGCCGGGGGAGGCCGCCGAACGGCCCCGGCACCCCGAGCACCCCGGCACCGGGCACGCCGCCGACCCGACCGGCACCGCTCCCGACGAGGTCACCGGGCCCGCGCTGCCCGGCACCCTGTGGGCGCTGCTCACCCCGCTGCTGGCGCTGGTCGACCGGATCGGCCTGATCGAGGCCTCGCCCGCCGCGCTGGCCCAGGTGGCGGACCGGCTGGACCAGGTCGCCGAACGGTGCGGCCCCGCCATCGAGACGTACACCAACCCCGCCAAGACCCTCGCCGCGGAGCTGGCCGGGGCGCTGCCGCTGGTGTGGACGGAGGGGCCGGTGGCCGGCGCGGCCGGGCGCCGCTTCGCGGGCCTGCTGGCCGCGCTCGCCGGGCGGCCCGCGCTCGCCGCCGAGCTGCCCGGGGCGCTCGCCGCGCACGGGGCCCTGCTCGCCGGGGCCTTTGCGGGCGGCGCCGACCCGGACGACTTCTTCCGCGACCGGGTCGAGGAGCCGGAGGCGCTGCACGCCCGGATCGTGCTCTTCCGCGACCATCCGGTCGGCGCCACCTCCGCGGTACACACCGCCCGGGAGCTCGCCCTGGTGCACGACACACCGGTCAGCGAACTGGAACCGGCCGATGGCGGCCGACTGGAAACAGCCGCCGAACTTCTCGCCATCGCGGATTTCGCCGCCGTTTACCTCGCGATCGCCTCCGCGGAGAGATCATGAGCCGTGGGCCCCGACGGCCCTCCGGCCCCGGACCCCGACCGGCCGGGCCGTACCC
>NZ_SRID01000486.1 GCF_004684805.1 Streptomyces palmae
TCCCCCACTCGGGACGCCCCTCCACCGCCGCCAGCAACCGCCCCGCCTGCGCCCGCAACGCCGCACCACCACGACCCGACACCACCCACGGCACCACATCCGCACCATCGGCCTCGGCGATCGGCGCAGCCTCCACCGCCGGCGCCTCCTCCAGGATCAAGTGGGCGTTGGTGCCGCTGATGCCGAAGGCGGAGACGCCCGCTCGGCGCGGTCGGTCGGTCGGCGACCAGTCCTGCTGCTCGCTGAGGAGCCGTACGGCGCCGGAGGACCAGTCGATGTGCGAGGAGGGCTCGTCCACGAACAGGGTGCGCGGCAGTACGCCGTGCCGGAGCGCCATCACCATCTTGATCACGCCGGCCACACCGGCGGCGGCCTGGGCGTGCCCGATGTTGGACTTCAACGACCCGAGCCACAGCGGACGGTCCTGGTCCCGGTCCTGGCCGTAGGTGGCGAGCAGCGCCTGGGCCTCGATCGGGTCGCCCAGTTTGGTGCCGGTGCCGTGCGCCTCGACCGCGTCCACCTCCGAGGCGGTCAGGCGTGCGTTGGCCAGCGCCTCGCGGATGACCCGCTGCTGGGAGGGGCCGTTGGGCGCGGCCAGGCCGTTGGAGGCGCCGTCCTGGTTGAGGGCCGAGCCGCGGATCACCGCCAGCACCTGGTGGCCGTTGCGTTGGGCGTCGGAGAGCCGCTCCAGCAGCACCACTCCGGCGCCCTCGGCGAGACCGAACCCGTCGGCGCTGTCGGCGAAGGCCTTGCAGCGTCCGTCGGCGGCGAGCGACCGCAGTCGGCTGAAGCCGATGAAGGCGTTGGGGGTGGGCATGACCACCGCGCCGCCGGCGATGGCGGTGGAGCATTCGCCGTTGCGCAGCGACTGGCAGGCCAGGTGCAGGGCGACCAGCGAGGAGGAGCAGGCGGTGTCCACGGTGATGGCGGGGCCTTCGAGTCCGAAGGCGTAGGCGACCCGGCCGGAGATGACGCTGGTGACGCTTCCGGTCACCACGTAGTCCTCGATGGCCCGCGGTGCTTCGCCTGCCTCCACCCCGTAGCCGTGGGACATGGCCCCGACGAAGGTGCCGGTGCGGCTGCCGCGCAGTTCGGTGGGGGTGATGCCGGCCCGTTCGAACGCTTCCCAGGAGACCTCCAGCAGCAGCCGCTGCTGCGGGTCCATGGCCACGGCCTCGCGCGGGCTGATACCGAAGAACTCCGCGTCGAAGAGGTCGACGCCGTTCAGGAATCCGCCTTCGCGCACCGAGCTGGTGCCCTGGCGGTCGGGATCGGGGTCGAAGAGCTCGGCCAGGTTCCAGCCGCGGTCCTCGGGGAAGGCGCCGATGGCGTCGCCGCCGTCGGCGAGCAGCCGCCACAGGTCCTCGGGGGTCTCGATGTCCCCGGGGTAGCGGCAGGCCATGCTCACGATCGCGATCGGCTCTTCCGCGGCGTGCCCGCCGGGAGGTGCGCCCACGGCCGCCGGGGCGGCCGCCCGCTCGGTGGTCCCGCGCGGCTCGGTCTCCGTACCGAGGTGCAGCTCGTTGTGGAGCTGCCGGGCCAGCGCGAGGGGGGTCGGGTAGTCGAAGACCAGGGTGGCGGGGAGTTTCAGGCCGGTGGCGGTCGCCAGCCGGTTGCGCAGTTCGACGGCGGTCATGGACTCGAAGCCGAGTTCCTTGAAGGCCCGCTCGTGGCCGATCGCCTCGGCCGTGGCGTGTCCGAGGACGGCCTGGGCGTGGGAGACGACCAGTTCCAGCAGGGCGCGCTGCCGGGCACCGGCGGGCAGTGCGGCGAGCCGGTCCCGCAGTTCGTCGGAGACGGTCCCGCCCGGGGCCGCGGCCTGGGACACGGGGCCGGTGGTGTCGAGGAAGGGGCGGGCGCCCGGCAGTTCGTCGAGCAGTCGGCTGGGGCGCATCGCGGTGAACAGTGCGACGAAGGGCTTCCAGTCGATCTCGGCGACGGCGACGAAGGTCTCGTCGTGGTCCAGGGTCTGCTGGAGGGCCGCGATGGCCAGTTCGGGGCGCATCAGCGGGAGGCCCTGCTGCCGGACCCGGCGGCGGCGCTCAGCGACGTCCAGTCCGCCCAGGTGCTGCCAGGTCTTGACGGCGTCCTCCCAGACGCCCCAGGCCACGGAGGTCATGGGCAGCCCGTGGGCGCGGCCCTGTTCGGCCATGGCGTCCAGGGCGGCGTTGGCGGCGGCGTAGGCGGCGTGGTCGCCGCTGCCCCACAGCGCGGCGATCGAGGAGAACAGGACGAAGGCGTCCAGGCTGTCGGGGTCGAGCAGTTCGGCCAGGTGCCGGGCGCCGGCGACCTTGGCGCCGAGGACGGCGGCGAAGCTGTCCAGGGTGGTCTCGGCGACCGGGGCCAGCTCGATGAACGCGGCCGTGTGCAGGACCGCGCGTACGGTACGGCCCTCGCGCGCCAGCCGGTCCAGGAGCGCCGCCACGGCCTCCCGGTCCGCGATGTCGCAGGCGGCCAGGGTGACGCCGACGCCCTTGGCGGTGAGTTCGGCTTCCAGTTCGGCGGCGCCGGGGGCGTCGGGTCCGGAGCGGCTGACCAGTACCAGGTGTTCGGCGCCGCGGTCGGCCAACCAGCGGGCGATGCGCGGGCCGAGGCTGCCGGTGGCGCCGGTGACCAGTACGGTGCCGCGCGGGCGCCAGTCGCGTGCCGGGCGGGCGTCGCCGAGCGGGGCGCTCACCATGCGCCGGGCGAACAGGCCGGCCGGTCGCACCGCCAGCTGGTCCTCGCCGTCCAGGCCCGCCAGGGCCCGGCAGAGTCGGCCCAGTGCCGGGGCGTCCGGGTGCTCCGGGAGGTCGACCAGGCCGCCCCACTGCCGGGGGTGTTCCAGGGCCACGACCCGGCCCAGGCCCCAGAGTTGGGCCGGTACCGGTCCGGCCGGCCGGTCGGCGGGCCCGGTGGACACCGCGCCCTGGGTGGCGCACCACAGCGGGGTCTGGAGTCCGGCCTCGGTGAGGGCCTGCACCAGGGTCAGGGTCAGGGCCACGCCGGTGGCCAGCGCCGGGTGTCCGGGGTGTGCCCGCTCGTCCAGGCCGAGCAGGGACAGCACTCCGGCGGGTGCCGTGAGCCCGTCCTCGGTGGCGAGCGCCTCGCGCAGCCGGGTGCCCATCCGGGTGCGGTCGGTGTCCTCGTGGGACAGCTCCAGCTCCAGCACGCGCGCGCCGTGCCCGGTCAGCGCCTGGCGGGCCGCGGCTGCCCAGGGGGTGTCGGTGTGCCCCTGCGGGACGGCCACCAGCCAGGTGCCGGTCAGGGCCGGTCCGGTGGTCTCCGGCACCGGCTTCCAGGCGATCCGGTAGCGCCAGCCGTCCACCTCGGACTGCTCGCGGCTGTGCCTGCGCCAGGACGACAGCGCCGGGAGCAGGCTGCTGAGCGAGATCTGCTGTGCCTCGTCCTCGATCCGCAGGGTACGGGCCAGGGCCTCGGCGTCCGCTTCCTCGACGGCGCGCCAGAAGCCGGCCTCGCGCGGGTCCGGGGTGTACGTACCGCCGCCGGGCGTGTCCTCGGTGTCCTCCAGCCAGAACCGCCGGCGCTGGAAGGCGTAGGTGGGCAGGTCCAGCCGGGCGGTGCCGGGCAGCAGCGCGCTCCAGTCCACGGGTACGCCCCGCACATAGGCCTGGGCGAGGGAGGTCAGCATCCGCCGCATCCCGCCCTCGTCGCGGCGGAGCGAGCCCACCGCCAGCGCGGGGACCTCGGCGTCCTCGGCGGTCTCCTCCACCCCGACGGTCAGCACCGGGTGCGGGGTGCACTCGACGAAGGCGCTGAGTCCGTCCGCCAGCAGACCGCGCACCACGGGCTCGAAGCGGACCGGCCGGCGGAGGTTGGTGTACCAGTACTCGGCGTCCAGGGCGGTGGTGTCCAGGAGTCCGCCGGTCACCGTGGAGTGGAAGGGCACCTGGGCGGTCCGCGGCGCGATCCCCGCCAGGTCGGCGGTGATCCGCTCGCGCAGCCGCTCGACCTGTGCCGAGTGGGAGCCGTAGTCCACCGGGATCCGGCGGGCCCGTACATCGTTCGCGACCAGGTCTTCGACGATCTCCTCGATGGCCCGCGCGTCTCCGGCCACCACCGTCGAGGACGGACCGTTCAACGCCGCCACCGACAGCCGCCCGTCCCAGCGGGCCAGCAGCTTCTCCACCTCCGCCACCGGAAGCGGCAGCGAGGCCATCCCGCCCTCGCCCGCGATCTCCAACAACGCCCGCGACCGCAAGGCCACCACCCGCGCCGCATCCTCCAAGGACAGGGCACCCGCCACACACGCCGCCGCGATCTCACCCTGCGAATGACCCACCACCGCCGCCGGCTCCACCCCCACCGAGCGCCACACCCGCGCCAACGACACCATCACCG
>NZ_SRID01000487.1 GCF_004684805.1 Streptomyces palmae
CCCGGCGCCCCACCGGCTCGCCGTGCCGCTCGCGCGGCGGCGCGGTTCGGCGGATCGCCGCTGTTCGGCGGGGTCGCCCGCGCCAGTAGGGTCAGGGCATGGCGTTCGAGACACAGAAGAATGGCGAACCCCCGGTCGCGGCAGTCGACTGGCGGGACGTCAGCACGTTCACCGTGGGCATCGTGGAGCGGGCCGAGGGGCGGGGTCGCAAGCAGGCGGTGCTGGGTCCGAACGCGGTGCGTGTGCCCCGGCGCGAGGGCCGGGAGCGTGTCTACGCGCCCTGCGCGTTCTTCCGCTCCGGGGCGGAGGGCATCCGCCCCGGCGAGTGGGTGCTGTACGAGGACCGTGAGGTGCGGCGCGTACTGTGCCGGATGACGCAGCTGCCGGACGAGGGCGGGGAGCGTCGCTACGAGGTGCGGGACGGCGCCGGCCGGGAGCTGGGCCGGATCGCGCGGATACCGGCCTCGGGGAAGCTGGCGCGGCACTCCTGGCGCGTCGAGCAGCCCGATCGGCCCGAGATCCTGAGCCGGAACAGATGGGCCGCTTTCGCGCGCGGCGAGGTCTCGATCCGGTCGACCGGCCGGCTGATCGGCGAGGCGGTCGGCTCCGCGGTCGCGCTGGCCCTGGACGACACCCCGGAGGTGGACCGGTCGCTGATCTGGCGCTCCGGGAAGGAGACCGTGATGGAGTCCAGCGGACGGGACTTCACGATCACGGCCAAGTGGCTTGACGTCAGGCTGGCGTTCGCGGTCGCGGTACTGGGCGACGACTGACCCGCGGCACCCGCGGCCGGCCGGCCACCGCTCCTGGGTTCCGGCCGGCCGCGGGCGTACGGTGTCAGGTTCCCGAAGCCGCGGGTGACAGGGTGTAGGTGCGGGTCAGGGTGTAGAACTCCAGCGCCGCGCGGCCCTGTTCCCGCGGTCCGTGGCTGGATGTCTTGGTGCCGCCGAAGGGCAGGTGGAAGTCGACGCCGGTGGACGGCGCGTTGATCCGGACCATGCCGGTGTCGAGGTGGTCGAGTCCGTGCAGCACCAGGTCGAGGTCGGCCGTGTGCACCGAGGTGACCAGCCCGTACGGAACGGAGTTGGTGATCCGTACGGCCTCCGCCAGGTCCTTGGCGGGCAGCAGCACGGCGATCGGGGCGAAGACCTCCTCGTACAGCAGCTGGTGGTCCGGCGGCGGTTGCTCGACCAGGGTGGGGGCCGCGTACCAGCCGGGGAGCTGGGGGGTGCGGCCGGCCGCCGCCACCCGTACGCCCTGCCGGGCCTCCCCGTACCGGTCCCGGGCCCGTTCGGAGATGAGCGGGCCGCAGACCGTGGCGGCGTCCGCCGGATCGCCCACCGGCAGGGCGCCCAGCGCCGCGGCGAGGGCTTCACGCAGCGGCTCACCGGCCGCGCCCACGGCGATCACCCGGCTGGTCGCGGTGCACTTCTGCCCCGCGTACCCGGCGATCGCGGCGGCGATGTGCCCGGCCGCCCGCTCGATATCGGCGTCGGGCAGGACGATGGCGGCGTTGAGGCCGCCCATCTCGGCCTGGACCGGGATCCCCCGGGCCGTGGCGGCCCGAACCGCCGCCGCGCCCACCGCGGTGGAGCCGGTGAAGGAGACGGCGTCGGCCGCGGCCAGCAGGGCGCGGCCTTCGGCGGCGCCGCCGGGCACCATGGTCAGCACCTCCTCGGGCAGCGCCCGCCGCACGATCTCGGCGAGGCGGGCGGCGCAGGCGGTGGCCTCCGGGGCCGGTTTGAGCACCACCGCGTTCCCTGCCGCCAGCGCCGGTGCCGCCTTCCAGCTGGGAATGGCATACGGGAAGTTCCAGGGCGTGATGAGACCGGCGACGCCGTGCGGACGGCGGCGGGTCAGCAGCAGCCCGGGGCCGCCGGCCGTCTCATGGACCGCCCCGACGGACTCGTAGGGGGTTTGCGCGTAGTAGTGCCAGATGGCGGCGGTACGCGCCACCTCGGCCCGTGCCTCGGTGAGGGGCTTGCCGACCTCTCGGACGGCGAGCGCGGCCAACTCCTCGGCAGCGGCCTCGATCGCCGTGGCGACCGAGGCCAGGGCCGCGGAGCGGGCGGCGGCGCCGGCGAGCAGCCAGCCGGGTTGGGCGGCGCGGGCCCGCTCCACGGCGTCCGCGGTGGCCGGGGCGCCGGCGGCCGGTAGCTCGGCCACGATGTCGGAGGGGTCCGCCGGGTTGCGGGAGACCAGCGGCGCGGGTGCGGGCATCACAGCAGGAAGCCTCCGGGGAAGGGGTCGTCGGGGTCGAGGAAGTACTGGGCGGTGCCGGTGAGCCAGGCGCGGCCGGTGATCCGGGGCACCACCGCCGGCACCCCGCCGACCTCGGTCTCGGCGATCAGTCGGCCGGTGAACTCGGTGCCGATGAAGGACTCGTTGGTGAAGTCGCGGTGCAGCGGCAGCTCGCCCCGGGCGTGCAGCTGGGCCATCCGCGCGGAGGTCCCGGTGCCGCACGGGGAGCGGTCGAACCAGCCGGGGTGGATGGCCATGGCGTGCCGAGAGCGGGCCGCGTTCGACCCGGGGGCGGCGAGGTAGACGTGCTTGAGGCCGCTGATGCCGGGCTGTTCGGGGTGGATCGGTCGGTCGGGGGAGGCGTTGACGGCCTCCATCACGGCCAGTCCGGCGGCCAGCAGCTCGCCCTTGCGAGCCCGGTCGAAGGGCAGCCCGAGGGCGTCCAGGGAGACGAAGGCGTAGAAGTTGCCGCCGTAGGCCAGGTCGTAGGTCACCGTGCCGTATCCCGGCACCTCCACCTTGCGGTCCAGGGCGACGCAGAAGGCGGGCACATTGGTGAGGGTGGCGGACCGGGCCGCGCCGTCCGAGACCTGGACGTCGACCGAGACCAGCCCGGCCGGGGTGTCCAGCCGCACGGTGGTGACCGGCTCGGTGACCGGCACCATGCCGGTCTCCACCAGCACGGTGGCCACCCCCAGGGTGCCGTGGCCGCACATCGGCAGCACTCCGGACACCTCGATGTAGAGCACGCCGTAGTCGGCGTCCGGCCGGATGGGCGGCTGGAGGATCGCGCCGCTCATCGAGGCGTGGCCGCGCGGCTCGTACATCAGCAGGGTCCGCAGGTGGTCCAGGTGCTCGATGAAGTGGGTACGGCGTTCGGCCATGGTGGCGCCGGGGATCACGCCCACACCGCCGGTGATGACCCGGGTGGGCATGCCCTCGGTGTGGGAGTCGACGGCGTGGAAGACATGACGGGTACGCACGGGAGTCCTTTCCGCGGCTCAGTGGTGGCCGTCGGCCAGGGCCTTCTCGGTGGCGGCGCGCACCTGCGCCTCGAACGGTGCGGTGAGCGGCAGCCGCGGCGGGCGGGTGGGGCCGCCGTGGTGCCCGGCGACGTCCATCGAGACCTTGATGGCCTGGACGAACTCGGTCCTGGAGTCCCAGCGCAGCAGCGGGTGCAAGGAGCGGTAGAGGGGCCGGGCGGTCTCCAGGTCGCCGGCCACCGCGGCGCGGTAGAGGCGGACGCAGCTGGCCGGGAGGGCGTTGGGGAACCCGGCGATCCAGCCGACCGCCCCGGCGACCGCCAGCTCCAGCAGGACGTCGTCGGCGCCGGCCAGCAGGTCGAGTCCGGGGGCGAGTTCGGCCAGTTCCCAGGCGCGGCGGACATCGCCGCTGAACTCCTTGACCGCGACGATCCCCACCTCCTCGTGGAGCCTGGCGAGGACCGGCGGGGTGAGGTCGATCCTGGTGTCGACGGGGTTGTTGTAGGCGACGATCGGCAGCCCGGCCTTGGCCACCTCGGCGTAGTGGGCCCCCACCGCGGCCTCCTCGGCGCGGTAGGCGTTGGGCGGCAGCAGCAGTACGGAGCCGCAGCCCGCTTCGGCGGCCTGCTCGGCCCAACGGCGGGCCTCGACGCTGCCGTAGGCGGCGACCCCGGGCATCACCCTGGCCCCGTCCCCCGCCGCCGCGACGGCGGTACGGACCACTTCGGCGCGCTCCTGGTCGGTGAGGGTCTGGTACTCGCCGAGGGATCCGTTGGGCACCACGCCGTCGCAGCCCTCGCGGATCAGCCGGCGGACGTGCTCGGCGTAGCGGTCGTGGTCCACGGTGAGGTCGGGGCGGAGTGGGAGCGCGGTGGCGACCATGACGCCCCGCCAGGGCCGATCGGTGGTCCAGGAAGTGGTGGTCATACCAGGAAACCCTTCTATGGCGTGTGACATTTTATTGACGGGCCATGCGGTGTCGGCAAGAGCGCCGGATCGGTCAGTCCCGGCTGGAGCCCGCTGCGTCGGAGACGTCGCGCCGACGGGTGCGGGTGCGCTCCGGGGAGTCGGAGGTCTGCCCCGGGGAGTCCGGGGAGCCGGGGG
>NZ_SRID01000488.1 GCF_004684805.1 Streptomyces palmae
CGGGCGCTGTGCCGGTATGACCGCGGACCCGCGAGCGGGGTTCGGTCATTCCCGGGATCCGAGCCGCACCAGCCGCTCGCGGCGGTGACGGAGCAAAAGTACCGGTGCCCTCTCCTTTCCCGGGTCCCCTGAAAAGAGTGCTGTGCGCTCCCGGACAAGAAGAGGGCGCGGGCGGAAAAGCCGGCCTCTTCGCTCGCTTGACGGCAGGACCGGCGGCGCACGCCTCCGACCTGCGCATTGTCACGGTCTGTGCTGATCACTGATGCGGCGGAATGGCTGAGAGCTGTTTTCCTGGGAGGCTGTGTGCTGCTGCTCGATCTCGCCCCCGTGGCACCTCGTGAGCGAGTGGGGGCTTTCCATCACGCGTTGACGGATTCGCTGGTACCCAACGACGTCGCGCACGAGGAGCCGGAGGCCGGCACCCACGCACGCAGGGAACTGCGGCGTGTTGGCGGATTGGACCTCTTCGCCACCCGGAATTCCGGCTTCGAGGTGCGGCGGACGGCAACGCCAGACCGCGTGCAGGGCAGTGTGCAGGGTATCGGTCAGCTGGATGCGGGCCGCCCTGGACGCGTCCGTGCCGCGGAGCAGATCGAACAGAACGAATCCGTGAATCGTGCCGGGATATCGGATCGACACGACCGGGGCGCCCGCTTGCCTCGACCGTGCCAACCGCATCCGCGCCGCCGAACTGCGGGACGAGGTCAGTTGCCGCCGCCCCATCGCCGAGCTCGACCACGACCTCGCGGGGCGCGTCCGCCACGCGGAGACGCTCGGCTCCCTCCGGGAGTGAGTGCCGCCTCCCGGGCGGGCGGGTCACCCCGAGGCCAGGGAGAGGAGCACGGACCACGTCCTGGGGCCGACGATGCCGTCGACCTCCAGGCGGTACTGCTCCTGCATGCGGCGGACGGCCGAGTCGGTGCGGTAGCCGAACTGGCCGTCGACGAAGTCGCCGTTGCCTCTCTCCCAGGAGGTGAGCGGGAAGTACCGGAGGAGGTTCTCCTGGATCTCCCTGACGCAGTTGCCGGAGGAGCCCATGGCGAAATTCCCGGCGGGTACCCACATCCCGTTGGGGGCCTGCGTCTGGCCCACCTCGGACAGGCACGCATTGAGGTAGCCGGCCGCACTCGCCGTGGGAGCCGAGACCAGCAGCGCGCCGGTGGCGGCCGCGGCGACGGTGAAGGCGGCGAACCCCTTGGTGATACGGGCCCCAGGACGCTTCGGCATAGGGTGTTGCTCCTTGTGGATCAAGAGTCGGATGGTCACTTCCGCGGGCGTGCACCCGGGATCCGCAGCGGTGCCCGGACGTCGCACGGCGACGCACGAGGCGCCGGGTTCCCGACGAGGGGCCGGCTCTTCCGTCGGCGGCTCGGGGAACGGTAGTGCTCGGCGGCCCTGGCGAAAACCTTCGAAGTGCACGGTTCAGGCCACTCGCTGACTCACCTGTGCACACCTTCCGGCCGGCCGCGTCCCCGGTCCGGCTCATCGATGCGCTGTCCAGGCCGGGCTCGTGTCGAGTGTCCGCCGGCCGGATCCGTTTGAGGGTGCCGGGTTTGTGCGTGAGGGATGATCTCCTCATGGACAGAGTTGTCGATCTCGATGAGGCCGCCGCCCTGCTGATGGAGCGAATCGCGTGCTGGCGGTCGGCCGGCCTTGAAGTGGGAGAGATGACATGGAGGGATTGGGAGGCTGAGTGGCCTCAGCCTTTGGAGACCGACAGGGCTCGGGTGAACGATCCCGATTCGCTCGGCTTGGTCATCTCCGGGCCGGCGGAGGCAGCACTGTGGGTAGTCGTGTTTCGTGGTGGCTGGGCCGACGTGGACTTCTTCGTCGACCTCGACGATGCCGGTTCTCTCCCCGCCTCGGACATCGAATCAGCAGCGGACTTCGCAGCCAGGATGGATCGGTGGATCGTACGAGTCTTCGGTGCCCTGGGCAGCCTTCGGTGAGTGCTGATCTGCCGCACGTCAGCTGATCGAAGGCATCGTGACCGACTACAGGGGAAATTCCTTCCCTGCGGGGTCCTCGGTCCCGGCATGATTCCCAAGATGCTTGAGAACGGGGACCACCACGGGAAGACGCGGTACAAGCTGGCAGAGACAGAGCATGGCCAGGCTTGGGGCGTCTGCGCCGAGGCGGAAGGACTGGGCCTGGGCCGGTCTCGACACCCGGCGCCGCGGGGCCTGGCTCGACCTCGCTCGAGAGCGAGCCTGCCGGCGCATCCACCGTGATCGGCCGATCGGTCACACCTATGAACTCGACGGCCGGCACATCACCGACGAACCAGGCCTCTACCTGGCGCTCGGCGAGGCGGTGAACGGGCCGGGTGGCTACTTCGGCGGCTGCCTGGCCGCCGTCGACGACTGCCTGGGCGGCACCTTCGGGTGCACCGCCCCCGCAACCCTGCTCTGGCGGGACGCCCTGACCGCACGCGAGCACCTGTCCCAGGTACTGAGACCGGACGGGACGTCCTACGACCTGTTCGCCGAGCTCCCCGACGTCCTGGCCCAGGGCGGCGTGCACGTCACCTTGGCGTGATCCGCAGTAGGCATCCGAGACCACCACCGGCCCGGCGCCCTCCAGCGGATTGATCGCCTCCACTCGGCACGTCCCGCATGATGTCCGGCATGAACCACATAGCCAAAGGGGCCAACGCCTTCGTCCCGACCGTCGCACTCCGTGTCGCAGTTCGCCATGAACTCCGGCCAGGAGCCCCGCTGGTCGCGGCAGGCGCTCTGCTGCTGACCGCGAACGGCAGGGTGCGCGGCGAAGCCGACCTGGTCTTCCACGGCCGACCGGTCCATCCCTCGGGCGCGGTGCGGCACGTGGTCGACGCCCGCGAGGTCTCCGCTCAGTGGCTCGAACTCGATCTGCCCCGCGTCGAGGCGGCGATCGAACGCGTCCTGGTCGTGTGCTCGATGGACCGCGGCACGGTCGGGGACCTGGCGGAACCGACGGTGGAGGCATACGCGCCGGAGGGCACCTCGGTCGCCCGCTACACGGTCACCGACGCGGCGGCGGAGACCGCGTTCGTGTTCGGCGAGTTCTACCGCCGCGCGGGCGGCTGGAAGTTCCGTGCGGTGGGCCAAGGTTACGCCTCCGGGCCGGCGGGCCTCGCGACGGACTTCGGCCTCGCGGTGGCGGCTGCGGCGACGGCTCCCGCTCCGGCCGTACCGCCTCCGGCTCCGGCGTCACCGGGCCCCGTTCCGCTCGCGGGGGTGTCCAAGACCACCGGCCCGTCGCCCGTCGCACCGGTCCGGCCCGCCCCGGCAGCGGTTCCGATGGCGGCTTTGATGGCGAAGAGCGTCTCGCCGGCCCCGGTCGCGCCCCGCGGCGCGTGGACCTTCGGCGCGGTCTTCGACCCGCACACCGTCACCGGGAAGGGGAGCCATGTCGTCACCGCGGCCCGCCGGATCCCACCGGGTCCCGTCCTGGTCGAGATGGAGCACGAAGGTGGCGGCCTCTTCTGCGTCGACCGCCTCGACAAGAAGAACGAAGCCGACCACATGATCTTCAACTCCACGCTGAAGGACTTCCGCGGCAACGCGGCCGTCGATCCGGGCGACGGCCCCCGGCTGCGCCTACGCGTCGAGGCGCGCGGTCGGTGGACGCTGACCTTCAGGCCGCTCGCCGATGCCCGCAGACTGGAGAGCGAGCTGACCGGCCGCGGTCCCGAAGCGCTGCTCTACATGGGGCCGGTGGCGGATCTGGAGATGAAGCTGCGCGGCGAAAACGGCGGCGGCTACTGCGGCATGTACGGATACGAAGTCGCCGGCCACCCGACCATCGCCGCCGCCCGCGAGCGCACCCTGGTCAACGCGGCCGGCCGCAACCACAAGGTGAGCAGTCCCCTCCCCGACGGGCCCCTCCTTCTCTCCTTCTACGCTGCCGAAGGCTCCTGGCGCCTGAAGGTCCGCCCCGTCTGAGAAGATCCGCCCGCACCCTGACCCGGGTGTCCCCGTCTGGCCCCGCCTCTCGTCAGGGGCTGGATCCTGGTGGTCGTCCAGGCCGTCGGCAGCGCCCGCTCGGCTGCGTCCTTGGGCGGCACGGAGTGCCGTGGTGACCCGCCCCGCAGGCACCGGTACGGCCGCGTCGGGACGGGGATCGCCCGGGCCGAACCTTCCCGATCACGCGGTACTTCATCACTGGGGCGGCGGGGCTGTCTCTTATACACCTCTCCAAAAAAAACTGCTTCTCGAGTGCGGCGCGCGCCGTTGCCGGGTCCGTCTCGATCCGCGCCAGCGCCGGCGAATAGC
>NZ_SRID01000489.1 GCF_004684805.1 Streptomyces palmae
GGGCGGGGCCCCGCCGGCGGCGCGCGGGGAGACCACCCGGCCGGGGGCGGCCTCGCCCTTGGCCAGCCGCAGCCCCACCAGCGAGGCCGGGCCGGCGCCACCGGTGGCCTCGACCGCGCCGGGCCGGGAGTCGGGGAAGCCGGCCAGGATCCGGGCGGTCTCCTTGAAGGTGCACAGCGGGGCGCCGCGGGTGGGCTCCACCGGGCGGCCGGCGCGCAGGTCGTCGACGAGGCCGACCGCCGACTCGGGGGTCTGGTTGTCGAAGAACTCCCAGTTGACCATCACCACGGGCGCGAAGTCGCAGGCCGCGTTGCACTCGATGTGCTCCAGGGTGACCTTGCCGTCCTCGGTGGTCTCCCCGTTCGCCAGCCGCAGGTGCTCGCGCAGCGCCTCGAAGATGGCGTCGCCGCCCATCACCGCGCACAGCGTGTTGGTGCACACCCCGACCTGGTAGTCACCGGACGGCTTGCGCCGGTACATGGTGTAGAAGGTGGCGACCGCGGTGACCTCGGCGGTGGTCAGGTCCAGCAGCTCGGCGCAGAACCGGACGCCGGTGCGGGTGACGTGACCCTCCTCGGCCTGCACCAGGTGCAGCAGCGGCAGCAGCGCGCTGCGGCTGCCGGGGTAGCGGGCGATCACCTCGCGGGCGTCGGCCTCCAGCCGGGCCCGCACCTCCGGCGGGTAGTCCGGCGCGGGCAGCTCCGGCATCCCCAGGCTGACCTCTGAAGCGCTCACCGGTCGACGCCTCCCATCACGGGGTCGATGGACGCCACGGCCACGATCACGTCGGCGACCTGGCCGCCCTCGCACATCGCGGCCACGGCCTGCAGGTTGGTGAAGGACGGGTCGCGGAAGTGGACCCGGTACGGGCGGGTGCCGCCATCGCTGACGACATGCACGCCCAGCTCCCCCTTGGGCGACTCGATCGCCGTGTACACCTGGCCGGCCGGCACCCGGAAGCCCTCGGTGACCAGCTTGAAGTGGTGGATCAGGGCCTCCATGGAGGTGCCCATGATGTTCTTGATGTGGTCCAGCGAGTTGCCCAGGCCGTCCGGGCCCAGTGCCAGCTGGGCGGGCCAGGCGATCTTCTTGTCCGCCACCATCACCGGCCCCGGCCGCAGCCGCTCCAGGCACTGCTCGACGATCCGCAGCGACTGGCGCATCTCCTCCAGGCGGATCACGAAGCGGCCGTAGGCGTCGCAGGTGTCCGCGGTGGGGATGTCGAATTCGTAGTTCTCGTAACCGCAGTACGGCTGCGCCTTGCGCAGGTCGTGCGGGAGTCCGGCGGCCCGCAGTATCGGGCCGGTGATGCCCAGCGCCATGCAGCCGGACAGGTCCAGGTAGCCGACGTTCTGGGTACGGCCCTTGAAGATCGGGTTGCCGGTGGCGAGCTTGTCGTACTCCGGCAGGTGCTTGCGCATCCGCTTCACGAAGGCGCTCACCTGGTCGACCGCGCCGGGCGGCAGGTCCTGGGCGAGGCCGCCGGGCCGGACGTAGGCGTGGTTCATCCGCAGCCCGGTGATCAGCTCGAACAGGTCCAGGATCAGCTCGCGGTCCCGGAAGCCGGTGAACATCACGGTGATCGCGCCGAGTTCCATGCCGCCGGTGGCCGCGTACACCAGGTGCGAGGAGATCCGGTTGAGTTCCATCAGCATCACCCGGATCACCGAGGCCCGCTCCGGGATCTGGTCCTCGATGCCCAGCAGCCGCTCGACGCCCAGGCAGTACCCCACCTCGTTGAAGAAGGGCGTCAGGTAGTCCATGCGCGTGACGAAGGTGGAGCCCTGGGTCCAGTTCCGGTATTCGAGGTTCTTCTCGATGCCGGTGTGGAGGTAGCCGATGCCGCAGCGGGCCTCGGTGACCGTCTCACCGTCGATCTCCAGGATCAGCCGGAGCACCCCGTGGGTGGAGGGGTGCTGCGGCCCCATGTTGACGATGATCCGCTCGTCGTCGGCCTTGGCCGCGCCGGCGACGACCTCGTCCCAGTCGCCACCGGTGACGGTGTAGACGGTGCCCTCGGTGGTCTCGCGCGGGCCGGCGGTCGACCGCGGCCCCTCCGGCGAGGGGTGGCCGGGCGACGGGCGGGAGGAGTGGGGAGCAGACATCAGCTGTACGACCTCCGCTGGTCGGGAGCCGGGATCTCGGCACCCTTGTACTCGACGGGGATGCCGCCGAGGGGGTAGTCCTTGCGCTGCGGGTGGCCCTGCCAGTCGTCGGGCATCATGATCCGGGTGAGCGCGGGGTGTCCGTCGAAGACCAGGCCGAAGAAGTCGTAGGTCTCGCGCTCGTGCCAGTCGTTGGTCGGATAGACGCTGACGAGCGAGGGGATGTGCGGGTCGCTGTCGGGCGCGGTGACCTCCAGCCTGATCAGCCGGTTGTGGGTGATCGAGCGCAGGTGGTAGACGGCGTGCAGCTCGCGGCCCTTGTCGCCGGGGAAGTGCACTCCGCTCACCCCGGTGCACAGTTCGAAGCGGAGGGCCGGGTCGTCGCGGAGGGTGCGGGCGACCAGCGGCAGGTGCTCGCGGGCGATGTGGAAGGTCAGCTCGCCGCGGTCCACCACCGTCTTCTCGATCGCGTTCTCCGGCAGCAGCCCCTGCTCCTCCAGGGCGCCTTCGAGCTCGTCGGCGATCTCGTCGAACTCGCCGTAGCCCTCACCGCCCCGCGGCCCGCCGTACGGGCGGCTCGCCGCGCCGGGCAGCCGCACGGTGCGGACCAGGCCGCCGTAGCCGGTGGTGTCGCCGCCGTTGTTGGCGCCGAACATGCCCTTCCGTACGCCGATGACCTCACCGGTGTCGCCGCGCTGGCCGGGCAGGTTCCGTGCGTCCGGCTGCTCTTCGCTGGTCACTGCGCCCCTCCGTACTCCCTCGAAGACTCCCTCGCGTCGCTCACCGCAGCAGCCCCTTCATCTCGATCGTGGGGAGCGCCTTGAGCGCCGCTTCCTCCGCCTCGCGGGCCGCCTGCTCGCGGTTGACGCCGAGCTTCTCCTCGCGGATCTTCTGGTGCAGCTTGAGGATCGCGTCGATGAGCATCTCGGGCCGGGGCGGGCAGCCGGGCAGGTAGATGTCGACCGGCACGACGTGGTCCACGCCCTGCACGACCGCGTAGTTGTTGAACATGCCGCCGGAGGAGGCGCACACGCCCATGGAGATCACCCACTTGGGGTTGGGCATCTGGTCGTAGACCTGGCGCAGCACCGGAGCCATCTTCTGGCTGACCCGGCCGGCGACGACCATCAGATCGGCCTGGCGCGGTGAGCCCCGGAAGACCTCCATGCCCCAGCGGGCGAGGTCGTAGCGCGCGGCTCCGGTGGACATCATCTCGATCGCGCAGCAGGCCAGACCGAAGGTGGCGCCGAAGACCGACGATTTTCGGGCCAGCCCGGCCATGTTCTCGACCGTGGTGAGCAGGAATCCGCTCGGCAGCTTCTCTTCGATACCCATGCGATGTGCCCTCTCTCCCGTTGGCTCCGCTCGGGCCCCGGGGGCCCTAGTCCCACTCCAGGCCGCCGCGGCGCCAGACGTAGGCGTAGGCGACGAAGACGGTGAGTGCGAAGAGGAGCATTTCCACGAGTCCGAACAGCCCCAGCGCGTCGAAGGTGACGGCCCAGGGGTAGAGGAAGACGATCTCGATGTCGAAGACGATGAAGAGCATCGCCGTCAGGTAGTACTTGATCGGGAAGCGCCCGCCGCCCGTGGGCTGCGGCGTGGGCTCGATCCCGCACTCATAGGCCTCGAGCCGGGCTCGGTTGTACCGCTTGGGGCCCACGATCGACGCCAGGATGACGGAACCGATCGCAAAGGCTGCCCCTAGTGCTCCCAGTACGAGGATGGGCGCGTACGCGTTCACCGTCCTCGCTCCCTTCGTCGACGATGACTGTGGGCTCTCCCGGCCGGGGCCGGGGTGGACTTCCGCACCAGGCAGGCGCACCGCCGCATAGAAGATCGTGTCTATGTGAGGCAGTTCACAAGCCCGATTCGCCTGCATCCTATGCCTGTCGCTCTGTGATCTGCGACACGGGTACGCGAACGACTTTGTGATCTCCACCACCTGACGAAGGATCATGAAGTCGGATGAGCGGTGATCTTCATACGCGAAGCGTTCGAGCGATCACGATACGTGACAATTCATGCCGTCATCGCAGGTCGAAGCGGTCTGGCTATATCAAGAGATTACTGCTACGAGCAAATTCGCGATGGACGTCGTCAACTGATATAGGAACGCAACCCACCGGGGGGATGCTTTGTGACCCGCCGCCGCCGGGCCGCCCCCACCCACTCCC
>NZ_SRID01000048.1 GCF_004684805.1 Streptomyces palmae
GGGCGGCTCACCCGCCCATTGTCGGCCGCCGGCGGGGGTGTGGTCGCCCGCGCCCGGCGGCAGGGGGCTGGTCGGGGGTGAGCCGTTCGAGGCCGGCGGGGGCTACTTCAGCTGTTCGGCGATCCGCGAGCGCAGCCAGTCCATGGAGAAGCCGCGCGGATCTATCTTGCCCGGTTGCCACTCCAGGTGTCCGATGACCGACCGCTCGGTCCAGCCGTGGCGGCGGCAGACCGCCGCCGCGGCCTTCGCGATCGCCGCCAGTTGGGCGGGCGGCCAGGGATCCTGGCCGTCGCCCAGGTTCTCGCACTCGAATCCGTAGAAGTGGCGGTTCCCGTCGGTGTCCGCGGCGTTGTCGGGCGGCAGGGCCTTCTCGGCGATGACCGCGCGCAGCACGTCGGCGTCGCCGGATCCCGCGTGGTTGGCCCGACCGTAGCCGACCAGGTGCACGGTGCCGTCCTTGGCGATCACGCCATGGCACAGGGGTCCGGGGAGCGCCGGGTATCCGTCGCGGCAGAGCTGGACCGTCTCCTCGGTGCCCGAGGTCACGGTGTGGTGGATCATCACCCCGTGCACCGGCCCCCAGGGGCCCTTGCGGTCCCGGTTGTGGGTCTTCCAGTCGCCGACTTCCACCACGCGCAGGCCCTCGTTCCGCAGCGCGTTGAGGAAGCCGGCCGCGGACATGGGTGGGGCCATGGCCGCCTCCGTTCCGTGTCGGTGACGGACGCCGGTCGCGTACCGCCGTGTCCCTATCACCGCTTGTACCGGCAGATGGGCCACCTGACCAGTTTGTTCGGATTCCAACAGCGGGCTGTTCGGTTATCGTGCGAGCTGATCCGGCCGTGCGGGCCCGGCGGTCGGCGCGGAGCGCGCGGAGGGCGCGGCGGACATGGGACCGGTGATGCTCGGGAGAGGGCGGAGATGGACTATCAGGCGGTGCTCGACCAGGTCGCGGCCGAGGTGGCCCCGCATGTCGGACGGGGGCAGGTGGCCTCGTACATCCCGGCGCTGGCCGCGGTGGACGCCGGGCGGTTCGGGATGGCGCTCGCGGACGTGGACGGCACGGTCACCGGGATAGGCGACTGGCAGACACCGTTTTCCATACAGAGCATCTCCAAGGCGTTCGCGCTGGCCCTGGTGCTGGCCCAGGACGGGGAGAGCCTGTGGCGGCGGGTGGGCCGCGAGCCGTCCGGCAACCCGTTCAACTCCCTGGTCCAGCTGGAGTACGAGAACGGCATCCCGCGCAATCCCTTCATCAACGCGGGCGCGCTGGTGGTCACCGACCGGCTCCAGTCGCTCACCGGCGACGCCAGCACCACCATGCTGGACTTCGTACGCGCCCAGAGCGGCAACCCGGAGATCTCCTTCGACCCGGCGGTCGCCTCCTCCGAGTCCGAGCACGGCGACCGGAACGCGGCGCTGGCCTACTTCATGGCCGCCTACGGCAACCTCGACAACCCCGTCCCCACCGTGCTGGAGCACTACTTCTGGCAGTGCTCGATCGAGATGAGCTGCCGCGACCTGGCCACCGCCGGCGCCTTCCTGGCCCGCCACGGGCTGGGCGCGGACGGCTCCCGGCTGCTGTCCGCGCGCGAGGCCAAGCGGATCAACGCGGTGATGCTCACCTGCGGCACCTACGACGCGGCGGGCGACTTCGCGTACCGGGTCGGGCTGCCCGGCAAGAGCGGCGTGGGCGGCGGCATCGTCGCGGTGATCCCCGGCCGCTGCACGCTGGCGGTGTGGAGCCCGGGCCTGGACGCGCACGGCAACTCGGTGGCCGGGGTGGCGGCCCTGGACGCCTTCACCACCCTGACCGGCTGGTCGGTCTTCTGAGCGCCTTGGCTCCAAGGGCGCGGTCGGCGGTGGCCCCGGCGCGGGTGGCGGGGCGGCCTCGGGTGGGCGCATGGTGGAAAGGGAGGTGTACCGCCATGCAGCACGAGATGCGCGCGGAGTACGAGGAGGGCAGCTCGGGTCGGGTGGCGGGCGCGCCGGTGATGATCTGGCACATGGTGCGCGGCGCGGGTACGGCCGCGCTGTGCGGACGTGAACTGGCCGCCGACGCGGAGACCCTGCCCGCCGAGGAGTGGGGCGCCGCCGAGGAGACCCGCTGCCACTCCTGCGACGCGGTCTACCTGCGCGAGGTCCCCTGAGCACACGGCCCTGCCCCGGGCGGCCGGGGCAGGGCCGCTCCGGAGGGAGTCCCGGCGCTCCGGTGCGGACCGGGAGCTGGGAAGCTGGGGGCATGTACCGGGAACGGGCCGCTCGACCGGCCGGAGCGGTGCTGTGGACCCGTACCGCGGGCCCCGGCCCGGAGCGGATCCTCCCCGACGGCTGCACCGATCTGATCTGGTGCGACACCGGGTCGGCGGGTGAACTGATCGTCGCCGGTCCGGACACCGTCGCCCAGCTCGCCCAGGTGCCCTCGGGCACCCGCTGCACCGGGCTGCGCTTCGCCCCCGGCACCGGCCCCGCCGTCTTCGGCGTACCCGCGCATGAACTGCGCGATCTACGGGTGCCGCTGGACGCGCTGTGGCCGGCCGCGGAGGTGCGGCGGATCATCGGCGCGCTGGAGCGGTGGTCCGAGGGCGGGAGCCCGGGCAACGCGGCCGGGAGCCCGGGCAGCGCGGCCGGGAGCCCGGGCAGCGCGGCCGGGAGCCCGGGCAGCGCGGCCGGGAGCCCGGGCAGCGCGGCCGGGAGCCCGGGCAGCGCGGCCGGGAGCCCGGGCGAGGGGGCCGGCAGCCCGGGCGAGGGGTACGGGTCCGTGAGCCCGCGACAGGGCAGCGCGGCCGGCGGCTCTCGGCTGACGCCCGGCGGTGTGCTGGAGGCGGCGGCGCTGGCCCGGCTGCGGGCGGCACCGCCGGTCGACCCCCTGATCCCCCGGGTCGTGGCGGCCCTGCGCGGGGGCGACCGGGTGGCGGCCATCGCCGCCCGGGCCGGGCTGAGCGAACGGCAGCTGCACCGGCGGTCGCTGGCGGCGTTCGGCTACGGGCCGAAGACCCTGGGCCGGGTGGTGCGGTTGAACCGGGCCCTGGACGAGGTACGGGCCGGGGTCCCGTACGCGCAGGTGGCGGCGGCCACCGGCTACGCGGACCAGGCGCACCTGGCCCGCGAGGTGCGGGCGCTGACCGGAGTGCCGCTGAGCACGCTCATCGACCGGCCCCGGCGGCCCGCCCGGCGAGGGGCCGAGTCTCAGGAGTCCGCCGCCTCCGGGGTGAGCGGCGCGAACAGGTCCACCGCGTTGCCGTCCGGGTCGCGGAGTTGCGCGTAGCGCTGCCCCCAGGACGCGTCCCAGGGCTCCTTGGCGCCCTCGGCTCCGGCGGCCACCATCTCCGTGTAGACCGTGTCCACCTCGGTGGGGCTGTCGCAGGCGAAGGCCAGGCCGGTACGGCCCGCACCGGTGCCCGGCGTCCAGTCGGGGTCGAAGGAGCGGACGGTCTTCTCGGTGTCCCACATCAGCCGCAGCCCGCCGGGCAGGGTGGCCTCGACATGGGGCTGGTTCGCGGCGTCGGCCGGGATGTCCAGGCCGAGCCGCCGGTAGAAGTCGAGCGAGGCGGCCAGATCGGCGGTGATCAGTCCGATGGCGTCGAATCGTGCGGTCATGGGGTCAGCGTAGGCAGCCGCCCGGCCCGCGGTCTTGAACGAATCGGACGCCGGGCAGGCGGTGCGCCGACGCAGGCCCAAAGGCGCGGATCAAGGGCTCGGCCCGGCGAGGGACGCCGACGGTCCGGGCACGCTGGGACGCCCGGCCCGGCGCGGGACACCGAGGTCTGAGCCAGGCCCGGGTGCTGCCCCTACGGGCAGCGGATGACCTGGCCCGCATAGGACAGATTGCCGCCGAAGCCGAAGAGCAGCGTCGGGGCGCCGGATTCCACCTCGCCGCGCTCCACCAGCTTGGACAGCGCGAGCGGCACGCTGGCCGCCGAGGTGTTCCCGGAGTCCACCACATCCCGGGCGATCACCGCGTTGACCGCGCCGAGCTTGCGGGCCACCGGCTCGATGATGCGCAGATTCGCCTGGTGCAGCACGACCGCCCCGAGGTCCTCGGGCCGTACCCCGGCCTTCTCGCAGACCTGCCGGGCGATCGGCGGCAGCTGGGTGGTGGCCCAGCGGTAGACGGCCTGGCCTTCCTGGGCGAACCGCGGCGGGGTGCCCTCGATGCGGACGGCGTGGCTCATCTCCGGCATCGAGCCCCAGACCACCGGCCCGATGCCCGGTGCCTCGCCGGCTGCCGGGCGGTCGGCCACCACCACCGCGGCGCCCGCGCCGTCGCCGAGCAGCACGCAGCTGGAGCGGTCGGTCCAGTCGGCGGCCATGGTGAACTTGTCGGCCCCGATGACCAGCGCCGCGCCCGCGGCCTTGGCCCGTATGGTGTGGTCCGCGGTGGCCAGGGCGTGGGTGAAGCCGGCGCACACCACGTTCAGGTCCATCACCGCGGGGCAGGACAGTCCCAGCCGGGCCGCGACCCGGGCGGCCATGTTGGGGCTGCGGTCGATCGCGGTGGAGGTGGCCACGATCACCAGGTCGATGCTGGCGGCGGGCAGACCGCTGTGCGCCAGCGCCTTGGCGGCCGCGGCGGCGGCCATCTCGTCCACCGTCTCGTCCGGCCGGGCGACGTGCCGGGTGCGGATGCCGACCCGGCTGCGGATCCACTCGTCGCTGGTGTCCACCATGCTCGCGAGGTCCTCGTTGCTGAGGACATGGGCGGGCTGGTAGTGGCCGACGGCCACCACGCGCGCTCCGGTCATCGGGCGGTCCCCCTTCGAGGTGTCGGCGCACCCCCTGGTTCGGTTCGTCCCAGTCTTGGGGGCGCACCGGGCGGTACGGGGGGCGGGATCCGCCAACGTTGCACCCGAAGATCTGGAGCTTTCACCGTTTGCCAGACATCCGCGCACAGGACTCAGTCGCAGGACGACACGGCTCCCGAACTGATTACTCAGAGTGATGAAATCTGGGACGCGAGTGCATTACCTGCAAGTAACGCCTAGCGCTTGGGCATGTCTTCTTGACAGAGTGTGACTGACAGGCCGAGTGAGTGGGTATGCCATCCGAGGAAGGCAAGCCCCGAGCGGGGGGTGCGACATGGTCGACGAACGGCCCGTCATCGGTCTCCGGGAGCGGAGGCTGGGCGGGATCACACTGGTGGAGATCGCGGGAGAGTTGGACATACTCGCCGCCGAGCAGGTCCGGTACCGGCTGGACGCGGTAGCGCGCGCCGGACGTCCGGACGTGGTGCTCGATCTGCGGCGGGTCACCTTCGTGGACTGCGCGGGGTTGTCGGTGCTGTGCCGGCTGCGCAACCGCGTGCTGGCACGTGACGGACGGCTGCGACTGGTCATCGACGACCCCCGGCTGCACCGGCTGCTGCGCCTGGCGCGGCTGGCCGATGCGTTCGAGGTGCTCGACGACCTGGCGTCGGCCGCCTGAGCGCTCGCCCGTCCACACGTCAATGGGGCGGGGCGGGGATTCATTCCATTGAGGGCATTACCCCTGGTGCGAATGGTTTCTGCACCTCGGGCGGCCCTTCCGGGTCCCTACCCTCGCCTCCACGTCACCCGGCTCCGGTGCGCCAAGGCCAGGGGGTGCCGACGGCGGCACGCCCCGCCCATCGGAGTCGCAGCGGACGGGGGAGAAGGACAGCGTGTTCCAGGACGAGAACGCGTGGCCGCAGGCCGCGCCCATGTCGTACGCCCGGACCTACCGCACCGGCGGGTGCACCGTGGTGGAGGTCCACGGCGAGGTGGACATCAGCAGTGCCGTGCGGATCGGTCCGCCGCTGGACACGGCGACCGGGGGCGGCGCCCCCTCGGTGGTGATCGACCTGACCCCGGCCACCTTCCTCGACTGCTCGGGGCTCTCCCTGCTGTGCCGTGCGCACCGCCGGATGCGGGAGCGGGGCGGCCTGCTGCGGTTGGTGTGCGCCAACCGCGCGGTGCTGCGCACCCTGCGCGCCGGCGGGGTGGCCGAGTTGCTGGACCCGCTGCCCACCATGGCCGCGGCGCTGGCCCCGGCCCTGGTCGCGGCGGGCGCGGCCGAGAGCTGAGGCGCCGGCGGTACCGAGGGCCGGTGCCCGAGGGCCGGGTTCGCGCGGCCGGGAGCTGCCCGGTGCCGCCCCACGGACGCTCTGCTTCCGGCGGTTCCGGCGGTGCCGGCATACCGGGCGCCGGGGTGCGCCGGGCGCCGAGTCGCGGGCGGCGGCGGGTGGTTGGAGCCGACCCCGGTGCCGGAGGGCTACACCGGCACCGGGGTCGGTGGCTGAAGTGCCGCCACGCCCGCTCGGTGCAGCGGGTGCGGCGGCGGGCTGACCGGCCGTATCGGTCCGTCCGGTCAGCCCCGGTCGGGACGACCGGGGCAGGTGGCGGGGCGGGGCCGCCGTTCTCGCCCGCCCACGGGCCGGCCCCGTCGGCGCCATCGGCGACGGGGGCGGTCACCGTGCCCGGGGGCGCGGCGACTTCGGCGCGGACAGGACCGCGGTCGGGCCCGCCGCCGGCCCGTGACCGGGTGCGGCGACGTCCACCGACGCGCGGAGCCTTGTGTGGGGGGCTCCCTCATCATCCGTGGGGCTCCTGGACCGCCGGTGGAGAAGTGGGGGGTGCGGTCCAGGAGCCTTGGGATGAACTATCGGTGACGCCGAGTCTTCGGGAATCCGGCCGTGGTGCCGAGATGCCAGGGGGCGATAACCCGGTCCTATCACCCTGCGGGGGAGGGTCGTTGATGCCAGTTTGGCCCCTCTTTGCGTCCCTGGTGTGAGGTGTTCAGGCGCCGCTATGCTCCCCGCGTGGAGCTTGAAGTCAGGCACCTTCGGGCGTTGTGCGCCATCGCTGACACCGGCAGCGTGCGCAAGGCGGCACGGTTGCTGGGCATGACCCAACCCTCCCTGACCACCCAACTCCAGCGGATCGAGAACGCCATCGGCGGCGAACTCTTCACCCGCGAGCGCACCGGCAGCCGGGTCACTCCGCTGGGGCGCTCGGTGCTCGGCCGGGCCCGGCCCATCGTGGCCGAGATGAACGCCCTGATCGAGGAGGCCAGATCGGCCGCCGGCCGGGCCACCGGATCCCGGCTGTGGATCGGCAGCACCAACAGCCGCGCGGTGCCCGGTTGGCTGCGCCGACTGCGCGCCCGCTTCCCGGACGTGGACACCACCATCCGCACCGACGCGTCCCCCAACTCACTGCTCCAGATGATCGCCGACCATCAACTGGACGTGGCCTTCGTACACGAGGTCGCCGGTGCCCCGCTACGCATTCCGGAGGGGGTGGAGCTACGCGTCCTGGTACCGCGCGAGCCGCAGTTCGTGGTGCTCCCGGATGTCCACCCGGCCGCCCGGCTGCCGGTGGTCCGGCTCGTCGACCTCGCCCACGACCAGTGGATGGTGGACCCGTCCGTGGACGGCGAGCTGACCGGCCTGCGCCGGGTCCTCGCCGCCGCCGGGATCAACCCCCGGATGGTCTACGGCGACTACATGACCGCCGCCGACCTGGTGGCCGCGGGCGAGGTGGTGAGCCCCTGCCAGCCCACCGCCCGGGCCCGCCCGGGCACCGCGGTACGTCCGCTGGAGGGCGACCCGCTCACCGTGCGGTTGATGGTGGCCTGCCGGGCGGGCGCCGCCGCGCCGCCGGGGATCGAGGCGGTCTTCGGCGACCTGGCCGCCGCCTACCGGGAGGTGGCCTGGTCGTGCACCGCCTACCGGGCCTGGCTGGTGCGCCAGGACCCCCCGCTGCCGCCGTTCCAGCTCCCCGAGCGGTTACCGGTGCCGGTGCCGGTCCCGCAGTGACGTCACGCCGTCGGCGCGGTCCCGCAGGGGTCACACCACTGCCGCACGCGCCCCGGGCGGTCCCGCGCCCCGTGCGCACCCAGTGTCGCGCCCCGGTCCGTACCCCTCGCGGGCCCGTGCGCGGCCCCGCGCGCCCCGGCCCCGCCGGGCCCGCCGGGCCCGGCGGGCGTACGCACCCGAACCGCGCCCACCCGGGTCGGCCGCGGCCCCTCAGGGGTGTCCGACGGGCCCCGGCGGCCTCGCAATCCACGGCCGGCCCTCGGACACCCCCTAGGCTGCCCAGCACCTGGGAAGGGAGAGGCGAGATGCCCCGCAAGGAACCGGCCACCCGACTGGACCCCCGGTACAGCGCCCCGGAGGCCACCCCCACCACCTGGGCCGAAGCCCGCGAGCAGTTGGAGACCGCAGAGCTGTACTGGCTCTCCACGGTCCGCCCGGACGGACGCCCGCACGTCACCCCGCTGCTCGCGGTCTGGCTGGACGAAGCGCTGCACTTCTGCACCGGCGCCGGAGAACGCAAGGCCCGCAACCTGGCGGCCAACCCCAACTGCGTGCTGACCACCGGGGTCAACGTCCTCGACCGCGGGCTCGACCTGGTGGTCGAGGGCCCGGCGCTGCCGGTCACCGAGGAGACCCCGCTGCGCCGGGTGGCCGCAGCGTACGAGGCGAAGTACGGCAGCGAGTGGCACTTCGACGTCCGGGACGGGGCCTTCGCGGGGCAGGGCGGCCGGGCCCTGGTCTTCCAGGTCAGCCCGGCCACCGCGTTCGGCTTCCGCAAGGGCGCCTACGGTCAGACCCGCTGGCGGTTCTGACCGTCCGGAGCGGCGAGCGGCTCCGCGCCGGCGCCGGCCGGGCGGTCCTCGGCGGCCTGGTCCCCGTGCCCGGACGGCGTCCGCACCAGCAGCCACACCAGGACCGCGCCGGCCAGCCCGATCGCCCCGGACACCAGATAGGAGCGGTGCAGCGCGGCGGCCACGTCCGCGCCGGAAGCGCCGGCCATGCCGTGCGGCAGCCGGTTCGAGAACACCGTACCCAGCACCGCCACCCCGAGGGCGAAGCCCAGCTGCCGGGCGGTGTTGAGGGTGCCGCCGGCCATCCCGGCCCGTTCGGCCGGCACTGTGGCCATCGCCGCGGAGGACAGCGGCGGTAGCGCCAGACCGGCGCCCAGGCCGATCAGCAGCATGCCCGGGACCAGCACGGTCTCCTCGGAGCCGGCGCCCACCCGGGCCTGGAGCAGCCCGCCGACGCCGATGGCCAGCAGCCCCAGCGACACCGACCAGCGCGCCGGAACCCGCTGCCCGTACCGGCTCATGATCAGCGGGACGACGAAGGACACCAGGCTCATCGGCATGATCACCAGCCCGGTGGCGACCGGGCCGAGGCCGAGCACCTTCTGCATCCACAGCGAGGCGTACGGGAACATCGCCCAGGCGGCGATGGACAGCAGCGCACCGCCGGTGAGGAAGCCGACGAAGGCGCGGTGCCGGAACAGGCCCAGGTCCAGCATCGGCTCGGCGGTCCGCAGCTCGATGGCGACGAAGGCCGCCAGCGACACCGCGGCCCCCAGCAGCGGGCCCCAGACCGTCGGGTCGGACCAGTCCGCCTCGTTGGTGCGGATCAGGCCGAAGGTCAGGGCGGCGATGGCGAGCGTGAAGGTGGCCATACCGGGTATGTCCAGCCGCCGCTCACGCCCGGCGCCGGGGGCGACGGTGCGCCGGGTGATCAGCACCGCCAGGACGGCCACCGGCACGTTCACCGCGAACACCCACGGCCAGCCGAAGTGCTCGGTGAGCAGTCCGCCGAGGATCGGGCCGGAGGCGGCCGCCGCGCCGTTGATCGCGCCCCAGGCACCGAAGGCCACGGCCCGGTCGCGACCCTGGTAGGTGGTGCTGAGCAGGGCGATGGTGGTGGCGAACATCGCCGCCGCGCCCACTCCCTGGATCGCCCGGGCGGTGATCAGCAGCCCGGCGGACGGGGCCAGCGCACAGCCCAGCGAGGCGGCGGCGAACACCACCAGGCCGATCAGGTACACCCGGCGGTGGCCCAGGCGGTCGGCGGCGATGCCCGCGCCGAGCAGCAGCGCGGCCAGCGCCAGCGCGTAGACGTCCATCACCCACTGCAGGTCGGTGAAGGAGGCGTCCAGGTCGTTCGCCATCTCCGGCAGGGCGACATTGACGATGGTGACATCGACCAGGAGCATGAACGCACCCAGGCCGATCGCGGCCAAGGGCCACCACTTGCGCATCGGGAAACCCCTCTCAGGGCTGTTGTGGCGGGACAGGGTCAGACAAGGCCCCCACGGTGCGCCCATCGGGGCCGTCCGACACAGCCGGACCGGGGTTTGCGGCGGGATCTGCCGTCGGCCAGTCTGTGGCGGTGGAAAACTCCATGTGCGATGAGCTGGACCAGTGGATCGTGCAGGCCCTGCAGATCGACGGCCGAGCCTCCTTCAGCCGGATCGGCGAGGTGCTCGGGGTGTCCGCGCAGACCGTGGCCCGCCGGTACCGGCGGCTGCGCGGCGCACGGGTGCTGCGCGTGATCGGCAAGCCGTACCTCAACCTGATCGGGCAGGCCGCCTGGATGCTGCGGATCACCTGCGTGCCGGACGCCACCGAGCGGATCGCGGGGGTGCTGGCGGCCCGCCCGGACACCAACTGGGTGCAACTGTCCTCCGACGGCACCGAGATCGTCTGCGGACTGCGGGCCGCCCCCGACCAGAGCCAGGCACTGCTCGCCAAACTGCCGCGGACGCCCCGGGTGGTGGGCGTCACCGGGCACTGCGTGCTGCGCCGTTTCCGGGGCGGCCCGGCGCCGTGGACCGGCTGGACCCGGCCGCTCACCGAGGAGCAGCGTGCCGAACTGAGCCGGGGCCGGGCGGACGGTCCCTACGGTCCGTCCGCCCGCCGCTGCGAGGGCGGTGTGACCCGGCTGGACGAGGTGGACACCGCGCTGTTCGAGGTGCTGGCCGAGGACGGGCGGAGCACGGTGAGCGAGCTGGCCGCGCGCACCGGCCTGTCGGAGTCCGCCGCCCGCCGCCGGCTCCAGGAGCACACCGACTCCGGGCTGCTCTACTTCGAGGTCGACTTCGACGCCCGCGCGATCGGCATGCACACCCAGGCGCTGCTGTGGCTGAGCGTGCCGCCCGCCGCGCTGGCGTCCACCGGAGCCGCGCTGGCCACCCACCGCGAGGTGGCCTTCGCGGCTGCCACCAGCGGCCGGTACAGCATCGTGGTCGCGGTGGTGTGCCGGGACACGGACGGGCTCTACACCTATCTGAGTGAGGCGGCCGGGACCATCCCGGAGATCACCGGGGTCGAGACGGTGCTCGTCGACCGCACCGTCAAACGGCAGATCGGCCTGCCCGCGCCCTACGCCCGCTGACCACCGGTGCCCCTCGCGGTGGACCGCCTACCGCGCCACCCCGCGCCGGGTGCCGGACCGGCACGGCCGACCGGCCGGCAGGCCGGAAAAAGCCCGCACCCGGTCCACCGTCCCCGTGCGGGGGGTGGCCGGGTGCGGGCCGGGAGGGAAGCGGGCTCAGGCCTGCTTGGTCTCCCAGAAGATCTTGTCGATCTGGGCGATGTACTCCAGCGCCTTCTGGCCGGTGGCCGGGTCGGTGGACGCCTTGGCCGCGCTCAGCGCCTTCAGGGTGTCGTTGACCAGCTGGTGCAGCTCGGGGTACTTCTCGAAGTGCGGCGCCTTGAAGTAGTCGCTCCACAGCACCGAGATGTGGTGCTTGGCGAGCTCCGCGCGCTGCTCCTTGATGACGGTGGCCCGGGCCCGGAAGTGCGGGTCCTCGTTGGCCTGGTACTTCTCCTGGACTGCCTTGACCGACTCGGCCTCGATACGGGCCTGGGCCGGGTCGTAGACGCCGCAGGGAAGGTCGCAGTGGGCGCTGACCTTCACCTTGGGGGCGAACAGGCGGGAGAGCATAGAGCTGTCCTTCCTCGTGATCGTCTTCTCAGGTGCGAGATTACTCCGTGAGGGAAGGCTTTTCTCGGGCGCCCCGGGAGGCTTAGGCCAAAAGTCCAAGGCCGCCCGGGCTGATGGAGGATGGGACCGGAGGTGCCGGATGCAGGAGCAGGTGCGCGATCGCGAGGCGGATCGGGAGCGCAAGGGGCCCGGGCTGCGCGGGATCGGGCTCGCGGAGGTGCACGGCCCGTCGATGGTGCCCACACTGAGCGCCGGTGACCTGCTGGTCGTCCGGTACGGGGGTTCCGTGCGCCCGGGGGACGTGGTGGTGCTGCGGCACCCGTTCCGCCAGGACCTGCTGATCGTCAAGCGGGCGGTGGAGCGGCGCGACGGCGGCTGGTGGGTGCTCGGGGACAACCGGTACGTGGAGAACGACAGCCGGGAGTTCGGGGTGGTGCCGGACGAGCTGGTGGTGGCCCGGGCCTGGGCGCGGCTGCGTCCGCCGCCGGACCGGGGGCGCGGTCAGCGCTCGCCGGCCGCGCTGCTGGCCTGGGCGGCGTCCGCGGTCAGGCCGCTGCCGGGGCGCTCGACCCGCTCGGAACGCTCGGAACGCTCGGCGTACAGGCGCTTCCGGGCACGGTAGGCGGCGACGTTGGCGCGGGTGGCGCAGCGGTCGGAGCAGTAGCGCCGGGAGCGGTTGGTCGAGGTGTCCAGGTAGGCGTTGCGGCAGGGGTGGGCCTCGCAGACGCCGAGCCGGTCCACGCCGAGCTCGGTGAGCTGGAAGGCGAGGCCCATGCAGGCGGTCGCGGTGTAGCCGGCGCTGGCGTTGGCCGCGTGGTCGGCGATGTGCATGTGCCACTTCGGCCGGCCGTCCTCGTCCCGGAACTCGTGCCCGGAGATCTGCGGGCTCACCGGGAACTCCAGCAGCAGCGCGTTGAGCAGGTCCACCGCGCGTACCTCGTCCCCGTCCGCCGCGGCCTCGAAGACCGCGCGCAGCCGGCCGCGCACCGTCCGCAACCGGGTGACGTCCGCCTCGCCCGCCCGGCGTGCCGCCTGCTGCCCGGGTCCGAAGAGCTCCCGTACGGCCTCCACCGAGGTGAGGGTGTCGATGCCGCGCGCGGGCTCCTCGCTGTTGACCAGGCGCACGGCGTAGTCCGAGTAGTAGGCCAGTTCCACGGGTGGTCCTCACGGGGGCGGTCGGGGATCCGTAATGGATGCGTCAGGTACGAGCGTATTACCCGTGGGTCGCCCATGTGGGTCT
This sequence comes from Streptomyces palmae, assembly GCF_004684805.1. Lineage (GTDB taxonomy): Bacteria > Actinomycetota > Actinomycetes > Streptomycetales > Streptomycetaceae > Streptomyces > Streptomyces palmae. The sequence goes on from NZ_SRID01000048.1 coordinate 12,945, forward strand.
CACCGCCCGGCGGCCCCGCCCGGGACGCACGCGGAGGCGGTACGGAGCCTGTCGGCCCGTACCGCCCCCGCGCCGGTCACAGCACCTTGGAGAGGAACGACTTGGTCCGCTCGTGCTGGGGGTTGGTCAGCACGTCGCGGGGGTGTCCGGACTCGACCACCACGCCGTCGTCCATGAAGACGACCGAGTCGCCGACCTCGCGGGCGAAGCCCATCTCATGGGTCACCACGACCATGGTCATGCCGTCCTCGGCCAGCCCGCGCATCACGTCGAGCACATCGCCGACCAGCTCCGGGTCGAGCGCCGAGGTGGGCTCGTCGAAGAGCATCAGCTTGGGCTCCATGGCCAGCGCCCGCGCGATGGCCACCCGCTGCTGCTGACCGCCGGAGAGCTGGGAGGGGTAGTTGCCGGCCTTGTCGCCCAGGCCCACCCGGTCCAGCAGCTTCAGCGCGCGCTCCCGGGCGACCGCCTTGCTCTCCCGCTTGACCTGGATCGGCGCCTCCATCACGTTCTCCACCGCGGTCATGTGCGGGAAGAGGTTGAAGCGCTGGAACACCATGCCGATGTCGCGGCGCTTGGCGGCGACCTCGCGGTCCTTGAGCTCGTAGAGCTTGTTGCCCTGCTGGCGGTAGCCCACCAGCTCGCCGTCCACGTAGAGCCGACCGGAGTTGATCTTCTCCAGGTGGTTGATGCAGCGCAGGAAGGTGGACTTCCCGGAACCGGACGGCCCGATCAGACAGAACACCTCGCGCGGCGCGACCTCCAGGTCGATGCCCTTGAGGACCTGCACGGCGCCATAGGACTTGTGGACGCGTTCGGCCTTCACCATGGCGGTCATGCGACACCTCCGGAGCGGTTGCTGAGCGAGAACAGGTTGGCGCGCAACCGCTGGAAGACGGTGGGCGGCAGGTTGCGGGTGGAACCGCGCGCGTAGTACCGCTCCAGGTAGTACTGGCCGACGCTGAGCACCGAGGTGAGGATCAGGTACCAGGCGGCCGCGAGGAACAGCATCTCGGCCGAGGCTCCGGTGTTGGACCCGATCTCCTGGGAGGCCTGGAGCAGGTCCCAGTACTGCACCGCGATCACCAGCGAGGTGGTCTTGAGCATGTTGATGAACTCGTTGCCGGTCGGCGGCACGATCACGCGCATCGCCTGCGGCAGCACCACCCGGCGCAGCGTCTTGGCGTGGCTCATGCCCAGCGCCTGCGCCGCCTCGGTCTGCCCCTCGTCGACGGCCTGGATGCCCGCCCGGCAGATCTCGGCCATGTACGCGGCCTCGTTCAGGCCGAGGCCGAGCAGGGCGGCCAGGAACGGGGTCATGAAGTCCGACCACTCGTCCTGGTAGATCGGGCCCAGGTTGATGTACTTGAAGATCAGCCCGAGGTTGAACCAGAGCAGCAGCTGGACATAGACCGGGGTGCCGCGGAAGAACCAGATGTAGCCCCAGGACACCGCCTGCGTCACCGGGTTCTTCGACAGCCTCATCACCGCGAGGATGATGCCGAGGACCACGCCCAGCACCATCGAGGCGATGGTGATCCACACGGTCTTGCCGACACCGCGGAGGATCTCGTCGTTGAAGAAGTTGTCGGGGATGGCTCCCCAGTTCACGTCGCCCCGGGCGAAGGCGTAGACCAGCATGGCCAGCAGGGCGAGGATGATGACGGCGGCGACCCAGCGGCCGTAGTGGCGGACCGGAATGGCCTTCAGCGTCTCCGGCCCGGTGGCTTTCGACCCCGGCTTGTCGATCTTTTCAACAGTCACGGATTGTGCCTTTCAGCGAGAGCACGGAACGGGCCGGTCACGCACCGGTGTTGATGTTGCCTTCCTTGACCGCGCCGTCCTCGACGCCCCACTTGGCGAGGATCTTCTGGTATTCACCGGTCCTGATGAGCCCGTCCAGTGCCGCCTTGAGCGCGTCGCGCAGCTGGGCCTGGTCCTTGGGTACCGCGATGCCGTACGGGGCGGCCTCCACCTGCTCGCCCACCAGCTCGAAGTCCTTGCCACCGCCGGAGGTGCGGGCCGCGAAGGCCGCCACCGGGAAGTCGCTGGAGCCGGCGTCGGCGCCACCGCCGCGCAGCCGGGTCTGGGCCTCGGTGTCGTTGGCGAAGGCCTCGATCTCGATCTTGCCCTTGGAGCCGCACTTCTTGGACTGGGCCTTGGCCAGGTCGTGCGAGACCGTGTGCCGCTGCACCACGATCTTCTTGCCGCACAGGTCGTCCCAGCCCTTGATGGACTGGTCCTCGCCCTTCCTGGTGTAGATCGAGACACCGGCGGTGAGGTAGTCGACGAAGTCGACGCCCTTGCCCACCTTCTTGCCGCTGTCCGGGTCGACACCGGTCTGGCGGCCCTTGTTGTCGGTCATGGCGGACATCGCGATGTCGTAGCGACGGGCCGCCAGGCCGCTGATCAGAGTGTCGAAGGTGCCGTTGTTGAACTCGACACGGACTCCCAGCTGCTTGCCGAGCGCCGTGGCGATGTCCGGGTCCAGACCCACTATCTTCCCGCTCTTCCGGTACTCGACCGGCGGGTAGTTGATGTCCGAACCAACCTTGATGACGCCTGCGGACTGGATGTGCTTTGGCAGCAAGTTGAAGTACGGGGCGCCGGACGGGCCGGTCGCGCCGGTGTTCTTGTCGCGCTGGTCGCCGCAGCCGGTGAGCAGTAGAGCTCCGGTGACCGCGATAGCGCCGACCGCGGCCATGCGTGACCTGGCCGCGGACGTGCGACGGGTGGTGCATGCGGTCATGCGGTTCCTCCTGCGGGTGAAGGGTGTCCCACTGGTTCGAGGCACGCACTTTCGAGTGTCGTCACCTCGTGTGATTTGGGCATCCTGCCATCAGGACGGCCCTGATCGGACCGGCTGTCATGTCAAAATCGGATAACGGGTGACCCCCGCGATGTGGTAGGCCGGAACGCCTGGCCAGGCCGTTGCGTGACGAAGCGGAACGAGATCTTCCGCACAGTGCCCTGTCTCAGTAAATGGACATTCGGCGGGCTTTTGCGTCAGTTGGTACGCGATGGCGCGATTGCTCCGCAGTGCTCCGGCGGAACTCACTCGTCCCGGAAGACCTCATCCGGTAGAACAGACCCTTACACCCCTCACCCGGGGCTCAGGGCGCGTGTGCGGCGCGCCCGGCGTCCGCTCCCGTGCGTGGCAGCTAACTGCCGTCCGGGAAAGCGAACGCGGTACCCGCCCGTTCCCCAACCAGGAGCGGTCAAACCCTCAGAAGAAATAAGACAAAGGGGTCATATCAGTGTCAGCGGAGATCGTTAATCCTCGCAGCGACAGCGATACGGACGGAGATCACGAGGAGCTCTTCGACCCGGCGTTCGCGCTGCACCGGGGCGGCAAGATGGCCGTGCAGGCCACCGTGCCGGTGCGCGACAAGGACGATCTGTCCCTCGCCTACACCCCGGGCGTCGCCAAGGTGTGCAGCGCCATCGCCGAGCAGCCCGAGCTGGTCCACGACTACACCTGGAAGTCCCAGGTCGTCGCGGTCGTCACGGACGGCAGCGCGGTGCTCGGGCTCGGCGACATCGGCCCGGAGGCCTCCCTGCCGGTGATGGAGGGCAAGGCCATCCTCTTCAAGCAGTTCGGCGGCGTGGACGCGGTGCCGATCGCCCTCGACTGCCGCGGCGTCGACGAGATCGTGGACACCGTCGTCCGCCTCGCACCCTCCTTCGGTGGCGTCAACCTGGAGGACATCTCCGCGCCCCGGTGCTTCGAGATCGAGCGCAAGCTCCAGGAGCGCGTGGACATCCCCGTCTTCCACGACGACCAGCACGGCACCGCGGTGGTCACCCTCGCCGCCCTGCGCAACGCCGCCAAGCTCACCGGCCGGTCGCTGGACTCGCTGCGCGCGGTGATCTCCGGCGCGGGCGCCGCCGGTGTGGCCATCACCAAGATCCTCATCGAGGCGGGCATCGGAGACGTCGCGGTCTGCGACCGCAAGGGCGTCGTCTCCCCGGACCGCGAGGACCTCACCCCGGTCAAGCGCGAGCTGGCCGGCTTTACCAACAAGGCGGGGCTCTCCGGCTCCCTGGAGAGCGCGTTGGACGGCGCCGACGTCTTCATCGGGGTCAGCGGCGGCACGGTCCCCGAGGCCGCGGTCGCCACGATGGCCCCCGGTGCCTTCATCTTCGCGATGGCCAACCCCACCCCGGAGATCCACCCGGACATCGCGCACAAGTACGCCGCCGTGGTCGCCACCGGCCGCAGCGACTACCCCAACCAGATCAACAACGTGCTCGCCTTCCCGGGTATCTTCGCGGGCGCCCTCCAGGTGCGGGCCGCCCGTATCACCGAGGGCATGAAGCTCGCCGCCGCCGAGGCGCTGGCCGCCGTGGTGGCCGACGAGTTGAGCGCGGACAAGGTCATCCCGTCCCCGTTCGACGAGCGGGTGGCCCCCGCGGTGACCGCGGCGGTCGCCGCGGCCGCCCGTGCGGAGGGCGTCGCCCGCCGCTGACCCGCACCCCGTCGAAGGCGGTACGGCCCGGTGCCGTACCGCCTTCGACGCTAGTGGGGTGTGTGACGGGCTCGGCGGCCTCGTCCACCGGGATCACGTCATCGGGGGGCCGCGGAGGTGCCCGGGGCCTGGCGGTTTCGCCCGCCGCGGCCACCCCAATCGGAGGGCCGCGAGGTGTCCCAGGGGGCCTGGCGGTCTCGCCGCCGCCACCCCCATCGGATGGCCGCGTAGGTGCGCGACGAGCCCCGGCGGTCTCGTCCAGCGCGGCCACCCCCGTCGGAGGGGCGCGGAGGTGTCCGAGGGGGCCTGACGGTCCCGTCCGCCGCGGCCACCCCAATCGGAGGGCCGCGGAGGTGCCCGGGGCCTGGCGGTTTCGCCCGCCGCGGCCACCCCTTCGGAGGGCCGCCGTCCGGGGGTGCCGGATGTCACAGCCGGACCGGCCGCCCCGCGGTCTGCCCGGAGCCAGGCGTGCTCACATAGGGTCAGCTCATGTTCGCTGCCTACGCCGCACGTATCGACCGTGACCAGCCGTTGAACGGCCTTGAACTGGGCGAGCGCCCCGCGCCCGAGGCCCGGGCCGGCTGGACGACCGTCACCGTCAAGGCCGCCTCGCTCAACCACCATGACCTCTGGTCGCTGCGCGGGGTGGGCCTGGGCGAGGAGTCGCTTCCGATGATCCTGGGCTGCGACGCGGCCGGGATCGACGAGCAGGGCAACGAGGTGGTCCTGCACTCCGTCATCGGGCAGACCGGGCACGGGGTCGGCCCGCACGAGCCCCGCTCCATCCTCACCGAGCGTTACCAGGGCACCTTCGCCGAGCAGGTCACCGTCCCCACCTGGAACCTGCTGCCCAAGCCCCGGCAGCTCAGCTTCGAGGAGGCGGCCTGCCTGCCCACCGCCTGGCTGACCGCCTACCGGATGCTCTTCACCAACGCCTCGGTGCGCCCCGGCGATTCGGTGCTGGTGCAGGGCGCCGGCGGCGGGGTGGCCACCGCGGCCATCGTGCTGGGCGCCGCCGCCGGTCTGCGGATCTTCGCCACCAGCCGGGACGAGGCCAAGCGCCGGCGGGCGGTGGAACTGGGCGCGGAGGCGGCGTTCGCACCGGGGGAGCGGCTGCCGCACCGGGTGGACGCGGTGATCGAGACGGTGGGCGCGGCCACCTGGTCGCATTCGGTCAAGGCGCTCCGGCCGGGCGGCACCCTGGTCATCTCCGGCGCCACCTCCGGCCCCAACCCCAAGGCCGCCGAGCTGAACCGGATCTTCTTCCTGGAGCTGAAGGTGGTCGGCTCGACCATGGGCACCAAGGAGGAGTTGGAGGACCTGCTGAGCTTCTGCGCGGCGCGCGGGGTGCGGCCGGTCGTCGACTCGGTGCTGCCCTTGGACCGGGCGCGCGAGGGCTTCGAGAAGATGGCCGGCGGCGACCTGTTCGGCAAGGTCGTCTTCACCGTCTGACCCTGCCGGCGTCGTGGCGGGGAGCCGGGCCCGCCCCCGGCGGGCCCGGCCGCTCAGCCCTGCGGGTGGAGGTGCAGCAGGAGCCGGTAGCGGGTGATCTCGGATCCCCGGAAGCCGGGGAAGTCCGCGACCCGCTGCCAGTCGGCCGGCCCGGAGTGGGCCGCCATGGCCTGGTCGTACGCCTCCTCGCTGGTCCACTCGGCGTAGTTGAACACCCGGTCCGCGGCCGAGCTCAGGTGCCGGGCGCCGTCCACCAGCAGGTGGAAGTGGGCGCCCAGCAGCTCGCGGTGGTTCTCCCGGTCGGCGGTGAGCGTGTCGACCACGGTGTCCACCCACTCGGTGCGCCGGTGCGCCGCCGCCGGGTCGAAGCGCCCGTCCACCGTGACGATCAGCCCTGGCGCCCGCACGGCCCGCCGGTCCGGGTCGGGGACATGGCTGCGGTACAGCCGGTACTGGGACAGCCCCAGCCGCTTGATCCCGGGTACCGCCTGGTCGATGGAGTCGTTCCGCTCCTGCCGGTGGCTCGCGAAGAAGGCGAAGTAGTCCGCCGCCTCGCGCCACTGGGAGTAGTGCATCAGGGTGTCACCATCGTCGGCGGCGTAGACGCCGTAGGAGACGAGGTTCGCATCCGGCCAGGGGCGGCCGCGCCAGGTGGCCTCGATGGCCTGGGCCGCCGCCTGCTGGCGTTCGGGGGTGCCGACGCTCCAGGTGCTGAACAGCGGCGCGCCGACGCCGGGTTCGGCTGGGTCGGGGTGGCCGGGCGTGCTGGGCATGGTGCCTCCTCGGTCGCGGCGGCCGGTCCGGGAAGGGCCGGCGACCACGATCGTGAAACCTCACCTTGGGTTGAAGTCAACCGCCGCCCCGGGGGCGGTGCCCGCGGTCAGCGCGGGCCCTCGCGCAGCAGCCGGTCGAGCCGGGCCGCGGTGGCGGCGAGCGCGCGGTGTGCCTCGGCCAGCGCCCGGTCACTCACCCCGTGGTCCCGCGCGGTGTCCCGGATGCCGTCCCGGAAGCGATCCAGCAGCCGGTCCAGGTCGCGGGCCGGGGCGCCGGAGGGGCGGAACTCCCGGGCCCACTCGGGCTCGACCGTGCCATCGCCGGCCGACCGCTCTTCGGCCAGACCTGGGCCGCCGGGGGCTGCCCACTCGCCGGTCGGGCCAGGGCCGCCCGGGGCCGGCTGCCCCCCACTGGGGCCGGGACGGTCCGCCGCCGACCACTCCTTGCCCAGACCGGGTCCCTCGCCGGCCGACCACTCCTTGCCCAGACCGGGGCCGCCGGGGGCCGCCCGCTCCCCGCTGGGGCCGCTCGGGGCCGCCCACTCCCCGCTCGGGCCGGGCCGGTCCGCCGTCGGTTGCTCCGTGCCCTGGTCGGGGCCGCCGTGCCGGCCCAGCCGGCTCATCCCGCGGGAGACCTCCGCCAGCCCCTCCCGCAGCGCCCGCTGCCAGTCACCGGCGCGGACGTGCTCCTGGGCCTGCTCCTGCACCCGGCGGGCGATCCGCTGCACCTCCTCGAAGGCGCGTTCCTGGGCCTCCTGGGCCTGTTCGCGGGCGCGTTGGGCATCCCGCCGGGCGCGGCGGCTCTCCTCCTTCGCCCGGCGGGCCTGCTCCTTCCACTCCTCGCGGGCCCGCCGCAGCTCCTCCTTGGCCTGCCGCCACGCCTCGCGATCGCCCCAGGCGCCCTCCCCGCCGCCCGGCTGTCCTCCGCCGTCCTCGCCCCCCTCGCCGCCGGCGGAGGTACGGGCCCGCTGGGCGGCCTCCCGCATCTCGCGCCGCAGCGCGCCGGCGTTGCCCCGGACGTCCTCCCGGATCTCGGCGGCCAGTTCGGCCACCGACTCGCGGATCTCGACCTCCAACTCGGCGAGTTCGGCGGCCCGGTCGGTCAGCTCGTCCCGGCCGGCCGCGGTGATCGAGTAGACCTTGCGACCGCCCTCGGTGGCATGGCTGACCAGGCCCTCGGCCTCCAGTTTGGCCAGCCGGGGGTAGACCGTGCCGGCGGACGGCGCGTACATCCCCTGGAAGCGCTCCTCCAGCAGGCGGATGATCTCGTAGCCGTGCCGGGGCGCCTCGTCGAGCAGCTTCAGCAGATAGAGCCGCAGCCGGCCATGGGCGAAGACGGGGGGCATCAGAGAACCTTCCCTTCGCTGCCGTGCGCCACCTCGTCGCCCTCGGCGGGCGGGCGGCGCAGCAGGGCGATGCCGCCGGTGACGGTGGTGGCCTTCAGGCGCCCGGTGCCCGAGCCCAGGGTGCCGCTGATCCTTCTGCCGCCCCACTGCCCGCTCACCCGCAGCTCCTCGAAGGCGCAGGAGACCTCGCCGCCGGTGGTGCTCGCCCGCACCTCGGCGTCGGCCGGGTGCGGCAGCCGGACGGCTATCGCGCCGGAGACGGTGGTCAGCCCGAGGTCCGCGCCGCGGGCGCCGGGGGCCAGGTCGAGGGTGAGGCTGCCGCCGACCGACTCGGCGCGGATCCTGGGACCGGCGCCCTCCAGGACGGTGAGGTCGCCGGAGACCGAGGTGAAGCGGAGTTCGCCGGTGACGGCCTGGGCCTCCACCCGGCCGGTGACGGTGTCCGCGCGGACCGGTCCGCTCAGGCCGACCAGCGTGGTGTCGCCGTGTACGCCGCGCAGTTCGGTACGGCCGGTGAGCCCGGAGACCACCGCCCCGGCGCCGATCACCCCCACCGAGGCGTTGGTGCCGGCCGGCACGGTGAGGCTCAGCCGTACGCTGCGCCGCCAGCCCCTGCCGTCGAGCCAGGTGAGCAGGTCCTTCCAGGGCAGGTCGTCATAGGCGACGGTCAGGGTGCCCTGGTGGTGGGTCACGCTGAGCGGCGGGCCGTCGATGGCGGTGAGTTCCAGCCGGGCCCCTCCGCCGGCCGGGGAGTCGGTGCCGACGATGTCGACCGAACCGCCCACCACCCGCACCTGGAGGTCCGAGACGGGGCCGTCGAGCAGCAGCCTGCGCGGTTCACCCAGCGACCATGTGGACCGGTCCGACATCCCTGGCCTCCCCAGACTCGGCGATGACTCGGCGATACGAATGCGCGACCGCCGGCCGTGACGTCCGTGGCGCCCGTGCCGGTCGGGGCGCGAGGCGCCGGGCGTGGGACCCGCGGGACGCAACATATCGCGTATACCTCTCTCACGATATATCGCGGTGCTCGCGCGTCAAGCCCAAGCGTCCGCCGGTGCTCGGCGGTGCTCGTTGGCCCTCGCCGGCACTCGCCGGCACTCGGCGGCGTTCGGCGGCGCTCGCCTGGGGAGGACCTCGCCGCGGTCCGGACCGCGGCGCCACCTCGGGGCCGGTGCTAGAGCCTGCCTAGAGCCTCGCTAGAGGATCGTGGAGTACGTGTGTTCGCAACTGTTACCTTCAGGGCCTCTCAATCAAGTGGAAAGGGGTCAGCTGGGGCAATGAAAGCAAGACCAGAAGGCCATTCTGCGCCGGAAAACACGGAAGATCCGCAATATCTAGCCCAGCTACTGGTGAGTGCGGCAGAAAAGCATCCGGAAGTCGGAATACGGTACTTGCTCGGCCGTGCCGACGGCGAATCCACGGTCCAGACCTACCCCGAACTCCTCGACGCGGCGAGCCGAATACTCACCGCACTGCGCGAACGCGGACTGCGCCCGCAGGACAAGGTGGCCCTGCTCCTGCCCGACCAGCGGGATTTCCTCACCGTGTTCTGGGCCTGCCTGCTGGGCGGGTTCGTACCCTGCCCGATGGTCCCGCTGCCCGGTGACCCGGCGCGCTGGGCCGCCCAGCTCGCCCATGTCGACCGGTTGCTGGAGCACCCGCTGCTGGTGACCACCGAGGCGATGGCCGCCGAACTGCCCCCGGTGCCGGGGCTCGCGGTGGCCCCGCTGGAAAGGATGCGCGGCGCGGCACCCGCGGACCGGATCCACCGGGCGGCACCCGAGGACCTGGCCGTCCTGGTCCTCACCTCCGGTTCCACGGGGAATTCCAAGGCGGTCATGCTGAGCAATGCGAATGTGCTCGCCGCCATGGCCGGAAAGTCCGACAAGCAGGAGCTCACCGCTGCCGACACCACGTTCAACTGGATTTCTTACGACCATGTGGCGGCGCTCATGGAAGCGCATTTGCTACCCCTTTACGTGGGCGCCACGCAATTGCATGCGCAAGCCGCGGTCATTCTGGAAGAACCGCTTCAGTTCCTTCGCATCGCCTCCCGGTACCGGGTCACCATGACCTTCACCCCGAATTTCCTGCTCGCCCCGCTCAGCGCGGCGGCGCCCGGGGTCGCGGAGGAGATGGCCGCCGGTGGCGAGGGCCTCGACCTGAGCGCGCTGCGGCACATCGTCAGCGGCGGCGAGGCCAACGTGGTCGCCACCGGGGAGGCCTTCCTCGCCGCGTACGCCCGCTTCGGGCTCCGCGGCACCGCCCTGTGGCCCGCCTTCGGCATGACCGAGACCTGCGCCGGCAGCATCTACAACCGGGAGTTCCCGGCCGCCGACGCGGGTCAGGAGTTCGCGAACCTGGGCACCACGGTCAAGGCGCTGCGGATGCGGGTCGCGGACGACGACAACAACCCGCTGCCGACCGGCGAGGTCGGCGAGCTGCAGCTGAACGGCCCCATGATCACCCGCGGCTACTACCGCAACGAGGCCGCCACCCGGGAGGCCTTCACCACCGACGGCTGGTTCCGCAGCGGCGACCTGGGGCGCATCGACGAGGAGGGCCGGCTCACCCTGGTCGGCCGCAGCAAGGACAGCATCATCGTCAATGGCGTCAACTACTTCAGCCATGAGATAGAGGCGGCGCTGGAGCAGCTCGACGGGGTCAGCGGCGGCTATGTCGCGGCCTTCCCCACCCGGAGCCCCGGCAGCGACACCGAACAGCTGGTGATAGCCGTCCACCCGGACTTCGACCAGGACGACGAGGCCGCCCTGTACCGGCTGCTCACCGCGGTGCGCTCCACCGTGGTCATGCACTGCGGATTCCGCCCCACCCACATCCTGCCGCTGCCCAGGGACGCCTTCCCCAAGACGAGCCTGGGCAAGACGCTGCGCCAGCGGATGCGCCGCACGCTGGAGGCCGGCGGCTACGACGCGGTGATCGAGCGGGTCGCCGAGCTGACCGTGCGCAGGCTCGGCGGCCACACTCCGGCCGCCACGGACACCGAGCGGGTACTCACCGAGATATTCGCCGAGATGTTCGAGACCGTCCCGGAGCGGATCAGCACCACCGCGAGCTTCTTCGACCTGGGCGGCACCTCGCTGGACATCCTGCGCCTCCGCCACCAGGTGCACCAGCGGCTCGGTGTCCCGGACCTGCCCATCATCACCGTGCTCACCGCCCCCACCGCCCAGCGGCTGGCCGCCGTGCTGGACGGCGGGCGGCAGGCCGGCCCCGGTACGTACGACCCGGTGGTGCCGCTGCAGACCGGCGGCGACAAGACCCCGCTGTTCTGCGTCCACCCGGGCGTCGGCGAGGTCCTGGTCTTCGTCAACCTGGCCAAGTACTTCGTCGGCGACCGGCCGTTCCACGCGCTGCGCGCCCGCGGCTTCAACGAGGGCGAGCGACCCTTCGAGAGCTTCGAGGAGATGGTCACCACCTATGTGGCCGCCATCCGCGAGCGCCAGCCGCACGGCCCCTACGCGATCGCCGGCTACTCCTTCGGCGGGGCGGTCGCCTTCGAGATCGCCAAGGCGCTCGAAGCCCAGGGCGAGCGGGTGGACTTCGTCGGCAGCTTCAACCTCCCCCCGCACATCAAGTACCGCATGGAGGAGCTCGACTTCGTTGAGACCGCCGTCAACCTGGCCTTCTTCCTGGACCTGATCAACAAGAAGCAGTCGCTCGACCTGCCCGGCCTGCTGCGCCCGCTGCCCCGCGACGAGCAGCTGGCCCACCTGCTGGAGATCGCCCCCCAGGACCGGCTGGCCGAACTCGACCTGGACCTGCCGAAGTTCACCGCCTGGGCGGAGCTGGCCAACGGGCTCACCGACCTGGGCCGCACCTACACTCCCACCGGCACCACGCGGTCGGTGACGGTCTTCTACGCCGTCCCGCTGCGGGGCACCAAGGAGGACTGGCTGGCGAACGAGCTGCGCAGGTGGGACGAGCACACCACGGAGCCGAACCGGTACATCGACGTACCGGGTGAGCACTACACGCTGATGGGCCCCCAGCACGTCGCGGCCTTCCAGGCCGTACTGCGCAGGGAGCTCGACCGCGCACTGGGCGACGGCCCGCTGCGCGAGGATGGGGAGTGACAGGTTGGAAGGGAAGAAGATCCTGGTCACCGGGGCCACCGGCCAGGTGGCCGGCCCGGTGGCCATGGCCCTGGCGGAGCACAACGAGGTGTGGTGCCTGGGCCGGTTCGGCGCACCGGGCTCCGAGGACGCCCTGCGCGCCCACGGGATCACCACGTTCCGCTGGGACATGGACGACCTCAGCGAGGCCGCCTACGACGGGCTGCCCACCGACTTCACCCATGTCTTCCACTCCGCGGTACGCCGCGGCGAGGACGGCGACTTCAACGCCGCGGTCGAGGTCAACTCGCTCGCCTGCGGACGCCTGATGACGCACTGCCGAGACGCGGAGTCGTTCCTCTTCGTCTCCACCGGCGCCCTCTACAAGCGGCAGACGCTGGACCACCGGTACGCCGAGACCGACCCGATCGACGGTGTCGCCGACTGGCTGCCCGCCTACCCGGTCGGGAAGATCGCCGCGGAGGGAACGGTGCGCGCCTTCGCCGGTGTGCTGGGCCTGCCCACCACCATCGCCCGGCTCAACATCGCCTACGGGCCCGGCGGCTACGGCGGCGTGCCGATGCTGTACTTCAAGCGGATGCTCGCCGGCGAGCCGATCCCGGTGCCGACCGAGGGCCAGAACTGGTGCTCCCTGCTGCACACCGAGGACCTGGTACGGCAGGTTCCCCAGCTGTGGGAGGCCGCCTCGGTGCCCGCCACCCTGGTCAACTGGGGCGGTGACGAGCCGGTGGGCATCACCGACTGCGTGCGCTACCTGGAGGAGTTGACCGGCGTCGAGGCCAAGCTGGTCCCCAGCGAGGTCACCCGGGAGACCTACCAGTTCGACCCGGCCAAGCGGCTGGAGATCACCGGCCCCTGCCAGGTGCCCTGGCGGGACGGCATCCGCCGCACCGTCGAGGCGCTCTACCCCGAGCACATCAAGGCGTAAGGACGACCACCATGGCATCCGCCAACATCGAGACCATCCGCCGCGCCTACGCGGGCTTCGCCGACCGGGACGTGGCCGGCATCCTCTCGGCCATGCACCCCGACGTGGAGTGGGTGCACCCGGACGGCATGGAGAAGTACGGCCTGGGCGGCACCAAGCTGGGACACACCGGCATCAAGGAGTTCCTGACGCGGGTGCCGACCGTCCTGGGCGGCATGCGGCTGAGCCCCCGGGAGTTCATCGAGCAGGGCGACCGGGTCGTGGTGTTCGGCACCCGCGAGGTGACCAGTCGCAGCGGGAAGACCGCCACCTTGGACTTCGTGCACTCCTGGACCATGCGGGACGGCCGGGCCACCCGCATGGAGGACATCTTCGACACCGTGGTCTTCCACGAGCTGATAGAGAGCTGAGCGGCCCTCAGCACACGCTCGCCGCCAGGCCGTCGGCACCCGGTTCGACCGGGGCCGGCGGCCTCCGCGCGGTCTCTTGCGATTTCGGGCGGGCGGGCGGTCAGACCGAGGTCACGACCTCCTCGTACGCCAGCCGGGGCAGCCGGCCCTGCCAGGCGTCCGGACCCGGCTTGCCCAGGTTCACCACGCACAACGCGGTGTGCCGGCCGTCCGGGAAGAACTCCTTGTCGACCGCCGCCTTGTCGAAGCCGATCATCGGCCCGGCGGCCAGCCCGGCGGCCCGCACCCCCATGATGAAGTAGCCGATCTGGATGGCCGTGTTGAACTTCGCCGACTCGGCACGGGCCGACGGGTCCTCGAACAGCGCCCGCGGATCGTCCATGAAGGGCACCAGCTTCGGCAGCTCGTCGTGGAAGTCCAGATCCGCGCCGAGGACCGCCACCAGCGGGGCCTGGGCCGTCTTCTCCCGGTTCCGCCCGGTCATCAGCGGCACCAGCCGCTCCCGTGCCTCCGGCGAACGGACCAGCACCACCCGCAGCGGCTGCTGGTTGAGCGAGGTGGGCCCGAACTTGACCAGCTCGTAGATGGCCCGGACCTGGTCATCGGTGACCGGCTCGGGGGTGAAGGTGTTCGCCGTGCGGGCCTGACGGAACAGCTGGTCCTGCGCCTCGGCCGCCAACGTGATCAGCCCGTCGGTGCCGCCGTTCTCCGATGCGCCCATGAACCTCTCCTCGCGAAGTGTGGTGCCGTTCAACCAGACTGGACGGACCAGTCCATTCCAGATGTGGAAGGCTAGGGGCGCCTACGCCCCACGGGCAAGAGCAGCCGGTCGGCACCGGTAAGGGAGCGGGGAGAGAGGAGCGGCGGACATGCGGACGGACAACGCGGTACGGCGCGGCACCCGCGGACGGCCCCACGGCCCCCAACCCGCCAAGCGCCAGGCCATCCTGGACGCCGCGGTCACCGTCTTCCTGCGCGAGGGGTACCAGCGGGCCGGAGTCGACGTCATCGCCGCCGCCGCCGGCGTCTCCAAGCAGACCGTCTACAACCACTTCGGCGACAAGGAACGGCTGTTCCTGGCCGCGGTCGAGGGCGAACGGCAGCGCGTCGCCGAAGTGGTTGTAGACGGTCTGCTTGGAGACG